>CAYRQB010000041.1:0-25451 GCA_964426025.1 uncultured Heliomicrobium sp.
CATGGTTTGTGGATGTAAATTGATATTTCGCCTTTTTGCCTTTTGCCTTTTGCCTTTTGCCTTTTCTCAAATTCAGGCTCAGGACGCGCGCAAGATCATGGAAGTCGTGTACAAACAGGACAACAGCCGCGACACAACCTGGCGCGCGCGGATGGACGTTTACGACAAGAAGGGAAACGTCCGCAGCAAGAAATTCACTATGCGGAAAATCGGCGGATTGGGAAACAGCAAAACGCTGGTTCGGTTCACAGACCCGGCGGAAGTTCGCGGCGTGGGATTGCTTTCGCTCAACGAAGGCGGCCAGACCGACCGTCAATGGCTGTACACTCCGGCTATTCAACGCGTCCGCCGCATCGCTTCACAGGAACGGCGCCAGCGTTTTCTAGGAACAGATTTCACCAACGAAGACATGGCCGAACGCGTGCTGGACGATTACAGCTACAAATTCCTGAGCGAAGGCGAAGTCATTGACGGGCGCAAGACTTATAAGATAGAAGCTCGTCCGGTTTCGCCTGACAAATCGCAATACGCTTACGTTTACATCTGGGTGCCGGTTGACGTGCCGTATTCGGCGCTGGTGGAAATGTATGACAAGAACGGTCAGCGGCTTCGGATACTGAAAGCCAGCGAACTGGTCAAAATTTCCAACATCTGGGTGGCCAGACGAATTGAAATGAGTTCCCCGACTGAAGGAACAAAAACCGTTCTGATGGTTGACGACATCAAATTCAACACCGGTTTGAAGGAAGATATGTTCACTCAGCAGGCGCTGGAAAAACCTGACGTGTTTTGATCATTATCCCGTGTTGAAGCCAATTAGCCATTAACCATCAGCCATTATCAATTGATAGGCAGGGAATGCAGATTTCTTTTTTGAAATTTCTCGGACAGAGCAGTTGTTGAATGCCTTGGTGGCGGAAGTAATTGATATGAAAATCATCCTGCTTTCAATTTTATCCGCTGTTGTCGGATACGTCGCCGGAGTCGTAATTGGCATGCTGGCGGTAAATCTGATTTCTTCAAACGCTCACGACAAGTCACTGGAAGCGGCGATGTCGTCTTTTTTCATTTACGGTCCTCTGGCTGCGATTCTGGCTTTTGCTTCGGCGTTGATTTACCAGTTGAGCAGACGAGGACATTGAGATTTCAACCCAACTTAATTATTGAGCCATGCCAGTTCCGAACCAGATCAGCTTTGACGGAGAAGTCATCCAGCACGCCCCGGATTTATACGATTACGCCGCCGTTGCCGAAACGATTGACGGCCTTGATTCCATCACTGACGCGGACATCGCGCGTTATCACGAACAGGGCTTCATCGCCGTTCGCAATGCTTTCACACCCGATGAAGTTCAATCCGCGCTCGACGGTTTGTCGCATCTGATTGCCGGAAACGTGCCGGAGTTTCAGAACATTCAATTTCGCGCCGATGTGAAAGACCGACTGGATGAGTTGAGTTTTCAAGAGCGGCAGGACGCCGTGCGCCGCCTGCTTTACTTCGTTGATTACGAAGCGCGCACGAAAGCCATCGCCAATCATCCGAAGCTGCTGTCGTTGATGAACAAACTGCTCGGCGGCGAAGCGACGATGTTTCAGGATATGGCTTTGATCAAACCGCCGAACGGTCGCGAAAAGCCCTGGCATCAGGATCACGCTTACTTTGAACTGACGCCGGAAACTCGCGTTGTCGGCGTCTGGATCGCGCTCGATCCGGCGGGCGTCGAAAACGGGTGCATGCGAGTGATGCCCGGATGGCATCGCCGCGATAAGTTCTGGCATTTTCAGATTCGCGACTTGCAGATTTGCGATTCCGATATGGACGGTTTGCAAGCAGAGCGCGTCGCCGTTCCGTTGGAACCCGGCGGCTGTCTGATTTTCGACAGCTACATTCCGCACGGCACGCCGAGCAATTTCACTTCAACGCGTCGCCGAGCTTTGCAATTTCATTATCACGCCATCGGAGCGCAGAAAATTTCCGCCGAAGAGCGCGTCGCCATCTGGGGCGGCGAAGCGAACAACATCGTTTGTTGAAATCAAGAAAGCGTTTTTCCCACGAAGTCACACGAAGTTTCACCAAGCAAAGAAAAAATCTTCGTGTCTTTTTCGTGTGACTTCGTGGGAGAGAAATCTTTTTCTATGAAACTGAAACTCGTCAAAAGTCTGTGGGGAATGGAGGGCACGCTGGAACAGAACATCAAGCGGATTGCCGCCGCCGGCTATTCTGCCGTCGAAGCGCAAGTTCCGACGGATGAAAACCAACTCGGTCATTTTCTGGATTTACTGCGTGATCGCAACCTCGAATTTGTGGCGATGGTGATTACTGACGGCGCGACGCCTGAAGAACATTTCGCCTCATTCCGCGAAAAGATTGAAAAGGCTCGGCGAACAGAACCATTGCAGATCACCGTTCACGGCGGCAAGGACTGGTGGCCGTTTGAGTTGCAAAAACGGTTTTTCGCCGAAGCTCTGGAAATCGAACGGAAGACCGGTTTGATGATCAATCACGAAACGCATCGGGGGCGTCCGATGTTCACTCCGGCGGCGACGGCTCGGTTGTTGCGCGAATTTCCCGAATTGCACATCAACGCGGACTTCAGCCATTTCGTCAACGTTTGCGAAAGCCTGTTGGAAGATCAACCGGAAGACATGGCTTTGTGCATATCGCGCGCTCGTCATTTGCATGGCCGCATCGGTCACGAAGAAGGCCCGCAGGTCAACGATCCGCGCGCGCCTGAATGGTCGGTTCAGATCGCAGCGCATTTCGCCTGGTGGGATGAAATCGTCCGAACCAGATTGAAAGCCGGAGCGGAGTATTTCACTTTCAATCCGGAATTCGGCCCGCCCAATTACATGCAAACATTGCCGCACACTCGGCAACCTGTGACTGATTTGTGGGATGTTTGTTTTTATGTCGCTCAAGGTTTTGCCGATCGTTACGGCGAACTGGTCAAGTCAAACTGAGGATGAAGCGATGATGCTGAAAAAGAAAACATTCGCTGCTTTATTTGTTTTAGCCGTATTCGCTGCTGCAACGACGATGGCTGTCTTTTCTCAAACGCAAAACCGTGCGGCTCGCAAACCGAACATAGTTTTTATTATGGCTGACGATTTGGGTTGGGGAGATTTGGGCAGTTACGGCCAAACGAAAATCCGCACGCCGCGCCTGGATCAAATGGCGAAGGAGGGAATGCGCTTCACCCAGTTTTATTCCGGCTCGCCTGTCTGCGCGCCTTCGCGATGCGTGCTGATGACAGGCAAACACGGCGGCCACGCTTTCATTCGCGACAACAAAGAAGTTCGCCCCGAAGGCCAGTGGCCGATTCCGTCCGGCGAAGTGACGATTGCCGAATTGCTCAAAGCGCAAGGTTATGCGACAGGCGCTTTCGGCAAATGGGGGCTGGGTTTTGTCGGCAGCGAAGGCGATCCGAACCGGCAGGGCTTCGATCTGTTTTACGGTTACAATTGCCAGCGCGAAGCTCACAACTTTTACCCCGATCATCTGTGGCGCAACGATCAGAAGGTCTTGCTGGAAGGCAACAATCGCGGTCTGACCGGCAAACATTACTCGCACGATTTGATCGAAAGCGAAGCTCTGAAATTCATTCGCGATAACAAAGACAAACCGTTTTTCGCTTACGTGCCGTTCACGATTCCGCACCTGGCCTTGCAGGTTCCTGAAGATTCGTTGGCTGAATACGCAGGCAAATGGGACGACCCGCCATATGACGGCAAGAACGGTTATCTGCCGCATCGGTCGCCGCGCGCGGCTTATGCGGCGATGGTCACGCGAATGGATCGCAGCGTCGGACGAATTCTTGATTTGCTGAGGGAACTGAAACTCGACGACAACACAATCGTTTTGTTCACCAGCGACAACGGCGGAGCGTTCGGAACCGTAACCAGGGATTTCGATTTCCAGCCCGGCAGGATGGGCGGAACCGATTATGTTTACTTTGGTTCGACAGGGAAATTCCGCGCTTTCAAAGGCAGCATCTACGAAGGCGGAATTCGCGTGCCGATGATCGTCCGCTGGCCGGGCAAGATAAAAGCCGGAAGCATCAGCGAATTGCCAATGGTGTTTTATGACGTAATGCCAACGTTGGCTGAAATAGCCGGAGTTACTTCGCCAAAAGAAAGCGACGGCGTCAGCTTTCTGCCAACGCTGACAGGCAAAGGCAAACAGAAGAAGCGCGAATTTCTGTTTTGGGATTTTGGCGGTTACGGCGGACAACAGGCCGTGCGTTTGGGCGATTGGAAAGGGCTTCGGCGCAATCTGCACAAAGGCAACACGCGAATTGAGCTTTACAACCTGGCGGCGGATGTCGGCGAAACAACAGACCTGGCCGATAAACATCCTGACATCGTCAAACGAATTGAAAAGATCATGAGCGAGCAACATCAACCGTCGGCAGATTTTCCGATCAAGGTTCTGGACTCGCCAGCAAAATAGATGAAAAAGATTCGAGCAGCTTTTGTCGGTTGCGGCGGGATCGCCGATCATTACCTGAGCGTTTATCGCGACCTCGATTACGTCGAAATGGTCAGTTGCGTTGACGTTGATCTTCAACGCGCCGAACAAGCGGCAGTAAAACTTGCTGCCAACTCGTTCGGCAAACCGAAGCCGCGAGCGTCGGTTGATTTTGCCGATGCGCTGAAAGATGACGTTGACCTGATTGTCATCAACACGCCCAACCATCTTCACCGCGAACAAACCGTCGCCGCTTTTGAAGCCGGCATACACGTCCTGCTGCAAAAACCCGTTGCCGCGAATCTGTCAGATGCCGATAAGATTTCCGAAGCGGCTGAAGAGGCGAATCGGCGCGGACTTGTCAGCGGACTTTATCTCAGCTATTTCGATCAACCGTTGATGCACGATTTGCGACAGATGATTCGCGCCGGTTGGTTCGGCGATGTCACGCATCTTTACGCGCGTTTGATGCATCGCGGCGGGCTGGAGGTTTCGCGTCAGGTTTTAAGCGGTCAGGCGAACTGGCGAGCTTCGTTGGCGGAAACCGGCGGCGGATGTTTCATTCAACTGGCTGTTCATTACGTTCACTTGTTCAAATGGATGATGGACGCGCGAGTCGTTCGCGTGATGGCGATGACCAAAAATCTGCATTGTCCGGGCATCGAAGGCGAAGACCTGGCCTGCGCGATTCTGGAATTTTCCAACGGCGCGCTGGCGACGATTGACATGGCCTGGAACACCGCTGGCGAACAGCTTTCAGTTCACGGCACGCGCGGAACCTGCGAATACATCGGCAATCAAACGCTGATGCTGGATTCGCTGTCAGGCGATTTCAACGGTCACGTCATCAATTACACGGGCAAAAGCGATCTCGCTTCGCCTGCCGCGCCGGGCGCAGCAGCGACTCAGCAGGTCACGACCGTCATCGCTCCGCCGCTTGGCGATTGGCGAAATCCTTTCAACCAGCATCGTATGTTCCTGGATGCTTTGCGCGATCATCGCCAACCCTTCGTTTCAATCGCTGCAGGCGTTGACGATCTGCGCGTCGTAGCGGCGGTTTACGAATCGGCAAACACCGGACGAGCCATACAACTCAGCCAGAGCAGTCAGTAAAACAGACACTGCCGGAATTTCTGTGAGTAAGATTTAGCGGCTTCGCCAACACAAGTATGGTAGTGCCGTAAAACAGAATTAGTCCAATGACCTGTCCGAGTTTGCCGTGCAGTTTGCCAACTCTGCGTGTACTATTGGTCAAACCAAAATGGCTTTACCAAAAAACAAGACAACGAAAATGACATGGAGACAATGAACATAAGCGAATTGATCAAGATGTATGATTTCAGCGGGCGCGCTGTTGTCATCACGGGCGGAACAGGTGTGTTGTGCAGCGCGATGGCCAAGGCATTGGTCGGTTGCGGAGCCAACGTCGCGATCATGGCTCGTTCACGAGAAAAGGGCGACGCCTTGCTGGACGAAATTGACGGACCGGGTCAGGCGATCATCGTCGAAGGCGACGTTCTGAAAACGGAAACCTTGCAACAGGCGGTCAGAACCGTGCTTGACGAATTTGGACGGATTGACGGTTTGATCAATGGCGCGGGCGGCAACAGCCCCGAAGCGACGACTCGTCCCGATCTGACCTTTTTCAATTTGCCGGAAGATGCGCTGCGTTATGTGTTCGATCTGAACATGCTGGGTACGATTTTGCCTTGTCAGGTTTTTGGCCGTCAGATGGCAGAACAGGGCGAAGGCGTGATTCTGAACGTTTCTTCGATGAGCGCGATTCGCCCGCTGACACGCGTCATAGGGTATTCAGCCGCAAAAGCCGGAATCAATAATTTCACTCAATGGTTGTCAGTGCATCTGGCTCAGCAATACTCGCCGCGTTTGCGAGTCAACGCCGTCGCTCCGGGTTTTTTCATCACCGAACAGAATCGTGCGTTGTTGACCGATGTGCGGACTGGCGAACTGACCGCTCGTGGTCAGAGCATCATCGCTCACACTCCGATGGGAAGATTCGGCGATCCGGAAGATTTGATCGGAGCCGTTTTGTGGTTGATGTCTCCGGCTTCCGCCTTTGTGACAGGAATCGTTGTTCCGGTTGACGGCGGTTTTTCCGCATTTGGCGGTGTTTGAAATCAACGAGGTGATTGAATGCTTATCGGCACAGGCTACACTGACAAATTTCTCTCCGAATCGGAAATTCGCGATTTGATGGCTTCGGCCTTGTCACAGGCGAAGCTGGACGGCAAACGAGTCATCGTCATCATCCCGGACGGAACGCGAACCGCGCCGATTGCGATGATGTTCCGGCTCTTTCACGAACTGTTGAACGGACGCGCGGCGGCGCTGGATTATCTGATCGCTCTGGGCACTCACCAACCAATGAGCGAAGACGCGATCAATAAGCGAATCGGCGTTACCGCCGAAGAACGCGCCGGCAAATTCGCCAACGTAAATGTCTTCAATCACTGCTGGGATTTGCCGGAAACCTTCGCCGAACTCGGCGAGATTTCAGCCGAAGAGATCGCACAAATCAGCGAAGGCCTGTTGCACGAACCGATCAAAGTTCGGTTGAATAAAATGGTCTTCGATTACGATCAGATCATCATCTGCGGCCCAACCTTTCCGCACGAAGTCGTAGGCTTTTCCGGCGGCAACAAATACTTCTTTCCTGGAATCAGCGCGGGCGAAGTCATCAATTTTTCGCATTGGCTGGGCGCGCTGGTAACCAGCTACGAAACCATCGGCAAGAAATACACTGCTGTTCGCAAAGTGATTGATCGCGCAGCGCAGTTTATCAACCATCCTAAGCTTTGTTTCAGTTTGGTGGTCAAAGGCGAAAACCTGGCCGGGCTTTATATCGGCTCGCCCGAAGAAGCCTGGGAAGCCGCCAGCGACCTTTCTTCGCAATTGCACATCGTCTGGAACGACAAAGCTTTCAACCGCGTGCTGTCAGTGATGCCGAAACTTTACGACGACATCTGGACTGGCTCGAAGGGAATGTACAAGCTGGAGCCGGTCATCGCCGATGGAGGCGAAGTCATCATCTACGCTCCGCACATCGAAGAAATCAGCTACTCGCACGGCAAGATTTTGGACGAACTCGGCTATCACGTGCTGGAGTATTTCACCAAGCAATGGGATAAGTTCAAAGATTACCCGCTTGGCGTTGTCGCGCACAGCACTCACCTGAGAGGACTTGGAATTTACGACGCCGAAACTGGCGTCGAAAAACCTCGCATCAAAGTCACACTGGCGACACGAATTCCAAAAGAGCGCTGCGAACGGTTGAACCTCGGCTATCTCGATCCTGATTCAATCAACCTCGACGAATGGAAAGACCGCGAAGCCGAAGGCATTCTGCTGGTGCCAAAGGCCGGAGAAATGTTGTATCGTTTGAAGCCGAAGGCGGCGGTTGCCTGAGCAGATTGTTGATTCAGGGAGGCTGAAATGTCAGCGGTTCCGAAACAAAAATTCACGATCGAAGAGTACATCGAGTTCGACAAGAACAACGAAGGCCGATGGGAATTTTTCGACGGCGAAGTTTTCGACATGGCTGGCGGCAGCCTTGCGCACAATCAGATTTCCTCAAATATCTCCAGGGCGCTTGGCAACAAGTTAGAAGACCGAGGTTGCCGTGTGCTGCCATCTGATATGCGAATCAAAGTTCCAAAGGCTTGGCCTTACCGTTATCCGGACGTTGTTGTCGTTTGTGACAAACCGATCATCGAAACGGTTCAAGGCCTGGATATTCTCGTCAATCCTTTACTGATCATCGAAGTTTTATCTCCAACCTCAGAAGGTTACGATCACGGGCAGAAATTCATCGCTTATCAATCCATACCGAGCTTCAGAGAATACCTGTTGGTCGCGCAGGATCGCCCGCACGTCACGCATTATGTTCGCCAGTCGGATGGCAACTGGCTGCGCCGCGACATCGAAGGAATTGAAAACGCCGTCAAGCTGGCATCGGTGGAATGCGAACTGACTCTGGCGGAGGTTTATCGTCTGGTTGAATTCTCGAGCGAGAATTCACAAGTCTCTGTTGAATGATTTTCCTTGTTGCAGACTTTTCCAAAACCAAACCCTCTGGAATTCGTTCACTCTTTCACCTTCAGCTATAATCCCGCCTTCAACGAACAAGCTGCAATTTCTGAAGGAGATGTTCCCAATGCAATCTGAAACTACAAATCGCAAAATCGTTCGCGGCGCATGCCCGCACGATTGCCCGGACACCTGCGCGCTGGTGACGACGGTTGAAAACGGAAAAGCAGTCAGCGTCAAAGGCGCGGAAGATCATCCGACAACAAATGGTTTTCTCTGCACAAAGGTCAATCGCTACCTGGAACGCACCTACAGCCCGCAACGAGTTTTGTATCCGATGAAGCGTGTCGCTGAAAAAGGCAAAGGCATTTTCACGCGCATCAGTTGGGACGAAGCTCTGGACACCATCGCCGCCAAGTTCAGAGAAATCGCCGCCGACAATCCGCAGGCGATTCAGCCATACAGTTACGCCGGGACGATGGGTTTGGTGCAGGGCGAATCAATGGATCGCCGCTTCTTTCATAAGCTTGGCGCGTCGCTGCTGGATCGAACAATCTGCGCTTCAGCCGGAGCCGCCGGGTACAAAGCGACCATCGGTCTGAGCATGGGAACCGATCCCGAACGATTCAACGAAGCCAAACTGATTTTGATCTGGGGATCGAATGTCATCACGTCGAACGTTCATCTGTGGCCGAAGATTCTGGAAGCTCAACGCAACGGCGCGCGCATCATCGCCATTGACCCTTATCGCAGTCTGACCGCCGAAAAATGCGATCAGCACATCGCTCCGTTGCCGGGAACAGACGGCGCACTGGCGTTGGCAATGATGCACGTCATCATCAAAGAGAATTTGATTGACGCCGATTACATAGAAAAATATACGCTCGGTTTTGAGCTGCTGCGCGAACGCGTGATGGAATATCCGCCATCGAAAGTCGCCAAAATCACCGGCCTCGACGAAGCGACGATCATCAATCTTGCTCGCGAATACGCGACGACCAAACCTTCGATCATCCGTTTGAATTACGGCATGCAGCGACACGCCGGGGGCGGCATGGCGGTTCGCACGGTGGCTTGTTTGCCCGCTCTGATTGGAAGCTGGCGAGACGCCGCCGGTGGCGCACTGCTGTCAACTTCCGGCACTTTCGGGATGAACACGACTGCGTTGGCTCGTCCCGATTTGATCTGGAACAATCCGCGCACGATTAACATGTCCGCGATTGGCAACGCGCTGACCGGTTTTCAGCGCGTGCAGAGCTTCAACGCCAAAGGCGCGCCGGTCGAAACGCTTGAACCGCTCGATCCGCCGATTCGCGCGATTTACGTTTACAACTCAAACCCCGTCGCCGTTGCGCCCGATTCGCGCAAAGTCATCGCCGGATTCCAACGCCCGGACTTGTTCACCGTCGTTCACGAAATCTTCCAAACCGACACGGCTGATTACGCGGACATCTTGTTGCCCGCGACGACTCAGCTTGAACAGTTCGATATTCATCGCGCTTACGGTCATTTGTATGTCGTGTTGAACCAGCCCGCCATCGAACCAATCGGCGAAGCCAAACCGAACAGCGAAGTCTTCCGCTTGCTGGCTGAACGTATGGGCTTCACCGAAGATTGTTTCAAAGACTCCGACGAAGAAATCGCTGGTCAGGCGCTTTCTGGCGACCATCCGCGCATGCAGGGAATCACGCTGGAAGAATTGAAAGAGCGTGGATGGATGCGGCTTAACGTGCCCGAACGCTTTGCGCCCTTTGCCGAAGGCAATTTCCCGACGCCTTCGGGCAAGTGCGAATTTTTCAGCGAGACGCTGGCCAAACAGGGAATTGATCCATTGCCGATGTACATCGCGCCGCGCGAAACCGTGCAGGACGCGCCGCAACTGGCGAAGAAATTTCCGCTGGCAGTGATTTCTCCGCCAGCGCATAACTTCCTGAATTCCAGCTTCGCCAATCTGCCCAGCTTTGTGAAAGCCGAAAAAGAACCGTTCCTGGACATTCACCCCGACGATGCAGGTTTACGCGGAATCAAAGACGGCGATTGCGTACGCGTTTTCAACGACCGAGGCGATTTCAAAGTCAAAGCTAAGGTGACAGACAAAGCTCGTCCGGGCGTCGTCGTTGCGCTTTCCGTTTGGTGGAAAAAACTCACCCAGGACGGTTGCAATGCGAACGACGTGACTTCGCAAGGGCTGACCGATCTGGGCGCGGCGGCGACGTTTTACGATGCTCTGGTAGAAGTTGAATTGGCCAAATAAAGGAGAACCCCTGATGGAAATCAAAGGCAAAGCCGCCGTCGTCACCGGAGCCGGAACAGGTGTCGGTCGGGCGACGGCGCTTGAGTTGGCGCGACGCGGTTGTTCAGTGTTGATCAATTACAGCCGCTCAAAATCCGAAGCGGAACAGACGGCGGCGGAAGTCACTGCGCTGGGCGTGAAAGGAATCGCCGTGCAAGCCGACGTGGCGGACGATTCAGCCTGTCGAAAGATGATAGACATTGCCGTCGCTGAATTCGGACGATTGGATGTTCTGGTCAATAACGCTGCGACTACGTCGTTCATCCCTCACGACGATCTGGATGCCGTCAAGCCGGAAGACTGGACGCGAATCTTTTCAACCAATCTGATCGGAGCTTTTCAATGCGCGCGAGCTGCGAAGGCCGCACTGCTGGCTTCTGGCAATGGAGAAATCGTCAATGTTTCCAGCACCGCAGGGATCAACGGCACTGGCAGTTCCATTCCTTATTGCGCATCGAAGGCCGCGCTGAACAGTTTGACCGTCACGCTGGCTCGCGTTTTTGCTCCGACGGTTCGCGTCAACGCGGTCGCGCCGGGGTTTATTACGACTCGATGGTTGCAGAAAGGATTGGGCGATCAATACGACGCCATCAAAGCGCGAGCCGAAGGCCACGCATTGCTCGGCAAAGTCTGCAACGCCGAAGACGTCGCCGCGCTGATTCTGAACATCATCACTGGACCCGATTTGATCACCGGTCAGATTTTGCCGATTGAAGGCGGGACGTTGATCGCGAATGCTCCATTGCGATGATTGAAAAGCCCAAAAAGACATTTTGGGATTGGCGGTTGACAGCCTGTCCGACTTTTTATATTTTCACGCGCGCTCGACGACGGGAATAAATCGGAAGCTGATTCGGATTCCAAGTCTAGAGAAATTCTTTTGATAACCGAAGGAGATTTTTCCGGTTCGAATGGCAAACAGGGTTGCCGTGAAAGCCGGAGCAGTTATGCGTAGCTAAAACCAATCAACAAAGACTTGTTTACTTGCCGCTCGAAACCGGTCGCGGTATCGGGCGGATTCCTCAATCTGTTTTTGTTCGGAAAGGTTTAGCGTATGCAAAATCACCTGAGCGGGGTGAACCTGGGTTATCGCCTGCCTGACGGTTCCACACTTTTCAAATCACTGACATTCAGTTTCCCGACCGTTCGCACAGCTTTGGTTGGCGCAAACGGCATCGGCAAAACCACGCTGTTGGAAATTCTGGTTGGCAGATTTGCGCCTTCCGGCGGCAGTCTGACCGGTAATGGGCGAATTTCTTATTTGCCGCAAACCGTCCAACTCGATCATTCGGCAACTGTCGCCGAAGTCATCAATCAGGCCGATGCGTTGGCGGCTTACCGGCGAGCGATTGACGGCGAAGCTTCCGATGATGACTTCGATTTGATCGCAGACCGTTGGGATTTGCCGGAGCGGATCGAACAAACGTTTGCGAAGCTTGGCGTCGCGCACATTTCGCTGGATCGCGCGGTTGGCAGTTTAAGCGGCGGCGAACTGACTCGCGTTCGCATCGCCGGATTGCTGCTGGCAGAGCCGGATTTTCTGATTCTGGACGAACCGACAAATCATCTTGATCTGTCGGCAAGAGAGTTCGTTTACGAACTGATTTCGGATTGGAAGCGAGGCTTGATCGTCGTCAGTCACGATCGGCGATTGCTTTCGCTGGTTGATCAGATCGCCGAATTGAATGCGAATGGTTTGAAAATGTACGGCGGCAATTTCGATTTTTATTTGGAACAGCGCAATGCCGAGCGAGCGGCGGCTGAGCAGACTTTGGCCAGCGCCGCCCAGCGATTGAAGGACGCGCGCGCGACGGCTCAGCGAGCGCGCGAAAGACAACAACACCGTCAGGCCACGGCGAATCGAAATTCATCGAAACAGGGATTGCCGAAAATCGTCATCGGGAATTTGAAACAGTCGGCGGAAAAAACTTCGTCGCGCCTCAAAGGCCGTCACCAGGAGAAGATTGAAACCATCCGAGACGAAGTCGCCGAAGCTCGCGGCAATCTGACAATCGAAAACCGGATCAAGGTTGATCTGAACAGTTCGGAAATTCCCGCGCACAAGCGAATGATCGAATTGCTGGATGTCAATTACCGATTCACCGATGCGGATCAAACGTTGTGGCCGTCGCCGCTCAATATTGAAATCATCGGGCCTGAACGCGTCTGGTTGAAAGGCGCGAACGGCGCAGGCAAATCTACGCTGATTGATTTGATCTGCGGCAGAAAGCAATCAACGACGGGAACGGTCAGGCTTGGCTCAACGCGCATCGCTTTGCTCGATCAGCAAACCAGCGCGCTCGACCAATCTTTGTCCGTGCTGGAAAATCTGCAACGAGTCGCTCCGCTCAGACCGGAACACGAACTGCGAACATTGCTCGGCAGATTTCTGTTCATTCGCGACGACGCGCTCAAACCGGTAGCGGCGCTCAGCGGCGGCGAGCGAATGCGCGCGGCATTGGCATGTTTGCTTGGCGCGGATCAATCGCCGGAAATTTTGATCGTTGACGAACCGACCAACAATCTGGATTTGCCCAGCATCGAGGCTTTGGTTTCGGCGCTCAATCAGTTTCGCGGCGTTTTGATCGCGGCCAGTCACGACGCGGCATTCGTGGATGACATCGGCGTTGAGCGAGAGATTGAGTTGCGGTCGCAGGGCTGCGGGATTTTGACGGCCATTGGTTCGGTTGTGGAATCCGAAGCAGATTCAGTTTGAAGTTTTCATTTGCCAATGATCGCGATTTTAAGCCGATCTGCGGCGGCCAGGGTTTCGTCGCGGTCGAAGATCAATGTCTTGTCGGCGGTGACTGACATCGCCGTGACGTTGCATTCGCCCAGCGTCGCCATCGTGTTCAGACCGATGACAGGCACATCGAATCGCATGTCCTGATTCGGCTTGGCGACTTTGATGACGGTCAGCGGTCGGCCTTTGACCAATTCCGAAGCGCGGCGAATGGTCGCGTCCGTTCCTTCCATCGCTTCCAGCGCGACGACTGCCTGATTTTTGACGACGATGGTTTGACCCAGATCGAGCCGCGCCAATTCCGTTGCCACGTGCAAACCGTATTCGATGTCGGCCAGTTCGTGTTTGTTCGGTTGGCGACGGGTAAGCGCGCCCGCTCGCGCCAGCAGCGGTTGCAGAAAAGTCGTCGAATCAATCAGTCGTATACCTTCCGATTCCAGTTCGTCGCAAACCGCTCCGATCAGCGCATCAGTGTTGCGGCGTTTCAGCCCAGCCAGCATCCTGGCCATTCGCAGATCGGGCAGCGCGTTGAGTTTGAAAATCTGCACGTGTTTGACCTGCCCGGCCATAATCGCGTGGGTCACGCCTTCGCGCTTGAAGAACTTGATCAGCTTGTTCAGATGTCCGACGCTGATCCATTCGACGACGCTTGCCAGTTTTTCAATCTCCGAGTCGGTTTCTTCCTTGATGGCGGCGACGGCCATTTCGACGCCTTCAGCGCGCGCCCCTTCCAAAACCAGAAACGGGAATCGCCCGTTGCCTGCAATCAAACCGTATTTAATGTCTGCATTCATTTGGTCAGTTCATTCCCGCCAATGTTCGAGCGGGCGGGGTTGAGAGGGTGTGAGTTCAAGCAGCTTGAGCGGGGCGATAACGCAACAGCATCACTTGCTGGGCGCGGAGGGGAAGCGAGGCATAGCTGATTCCTTGCTCATCACAAAATTCAACTTCATAAACGCCTGGAGCAAGGTCTTCTACTACCGTGCCGACCTGCCCTCGCCGCAATCCTCGCTCGGGCAAATCTTCGGTCAGCGCAACTACATCCAGTAATTTGATCTCGGTTTCCATGTCTTCTCCTTTTCACAAAACATAACAACTGGTCAGACGCGGGAAATTCTCGCCTGTGCGTACAATCCATGCGCTGCGGATTGTGGCTTCGCCTTGAGTATTGCGAATTATAAAATCCAGGACGTAACGCGCGCCATACTCATCGGCTTCCGCCGGAACTGCAACACCTGTTCGCGCCGCAACCAGCAGTTGTTCTTTCAGCCATTCCGCGTCAGCCGAAGTCAGACCCAAAGCCGATGCGAAGACCCGGGCTTTGTGACGTCCTCTTTGATGCCCCAGATTCAAACAATAATCCCGCAGCTTCGCAATCTCGACAACCGCACTATCTGCATTGGGCAACATCATCTGGTCGTTCCCTCTTCTACAATGCGGATTTCCTCTTCCGTCAATCCGTAAAGCTCGTACACCAGCCGATCAATCTGGCTATCCGTCGCGGCGATCTGTCGTTGCAGCGTCGCCAGTTTCATCGTCGGTTTTGAGTTGACCGCAGGTTTCTTGGCTTCCAGAAAAAACTTGCGAGCGCCGCCGATGCGGAAACAGTAATCAGGAGCTTTGGTGACGCCGCCGATCTTGATGGCGTCTTCGTGTATCACGTCCTTGTATGCTTCGGCGTAACCTTGCCGATTCAACACGTCCCAGCCCAGTTCCTCAAAAAACGGATCAAGGAATTCGCGGCGCAATTGGGTTTCGTTGTAATTGCCGGAACGGTAAGAGTCTTCGTTGAATTTGAAGCGTTCAATCAGTTCGTGAATGCGTTCGGGTACTGACATAAGTTGTTGATGAAAAGTATTGCGTATCGTTTGCCTTTGTCGCCCGACGATTGATCGGGCAAATGGCTTGGGCACAAAGCGGGTGGAGTATAACGGAACAAGATTGGAGCAGCCAATTCCGAGGTTGTCCAAAGAGGCGTCACTGACATCGAAGACGTGTTGTTTGCATCGCAATGCTCAGGGGGCACACTTCAACAAGCAGAAAACGTGCCCTCTGAGCATCAACTCAATTCAGCCACTTCAACGCGACGGTGGCTGACGGTCAGCCGTAAAAGCCAATCTCAGTCTTGAAGCGGAAAGAGTGTTTGCGTTCGCGTCTGCGATTTCGCGCAAGACTGGGTAATCGCCAAGATCAATTGTTCGTTCGTAGGCTTTGCCTGGTTCAACGACCGTGAAAGTCACAACCGCCAGTTGACGAACGCCGTAATTCAAACTCTGGCCGGGTGGAAGAATCAGCGCAACGCCCAGGCGGCCATTGGATGCCTGAGCCGTGTTTCCATAAAGAACCGCACTTTGCGCGTCGCTTCCGGCCACGACTTGCGGGTTGGAAAGATGCGCGGGGTCAAAATTCAGACTGAAGCTGAAGCCGTTCTCGCCGCCTTTCGCTTCCAGTTCAATGGCGAGGCTGATTGTACGGTTGGTTCGCGTTGGGATGCGCAAAGCGGTCGAAGCCAATTCGCGCTGCGTTGTCCAAACTTTCCAGTTGAAGGCATCGAATACGTCGCCGCCGGGAACAAGTGGCCGCAGAATGATCGGCAGAAACGGGCCGGAAGTTCCCGTCGCCGGATCCAAACCCGCTGCGTAACGACCGGCCTGCACCCAATCGGCCACCGACAATTGGCCGTTGCCGCCAGTGGCGCGCGGCGCGCAATCAGTCTTCTGAAATTCATTCCCCAGATCCGCCTCGTCCAACCCGGCGACAAAACGCCCGATCTGAACCCAATCAATAATCGTCGTTGATCCGTTGCCGCCAGGGCGCGGAGCGACATCGCCTTCAACTCCAAAATTGGCCGGTAGAATCTGCGAGCGATTGCCCTGCGTGTTGAAATGATGAAGAAGGATGGCTCCTTGCGGCGTCACGATGCGGATGTTGCCGGTGTTGTAAGAGACAGGGATCGAACTGCCAGGCAGATCGTTGAACATGGTAGTGTCACCGAAATTCAGCCCCTGATTTGTCGAATCCCAGGTGAGCCGAGGGCTTTCATCAACCACCACAGCGCCGAAACTGGTCTTGACCTGGTAGTTGAATGGGCCGTTCAGTCCCAGCAATGATTCCGTGATCGGCAAGGTGGCAACGTTGGTGTAGTAGAGCGCGGAGTCGAGCGTCTGCGGCGAGAAAGAATTCGTGAAGAACGTCTGAGGGGCGAACGTTCCGGTGTTGATGTTGAACAGGCGCGTGACCTGCACGTCGCTCGGCCCGCCTTGCGCGTTCGGAAACGAAGTGGTGAAGAGATGGAAATCATCGCGGCCATCGCGGTTTGTATCAAAGAAGATGTTGAACCTGAGTTCATTGGGCGATCTCCAATCGCCGTGGGTTGAGACGCCGAAGATGAGGCGATCCCCGGATTTGCGCACGCCGACGGTTTGCAAATCGAAATAATCGAGTTCGGGCGGAGTCAGATCATCATTCGGGTCAATCCAGTGCAACTCGAAAGGCGAGACGAACGACCGCCAATCGGCTGGCAGCGTGGGGCCGTTGTTCACACCCTGACCGGTCAGGTTGAGCGTGGTCGTTCCGGTCGCTCCAGGCAAGTTGAGTGAGTTTTGCGTCGTGCTCATCTGTGAGGCCGGACGCGCAGCGAAATAAATCGGCGCGCGCACCGGCGGGTTGTTCGCGACATTTTGGATGGTGATGAATCCCTGCCATTCGGAAAGACAATGACGTGAATTGCCGGCCTGAGCCAGTGGAACCCACGGCGCACACGTGCGCTTCAGTTGGCTGGGATTGACCGTCGCCTGAATGGCAACCACTTTGGTTTCGTTCGGTTGGATCGTGCCGGTCGGATTGGGGACTGTCACGTTGACGCCCAGTAAGGGGGCGAAGATTTTGAGCACGCCGTCGTAGGTTGTCGCTGAAGCGCCCTTCCAAGTCACGGTGATGTCTCGCTGTATAGTCTGAGTGTTTTGGACTTCGAAGACTTCGCCGTACAGGGCGGCCGCGGTGTTCACCTGAGTGGTTTTCAAGGACGCATCCGTCGTAGCCGCAGTTTCGGCGTTGATTCCCCCGCCGCCCACCAGGCTCGGCCCGCGTTCGGGCTGTGCGGAATTCGCGCCGGAGAAAACGCTCGTGCCGGTGCTACGCACGGCGTCGTAAATTTGACGGTTCGTAAAGTTGGGATATTTTTCCGTCAACAGCGCGGCAACCCCAGCCGTGTGCGGCGTCGCCGCGGATGTGCCGGAGAAGTAAAAAAAGTTATTGCCGCTGCCTACTTTGGCAGAGCCGATGTTCGAGCCGGGCGCGGCGATGTCTGGTTTGAGGATGTCGTTCCTGGGGCCGCGCGATGTGGAGGCGTAAATTCCGCCATAAGGGTTGAACGAGGCGTAGCTGTTGGCCAATCCGGCCTGCGAAGTGACGTCGCCGGGCGTCAGGCTGACGTTCACAAATTGGCCGCCGTTCAATTCCTGCCTGATGGCGTCGCCGCCGTTCTGAGCCATCAGGAATGATGGAATGATGATGTCTGAACCCGTACCGTCATCGCCGACACTGACAGGCAAGGTTGCCGTGTTGTTGGCGATAATCACCGCCACCGCGCCAGCGGCTTGGGCATTGCGCGCTTTGGTTGTCAGCGTGCAGGTGCCGCGATCAATGAAGGCGATGTTGCCGTTCATCTGAAACCCATTGGTCAGCGGCGAGCAGCCGTCGTTCGGCGTAGCCTGGATAACTTCTCGCGTGTAGGCGACGCTGAGAGGAAAGCCGAACTCCGACACTGCTGCCGGATAGACACCGGCGATATTGCCGGGACTGTTGACGCGTATGTTTTGCGCGAAGAGTCCGTTGTCGGCGTTGGCGACCACCGATAGCGCGCCTTCGGCAAGCGCCGGGCCGCCTGCGGCTAAATAAGTGTCGCCGCCGTTGCCCGCCGCGCCGACGTAAATCACATTGGCCAGTGCGCCGTTGTTGATGGCGGCGATGACAGGACTGTTTGGCAGCGTGCTGAACGGACCGCCGCCCGGCAAAATGATTACGCGCGCACGGTCGGAAAAATTGCCATCCTGATTCGGATCCATCGCGCGATCAATTGCCTGTGTCATCACGGCGTTACTGGCCGCGCTGAACGGGTTGCATCCGAAGACCCTGATGGCGAACAAGTTCGCTTTCGGCGCTATGCCAGGCCCGATCCTGAACGACGAAAAATTGATGCTTTGATTGTAATTGCCTGTGTAGGCCGTGCCGTTGTCGTTGACGCCTTTGCCAGCGGCGATGCTGGCCGTTCCGGTGCCGTGACCATTGCTGCGGCAATCAATCGGATCGGGATCAGGCATAGGAGTGTTGTTGTTCGGATCAGCCGCGTTGTAATTGTCGCCCACCAGATCAACGCCGCCGATGACTTTTAAGTTGGGGAAGTCTGCGATGTCGCCGACGATTGTGGGATTGTTGCCGTTGAAGACCGTTGTCAAACCCGACCCGCCCAGGTTGGCGTGCGTGTAATCAATGCCGCTGTCAATCACTGCGATGGTGATTCCTTCTCCAGTGTAGCCCGGCGCGGTCGTTGTTCCCCACACTCGATGAGCGCCGATAAACGGCGCTGAAGTGTCGGTTGCAGGATAGATTAGTTCCGGCAGGTGAACCGCCTTGACGCCGGGCAGAGCATGAATTTCGGCCAGCTTGCCGGACGCGACCTGAGCGGCGATGCCGTTGTAAACGCGCTGCACGCGACCGGTGATCTTCGCTTTGAATTGCAAACCGGTTAAAGCGCGGACAAGCGTTTGCTGTTTCTGTTCAATGCGCGCGATCTGCAATTGCGCGGCGGCGACGGCCTGCGCATTCGCTTCGCCTGTCAAGTTCATCGCGCCTTGTTCACGCGCGAAAGCTTCAATCGCAGGCGGCTCGTCCAGTTCGATCATGACTTCGATCGGGTCTTCGGGGCCGGCCAGATGCGGATTGTTGTAGTTTGAGTAAGGGCCGATGCGAAGTTCTTCGTCAGGCGGCAAATTCGGAACTTCATTGCTGATGAAGCCGTCCTGCGTCAACCACGCGCCAGCTTCCGGTTTTGCATATCCGGCTTTGACCAATGAAACCGGAACCCAGGCTGCGACAAAGGAAATGGTGATCATCAAAACGATGAGCAGCGGTTGAGAGGGAAACGTTCTTTTCATCCGGAACCTCCTCCTGGATTGCGGCAAAGAGGGGAGAGCGCAAGCGCAACTCACTGGACGCGACTCTTCAAAACCTCATCGCCAGAGTTGGTGGATTTAGTCCGACGGCTGCCGCTGACAGCGTGGACGGAAATAGCTAAATGAATCCGGAAAGAATGACGACATTATAGACCGTCGCGACGAAAAGGCCATGTTTGTTCGCGCCGCGCAGAGCTTGCCAATCAACGTCGCCGGATGAACCATGACAGCCTGATTGAATCAAAATCATCTCGACCCATCGTGAAGATCAAATCGGAAAAAACTGAAATTGATCGCGCGCAAAAGTCATGGCCGCTGCTGGTCTGTGTCGCAGTCGTCCTTTGGCTGTTTTTCACCGTCTATCTGCTTCGCCTGGATCAGGTGATCGGAATGGTCGTGGACGACGCCTGGTACGTGCTGTTGGCCAAATCGTTGGCCGTCGGCGAAGGCTATCAGATGATCAACGCGCCCACGCAGGGAATCCGTCCAATCACTCCGCCTGTCTTTCCCGCATTGCTCGCGCTTTGTTGGTTTCTTTCGCCGGATTTTCCCGCCAACTTATGGCTGTTCAAATCGGTTTCGATTGCGGCGATGTTGGGTGTCGGATTTGTCGCTTTCCTGTACTTCAATCGTTATCGGAAATTGCCGCTCTATTTTTCGCTGGGTCTGGCTGCCACGACGGTTTTCTATCCGCCGTTGGTTTTTCACGCAACTTCGATGGTTATGGCGGAATGCGTCTTCATGCTCTTTCAGTTTTTGGCCTTCGTCGCCATCGAACAAGGAGTTCGACAGGGGAAGAAAGCCTGGCGCTATGCCGCGCTTGGCGGAGCGCTGGCGTCATTGGCGTATCTGACTCGTTCAGCGGGCATCGGATTACTTCTCGCCGCAGTGATTTACTTGCTCAAAGAGCGATGCCCGCGCCAGGTATTGATCGTTGCGGCAATCGTCGCGATCTCTGTCGGCTCATGGATTGGTTACACGCGAACGCACGTCCCGACGACTGAACAGCGCGTCGAACAATCCGGTAGCATTCTAGAGCCTTACAACGAACAGTTCTGGCATCGCGTCGCGGGCAATCCATCCGCAGGCGAAATCACCGCCGGTGAATTGCCGGTTCGGATTTGGAAAAACCTTTCCGAAATCAGTCGCATTGATATGGGCGCTGTGCCGCTTTATTTCTTTTACCGTGCAATCGAACCCGGCCAGAAAGTTTTTCTCAGCCGCGCGGCCACTTGGTTTTCGCTGGTTCTGATGGCTCTGGCGATCATCGGCTTCGTTGCAGTGTCGCGCGAGCGTATGACTTTGGCTGAATTGGCCGTTCCGCTTTCGCTTGGCGTTTCGCTCTTGTGGGCTTGGGAACAATTTCGGTTTCTTCTGCCCCTGATTCCGTTTCTGATTTTTTATCAGCTTATGGGTGTGCGCGCGGTTTTCCTGCTACTGGCGCGGTTCAGAACATCCACTTCAGCGACCCGGTCGCTACCGCTCCCGGTACTGCATGGACGTGTGATGTGGACGGCGATAACGGTTTTGGTTTGGATGATTGCTGCGCTCAACGTTTTCGCCAACTTCGTGTTCATTCAGAAGCAATACGATTCAAACGCTGGTATGCAATGGCACAGCGATTTCGAAGAGAACGCGGCGCTGTTCAAATACGTTGGCGAGCGGTTGCCGCCGGACTCTGTGCTGGCGACTCAGAATCCCGCGCTCGGTTATCTTTTCACCGGTCGTAAAACTGTTGCGCTGGGCGATCCGGCCAGTTCGTGGGAGATGTGGAATCGCGTCGGAGTGCGTTATCTGGTTTACGCTTCGCCCAACCCGTTGCCGACTCTGAAACCAATCGAAAGAAAGTATCCGACGATTTATCGCCAGCGGGGACGGCTGAATCTTCGCGTGATTGACTTGGGGCCGCCGTCATCGCGCGCGGTTTGGTGGAAGCAAAATTGATTTGATTGCCGGGCTTTGCGGCTGAAAGAGGTTGTAACGAATCGTCGCCAAAATTCCCTCGATCGCGTCCAGCCGATTGATTTTCTTGCCTTCGATGCGAGCGCGCGGAAAGTATGAAATCGGAACTTCGCAGATTTTCAGGCCGCATCGCGCAATGATGGCGGTTATTTCAGGTTCTATGCCGAAGCCGTCTTCCTTCAATTCAAATTGCGAAAGCACATCTCGGCGTATTGCCTTGTAACAAGTCCAGACATCATTGAGTTCAATTCCTGTGAGCCGGTTGGAGAGTCGTGTCAGCAAACGATTGCCCAGGTAATGCCAAAAACTTTCGACTGGCGGACGGCCATTCAGAAAGCGCGCGCCGTAAACCACGTCAGCGCGAAGCTGTTCAATCGGCTCAATCAGTTTGAGGTAATCCCGCGGATCGAGTTCCAGGTCGGCGTCCTGCACCAACACAATTCGTCCTCGCGCTTCGACGAATCCGCGACGCACAGCCGCTCCTTTGCCACGGTTTTCAGGTTGAAAAATGATGCGGACGTTAGTCGGGTTTTGCCGTGCAAGCTGTTTCAGGAATTGTCGCGTTCCATCGGTCGAACCGTCGTCAACGATGATGATTTCCTTTTCGATTTCGACGGCTTGAACCCGCAGCAGAATCCGTTCGATGGTCGCCAATTCGTTGTAAACAGGCATGACGACCGAAAGCCTGGGCGAGCCGTCCGCCGCCGGTTGCGGCAAAGCCTGCTCATCCAACTTAACTCCCGATTTTGCGTTCACACCCGGGATCGTAACATGCCGCAAAAAACTTGCACCAAAAGCTGAAGGAAGATCGTATAGCCGGTTATGACTACATCTCAAACCGACTTACCGACGTCTCAGAAGCCGTTGCGACTGTGGCCCGGCGTGGCTCTCGCAGCAATATTGTGCCTGATTACATTCGTTCTTCCGATCGTTGCGCCTGATCAGACGGGCAATGCGATGCTTGCCGGAGTGGCTTGCGGATTGGCCATTGTCCTGTGGTGGCTTTTATTCAGCCGAGCTTCCTGGCCGGATCGTCTGGGAGCAATCGTGATGATGGTTGTCGCGGTCCTGGTGACAAAGCTCGTCGTTCACCAATCCATTTCCAACGGAATGATGGGATTCATGCTGCCCTTCTTTTCGCTTCCGGTTATGAGTCTGGCATTGGTTGTTACGGCAGTGGTTGGTCGTCGGCTTTCAAATTGGCCTCGGCGCGCACTGATGGCAGTCGCCATCCTGCTCGGCTGCGGAGTGTTTGCGCTCATACGAACCGGCGGCATGACCGGTGACGCCGTTTCGGATTTACATTGGCGATGGACGCCGACACCTGAGCAACAGCTTCTGGCTCAAGCCAACGACATACCAAATACAGTCGCGTTGGCTCCGGCAGTCGCAACGACTCCGGAACCTGAGAAAGAATCTGAGCCAAAGGCCAGCGACACGCCAACCGAGGCTGAAGCAGCGGCAGAGGCGAAACCGCGCGCTGATTGGCCGGGCTTCCGCGGGTCGTCGCGCGACGGAATAGTTCGCGCCGTGCGGATCGAAACCGACTGGGCTAAATCGCCGCCGGTCGAATTGTGGCGCAAGAAGATTGGCCCGGGCTGGTCGTCCTTCGCGGTTCGCGGCGATCTTGTTTACACACAGGAACAGCGCGGCGAAAACGAAATGGTTTCCTGTTACAGCCTGACGACTGGCGAACCAGTGTGGAGACACGGCGACAAGACACGATTCTGGGAATCCAATGCCGGGGCCGGGCCACGAGCGACGCCAACGTTGAGCAGCGGTCGCGTTTACTCATTTGGCGCAACAGGAATCCTGAACGCGCTCGACGCGCGCAATGGCTCAGTCGTCTGGTCGCGCAATGCCGCATCAGACACCGGCGCTAAGCTTCCGGGTTGGGGCTTCGCCGGTTCGCCGGTGGTCATCGGCGACAAGGTCATTGTCGCCACCGCCGGAGTGTTGGCCGCTTATGACCGCGCCAACGGCAATCCGCGCTGGAAAGGCCAGACCGACGATTCCGGATACAGTTCGCCGCATCTTTCGACGATTGGCGGGATCGCGCAAATCCTGTTGCTGAACACATTCGGCGCTATCAGTGTTGCTCCTGCCGACGGCACGGTGTTGTGGAAACACGAATGGAGTGGCGATGGCATAGTTCAACCGGCGGTGATTGCCGGTGGCAACGTCCTGATTGGCAGCGGTTCGGGACTCGCTTCGGCAAACGGCATGCGCCGCGTTGCTGTCGTGCATGGAGCGGAAGGTTGGAGCGTCGAAGAGCGTTGGACGTCGCGCGGGTTGAAGCCTTACTTCAATGACTTCATCGTTCACAAAGGCCATGCCTTCGGATTCGACGGCAGTATTCTGGCGTGCATTGATCTCAACGACGGCAATCGAAAATGGAAAGGCGGGCGTTACGGTCACGGTCAAATGATACTGTTGTCCGATCAGGATTTGCTGCTGGTTCTGTCGGAAGAAGGCGAGTTGGCATTGGTCGCTGCGAAGCCGGATCAGTTCACTGAGCTTGCTCGATTCAAAGCAATAGAGGGCAAGACATGGAATCATCCTGTGCTGGTCGGCGACACATTGCTGGTTCGCAACGGCGAGGAGATGGCTGCGTTCAAACTAACTCTCGCAAGCCGTTGACTTCCGGGCGCGATCATTTCAAAACTTCAAACACTTCCAATGCGTGCGGAATCTTGCCAAACGGCGCGGAGACTTGAACGCCCTGAACGTAGGGCCGCAATTCCATCAGCATCTCCTGAGCGATTTTGACGCCTTCTTTCAAGGCTGCCGCGCCGTCTTCCGCTTTTCGCATCCTTTCCAGAATTTCCGGCGGGACTGAAACGCCGGGAACTTCGTTGTTCAAAAACTCGGCGTTGCGGAAACTGGTCAACGGCCAGATGCCCGGAACTATAGGTATGCGGCAATGCTCTATGCGTTTCAGAAATTCCCTGAACTGCCCGACATCGAAAACGGGTTGAGTGATGGCGTATTCGGCTCCGGCTTCGACCTTCCATTCAAAGCGGCGAATTTCGTGATCCAGGTCAATAGCGCCGGGATTGACTCCCACGCCGATAACGAACCGTGTCGGCTGTCCGATTGGATTTCCGCCGGGATCAAGCCCGTGATTCAGACGATTGACCATGTTCGTCAAACCGATCGAGTCAATGTCGAACACGGCTGTTGCGTTTGGGTAAGGCCCCATCTTGGGCGGGTCGCCTGTGATGATGAGAAAGTTTCTCAATCCCAAACCGGCAGCGCCCAGCAAATCCGAAAGCATGCCGAGCAAATTTCGGTCGCGGCAACAGTAATGCGTGACGGCTTCGATGCCGACCTGCTGTTCAATGATCAACGAAACGGCCAAAGCTCCCATTCGCGATTGAGCGCGCGGGCCGTCCGGAACATTGACGGCGTCAACTCCGGCTTCTTTCAGGCTGCGAACTCCTTCGATCATTTTTGCCGGATCGCAACCTTTGGGCGGAACGATTTCAACCGAAGTGACGAACTGATTGTTCGCCAGTTTGTTGCCGAAACGTGAGCGTTCAGCCAAAGGAACGGGTTCGATTCCGGTTGTTTGTTCTTCAATCGTGATGGTTGAAACCGTTCGTCGTCCGGGACTGATGGCGCGGACTGCGTCAACTATCAGTTTGATGTGTTCGGGAGTCGTGCCGCAGCAGCCACCAATGAATTTGACTCCGGCGTTGATCAGGCGTTTGGCGTATTTGGAAACGTATTCCGGCGAAGCCATGTACATTTTGCGTCCGCCGA
>CAYRQB010000042.1:0-25236 GCA_964426025.1 uncultured Heliomicrobium sp.
GGTGTAAACGCGAGTGCCTACGTCCTGAACGTCGAAAACCAGCGCGTCAACATCGCTGAGCATTTCCGGCTTTGGTTTGCGGACTTCGCCATAAAGCGAATAGTTCATCACGCCCGTTCGCGGATCGCGGAAGCCTTCCCATTCGATCATGTTGTCCTGAGTTTCGCCGCGAATGCCGTGCTGCGGGCCGAACAGCGCAGTCAGGTTGATGTCTGGATGATTGCGGAAAAGATCGGCGGAGTGTTGGTAAAAGTGATCAACCGAAGCCGGATGACAAATCAAACCCACACGAGCGCCGCTGAGCAAATGCGTTTGCTCGCCGAGTAAAACTTCCAGTCCGAGAGCGATTTTGTTCATCGAATCACAGTGAGAAATGGAGCAGGATCAATTCGCGCGCATAACCAGGAAAGCGAATCCGCCGATGACGACCAACAGAGCGATGATCAACAAGGCGATGCCGATTCCCAACGACAGATAATTTCTTTCGACGAAATTGCGCGGGCGTTGCCCTTGATCTTGTTGTCCCTCTCGTTGAATCTCGCGCCAACGCTCGCTCATCTTTTCGATGGAAGCCGGATAGGGATTTTCCATGCCAGACGGCTTCAGCATTTCATCGGCCTGTTCCTGTTTTTGTTTATCGAAATTGTTCACGGCAATGGAGTATCAGAGAAGCCCAGTAGGCTGTCAACGATCAGCCGCACAGATCAGGCGTTGATTCACACCGCAATCATCACGGATTCTTTCATCGTGGCTTCGACTTCTTTGGGTTCTTTCGGCACGCGCGAAGTAATAACTTCCGAACCGCTTTCGGTGACGACAACGTCGTCTTCGATGCGGACGCCTATGTTGAAAAATTCCTCCGGCACGTTTTCGGTTCCTTCGGTAATGTATACGCCGGGTTCGACGGTGAAAACCATTCCCGCTTCGATCTTTCGCCAATCGTCGTCCAGCTTGTACCGGCCAACGTCGTGAACGTCCATTCCCAGCCAATGACCTGTCCGGTGCATGAAGAATTTTTCGTAGGCTTTCTTTTCCACGTTGTCTTTCAAACTGCCCGACAGCAATCCGATGTCAATCAAACCTTGAGTGACCACGTCAACACAATGTTCGTGCAGCTTCATGAAGCTTTCGCCGGGTTTGACCATTTCGATGACCGATTTGTTGGCGTTCAGCACGACTTCGTAAACGGCCTGTTGAGCTTTGGTGAATTTGCCGTTGGCGGGGAAGGTTCGAGTGATGTCGCCGGAAAAAAGATTGTATTCGGCTCCGGCGTCAATCAGCACGACATCGCCGTCATTGATCCGGTCGTTGTTGGTGTTGTAGTGGAGGATCGTCGTGTTGAAACCCGAACCGACAATCGAAGGATAACCGACGCCGGTCGCTCCGCTTTTGCGGAAGACGTATTCGACGATGGCTTCCAGTTCGTATTCGTACATTCCGGGCTTGCAATGTTTCATTGCGGCCAGATGGCCTTCGGCGCTGATTTCAGCCGCGCGGCGAAGGTTGTTCAAATCCTCTTCGCTTTTCCTCAAGCGCATTTCGTGAACGATGGTGATCGGATCAACTATCGTCGTCGGAGCGTAAACGCCGCCGCGAATTCGTTCGCGTATGTGTTTGACACAGCCGAAAACTTTCTGATCGAACTGCGGATTCTGGCCGAAGCGGTAATAAAGCTTGTGGACGTTTTGCAGGTATTTCGGCAGAACGCGGTCAAGGTCGGCAATGTCGTAAGCGGCGTCGGCTCCGTAATCGCGAACGGCGCCTTCGACTCCCGTGCGCAGCCCGGTCCAGATTTCTTCTTCGCGTTTGCGCGGACGAACGAATAAAACATATTTGTGTTCGGGATGATTCGGCGCCAGCACCGCGACGCAATCGGGTTCGTTCAGTCGCGTCAGGTAATAAAAATCCGTGTCCTGTCGGAATTCAAAATCCGTGTCCTGATTGCGGCGGATTTCGTGCGCGCTGGGAAAAATGGCGACGCTGTTCGGTTCCATTTTGGCCAACAACTCGGTCAATCGAGAAGGTCTCATTTACGCTCCTGAAAATTTATTTTATTAACCGATCAGCGCCGGTTCCAGCAGGTGTTCTTGCAGATTGAACTGCTTTTCTTCGGCGTGGCGCGGACGCAGGTAAGTTCCGTCCATTTGCAGCCAACGCATTTTGGCGGTGTCGTTCAGCGAAGGCTGAAGGATTTCGTTGATGATGCGGTCTTTCAATCGCGGGTCTTCGATTGGGAACATTACTTCGACCCGGCGATCCAGATTGCGGTTCATCAGGTCTGCGCTGCCCAGATAAACGACCTCGTCGCCGCCGTTGATGAAATGGTAAATGCGCGAATGTTCCAGGAAGCGCCCGACGATGCTGCCGACGCGAATGGTTTCGCTGCGACCGGGCCATCCCGGACGCAAACAACAAATGCCGCGCACGATCAGATCAATCGGCACGCCTTCGCGCGAAGCGGCGTACATCTCTTCGATCATTTGGGCGTCGGTGAAGCTGTTGAATTTGGCCGTGATTCCCGAAGGTCGGCCTTCGCGGTGATGAGCGATTTCTCGGCGGATCATTTCGGTGAAACTCTGGCGCAAATTCACCGGAGCGACCAGAATTTTGCGATAACGAACCTGCCGCGAATAACCCGTCAGGTAATTGAACACTTCCGAAACGTCCTTGCCGAAATCCGGATTGGCGGTCAGCAATCCCAGGTCGGTGTAAAGACGCGCCGTCGCAGGGTTGTAATTGCCAGTGCCCAAATGCACGTAACGGCGCAGCGTGTTTTTTTCCTGACGAACGACCAGCGTGATTTTGGCGTGAGTCTTCAATCCGATCAGACCATAAACAACGTGAACTCCTGCCTGCTCCAATCGTCTGGCCCACTGAATATTGTTTTCTTCGTCGAACCGGGCTTTAAGCTCGACCAGAACTGCGACCTGTTTTCCGTTTTCCGAAGCTTCGATCAGAGCCTCGACGATTGGCGAATCTTTTCCGGCGCGATAAAGAGTTTGTTTGATCGCCAGCACGTTCGGATCGCGAGCCGCTGCTCGCAGAAATTCGACCACCGGGGCGAAGGATTCATAAGGATGATGCAGCAAGATGTCCTGATGGCGAATCGAATCGAAGATGGTTTCGCCGGCGCGAATCGTTGACGGGATGACGGGCGTGAACGGCTGGTCTTTCAAATCCGGCAGATCGAGTTTGTACAGCGCCATCAGATCGGGAATGTTCAACGGGCCGTCGAATGTGTAAACGTCCTGTTCTTCCAATTCCATCCATTGCCGCAAGGATTTGACCATTTGCGGACTCATCCCGGCAGAAACTTCCAGACGGACGTAAAAACCAAATCGGCGCTGGCGCAATTGTTGTTCGACAGTTTTCAACAAATCGCCCGCTTCGTCTTCGGCGATTTCAAAATCGGCATCGCGCGTGATGCGAAACGGCTGGCATTCCAGCATGTGCATGCCGGGAAACAGCGATTCAATGTGCGCCGCGACCACTTCTTCCAGAAACACGAAACAGTGACCATTGCCCTTCACAGGAATCAGGCGCGGAACGTTGGGCGGCAATTTGACGCGAGCGAATCGCGGCTCTTCATCGCCGTCGGGTTTTTCGGGAACAACCAGAGTGCCCAGATTCAGACTGATGTTTGAAATTGATGGAAAGGGATGGCCTGGATCAACCGACAACGGAGTCAGGACAGGGAAGACTCGTTCGTAAAAAAACTCTTTCAACTCCGCGCGCTGCTCTTTGTTCAGCTTGCCGTAAGGAATGATCCTGACGCCGTAATCTTCCAGTCCCGGAAGAATCTGTTTGACCAGACATCGCATCTGCACTTCCAGCGATGGCCGCAACCGTTCGGATATTCGGCGCAATTGCGTGGCCGGCGACAAACCGTCCGGCGAATGCATCAATGGATTAGCCTCAAGCTGTTCCTGCAAACCCGAAACGCGAACCATGAAAAATTCGTCCAGGTTGGTGGAAAAGATCGAAAGAAACTTCAGCCGTTCCAGCAGCGGTTGCGAAGGATCAAGCGCTTCGTCAAGCACGCGGCTGTTGAATTCGATCCAACTCAGCTCGCGATTGAGCAAAGGGTTTTCACTTAGCGGTCCGGTTGCTCTTCTTTCTGGAGCCATTGCTACGGACAATTGAGCAGTTTCCATAAATGCTTCGCCTCACAAAAGGTCTCAATCAGGTTTGAGGAATTACTTGCGGGGAGACCGTCGGGGCGGATTTTATGTGAATAGACAGCTTAGCGTCAATTTTTCGTTTGCGCATTGATTGTCGTCAGCTTGCGCCGACGCTGAACGACGCGGATAATGCCCGCTAATTCAACCATCACCGAAAACGACAGAAGGAAATTCAAAAGATCAAAATGAGCGCAGAGCGGAAAATGGATTTGGACAAAATTGCCGAAGGCGTGCGATTGATTCTGGAAGGCATCGGCGAAGACCTGACCAGGCCTGGGATCGTCGAAACGCCTCGCCGCGTAGCCGAAATGTACGAAGAAATCTGCGGCGGTTTGTACGAAGACCCGACCGACGAAATCAAAGTCATCCCGGCGGAAACCCACGATGAAATAGTGATGGTCAAAGACATCGCCATCGCTTCAATTTGCGAACATCATCTGGTTCCATTCACCGGCGTCGCTCACATCGCCTACATTCCGAAAGACGGTCGCATTGTCGGGCTGTCGAAACTGGCGCGCATCGCTGAAATCTTTTGCCGTCGTCCGCAGGTTCAGGAACGTCTGACGACGCAGATTGCCGAATTGCTTTATCAAGGCGAGCTTAAACCCAAAGGCGTGATGGTTGTCATCGAAGCGGTTCATATGTGCATGTCAATGCGAGGGGTCAAAAAGCCCGGAGCGACTACGATCACTTCCGCCGTGCGCGGAGTCTTCCGAAAAGACGAACGCACGCGGATCGAAGCAATGTCATTTTTAACGGAGAACAGACATGGCTAAAAACAGATTGAATTCATCGGAAAATGTAGAGCAAGCTGCCGAGCTTGCTCTGTTTTCTCAAAAGACGTCTTTGAAGAACGCGGAGCAAGCTCAGCAGCTTGCTCTACCTTCGCGGCGTGATTTTCTGATCGGCGGAGCGGCTTTGACTTGTTCGGCGATGCTTTTCCCGACTGCTTGCTGGGCAAAAAGCGACGCTCTCAGTTTCGCCGACGATCCATTCAGTTTGGGCGTCGCTTCCGGCGAGCCGTGGGCCGACAGCGTAATACTATGGACTCGGCTGGCTCCAAAACCGCTGGAAGGCGGCGGAATGCCAGCGAAAAACATCCCGGTCAAATGGGAAATCGCAACCGACGAAAAGATGCAGAAAATCGTTGCCAAAGGAACCGTCAACGCCTCGCCCGATTTCGGTCATTCGGTTCACGTCGAAGTTAAGGGATTGAAACCTGCGCGATGGTATTGGTATCGCTTCACGGTTGACGCCGGTTCCAGTCCGATTGGCCGAACGAAAACCGCTCCGTCGCTGACGGCTAAAAACTCGCAGATGAACTTCGCCTTTGTTTCCTGCCAGCATTACGAACACGGTTATTACACGGCTTACAAACATCTGGCCGGCGAAGACCTGGATTTGGTCGCGCATCTGGGCGATTACATTTATGAATACGGGCCGGCTCAGGATCGAACTCGAAAACACAACAGCGCCGAAATCAAAACCGTTGACGATTACCGCAATCGTTACGCGCTGTACAAAAGCGATCCGCTGCTGATGCAGGCTCACGCCAATTTCCCGTGGGCTGTCGTTTGGGACGATCACGAAGTTGACAACAACTACGCCAGTCTGGTCCCCGAAGACAAACAGACAACAGAAGAATTCGCCAAACGCCAGAAGATCGCTTATCAGGTTTATTACGAACACATGCCGTTGCGGCGTTCGGTCCTGCGCGGCGACAGCGGAGTCGAAATTTATCGGCGCTTGAATTTCGGCGGACTGGCGAACTTTTACATGCTCGACACCAGACAATATCGCAGCGATCAACCCTGCGACGACGGCAGCAAACCGGCCTGTCCCGAATCCTTGGATTCCAAACAGACGATCATGGGCAGCGTTCAGGAAAAATGGCTGATGGACGGGATGCGGAAATCGAAAGCCAGGTGGAATGTTATCGCTCAACAGGTGATGGTGGCTCCGGTGGATAATTTTGCCGGAGCAGAACAACGCTTTCCGATGGATCAGTGGAACGGTTATCACGCGGCGCGCCAACGCTTCCTGGAATTTTTGCGCGACGCCAAACCGTCAAACCCTGTCGTCATCACCGGAGACATTCATTCAAATTGGGTCAACGATTTGAAGCCGGAGTTTTACAAGGAAAGTTCGCCGGTTGTGGCGACGGAATTCGTCGGCACTTCGATCACTTCTGGCGGAGACGGTTCGGATGTCCGACCGACTACGCCAACGATTCTGGCGGAAAATCCCCATATCAAATTTTTCAACGCTCAGCGCGGTTACGTGCGCTGTTCGTTGACTCCTGAAAGTTGGCAAAGCGATTACAAAATCGTCGGGGCTGTCACCAAACCTGATGAGCCAATCAGCACAAGGGCTTCGTTCGTGGTTGAAAACGGCAAGCCGGGCGCGAAAAGAGTTTAGATGGAAGAAAGATTGCAAAAGATAATTGCCGCCGCGGGGATCGCTTCGCGGCGCAAAGCAGAAGAGATGATTGTTGCCGGTTTCGTCACGGTCAACGGCCACACCGTCAAGGAACTCGGCACAAAAGCCGATCCTGAAAAAGATCATATTAAAGTTCGCGGCAAGCTGATTAACTCGAAAGTTAGTCAGCAGGAGAAAATATACATTTTGCTCAACAAGCCTGTCGGTTATTTGACTAGCCGTTCCGATCCGAGCAAACGGCAATTGGTGATTGATCTGGTCGGCAAATATCGCAACCTGGTTCATCCGGTCGGGCGGCTGGATTTGAACTCCGAAGGTTTGATCATACTGACCAACGACGGCGAATTCACCAATTTGATCGCTCACGCTTCGCACAATGTCCCGAAAGTTTACGAGGTCAAAGTCAAAGGCAAGCCGAACGAAATTCAGATCAACAAGATTGCGCGAGGAGTTTTGATCGAGGGCGTGAAGACCGCTCCGGCAAAAATACGTCTGCTGGAAGAGACTGAGACCAACGCCTGGTACGAAGTGACTTTGAACGAAGGCCGCAATCAGCAAATTCGCAAGATGTTCAAACACATTGGTCATTCAGTCGTCAAACTGCGCCGCGTGGCAATCGGATTCCTGAAAAACGAGAAGCTGAAACCCGGCGAGCTACGGTTTTTGCGCGAAGCCGAAGTCGAACGCTTCTTCAAACTTGGCGGCAAAGCGGTGAATGAACAGCCCGGCGCGAAGGCAGGCAAACCTGCAAAAGGATTGGCGAAAGTCAGAAAAGGGAATCGGTTTGACAAGGCATAGTCGAAGCTTTAGAGTCGGGACTTCTCGAAAGACAGTTATGAAAGGCAGTTATAAGAGTGACCTGCTGATGATTGGCGAAACTCTGCATCACCGGCCAAATTTGCTCAATAAAGTAAAGACGAATGGAAATAGTTCTCGCTGAAAGTTTGGGATTCTGCATGGGAGTCAAGCGAGTGGTTGACATGGCCTATCGTGCGTTGGACAAAGCCAACGGATTGCCGGTGGTCTCGCTCGGACCTTTGATTCACAATTTGCAGGAGATCGAACGATTGACAGCCGACGGGATTGCTGTGGCCGATGAAAACACGATTCCTGAAAACGGCACGGTGATTATTCGCGCGCATGGAGTCGCGCCGCAGGCATATCAGCAATTGAAAGATCGCGGCTTGAAAGTCATGGACGGCACTTGTCCGTACGTTCATTTCTCTCAGCGAAAAGCTTTTGAATTGCACCGCGAAGGTTACACGGTGGTCATCGCAGGCGATAAAGATCATCCGGAGATTCGCGGCATTCTGGGTTACATCAATGACGACGCGCTGGTTGTCAAAAACGTGGAAGATGTTCGAGCGTTGCCGCAACTTGAACGCGCAGGCACGATAGCTCAGACAACGATCAGTCCCAAAAAGTACCGCGCGATCATTGACGCTTTGCGCGAAAAGGCTGGCGAGGTCAAAGTCTGCGAAACGATTTGCGACGCGACTGAAGAAAACCAGACTGCGATTCGCGAGATGTCCGCCGAAGTTGACATGCTTTATGTGATCGGCGGGCGTCACAGCGCCAACAGCAACAAGCTGGTTGAAACTGCTCGCGAAAAATGTCCGCGCGCCACTCTGATTGAAACCGCCGATGAAATTAAGGCGGATGATTTACGCGGCGTCAGACGAGTCGGCATCAGCGCCGGAGCGTCAACCCCGGACTGGATGATTCAAAAAGTTGTCGAAAGATTGCAGGAGATTGAAACGCAGATTGCCGCTTGAGTTATGCTCCTTCGCTGGGAATGCAAAGTCGCCGCAATCAGTAATCGTCAATCGCCAAACGGAAATCGTTGGCAAATCTCCGCTAAAGGTTTATCATTCAGGCTCTTTCAGATAGGCAAGTTCTTCTCATAGTCATCAAAAAACCATCCGGAGAATTGCCATCAGCCGAGTTGCAAGAGCAACTCGTGTAGTTTTCCCAGGAGGAAGTCTAGTTTAAATGTCAACCAACAATGCTAACCAACCCGCTGTCGGTACAGGCGAGGCTCCGGAGGTAGCTCCGGTCGCTGCCGAGGGCGCTCAACCGGCTCCGGCGTCTTCGATTCCAGAAGCTGCCGAAGCCGCTGCTACCGCACCAGCTCAAGAAGTAACGCCTGCTCCAGCCGCCACACAGGCGGAAGCCGAAGATGTTGCAGATACCACAAATGTCCAGGATGTATCCGATGGCGAAGAGCCGGAGATGGATTTCGGGCAGATTCTTGCCGGATACGAAGAATCCCATAGTTCCGAGATCAACGAAAACGAGGTCGTTAAAGGCCGTGTCGTTAAGATCACCGAACAAGCCGTCATCATTGATGTCGGTTACAAATCGGAAGGCATAGTGTCAATCGCCGAATTCAAGGAAGGCGATCAGATCACGGTGGAGCCGGGCGATGAAATAGATGTTTTCGTCAAACAACTCGAAAACAATGAAGGATATGTCGAGCTTTCTCGCGCTGACGCGTTGCGCTTGCAAACGTGGGATCAGATCGAATCAGCCAGTCGCGAAGGCACGAACATAATCGGACGAGTGACCGACCGAATCAAAGGCGGTCTTCGTGTGGACATCGGCGGTATTCAGGCATTCCTGCCTGGCAGCCAGGTTGATGTGCGACCAGTCCGAAACCTCGACAGTTTCCGCAACAAAGAGATTGAAGTCCGTGTCATCAAGGTCAACAAGAAGCGCGGCAATATCGTTCTTTCCCGCAAGGCGGTTCTCGAAGAACTGATCAGCGGCAAGAAGAACGAAACGCTGAAGAGTCTTGAGGAAGGAATCATCGTCGAGGGACAGGTCAAGAACATCACTGAATATGGTGCGTTCATTGATTTGGGCGGCATTGATGGATTGCTGCATATCACTGATATGTCCTGGGGACGAATTCAAAACCCGAACGAGTTGTTCAAGGTCGGCGAGACAATTCAGGTCAAGATTCTGAAGTTCGACCGCGATAAAGAACGCGTCAGCCTTGGTTACAAACAATTGATTCCCGATCCGTGGGCGACGACGGTCGAACGTTACCCGATTGGTACGCGCGTTATGGGTAAGGTCGCTTCGGTCACCGATTACGGCGCATTCATTGAACTAGAGGCGGGCGTCGAAGGTCTTGTTCACGTCACCGAAATGAGTTGGTCGAAACGCGTCAAGCATCCGTCCAAACTTGTTTCGCCGGCGCAGGATGTCGAAGCAGTGGTGCTGGAAGTTGACCAGAACAGCCGACGCATCAGTCTGGGCATGAAGCAGATTGAGCCAAATCCCTGGGATACGATTGCCGAACGATATGGAATCGGCACTCGCGTCAAAGGCCGCGTCCGCAACCTGACCGACTTCGGAGCATTTGTCGAAATCGAAGATGGCATTGATGGTCTGGTTCACGTTTCCGATATTTCGTGGACAAAGCGCATCAAACATCCAAGCGAAGCTTTGAAGAAGAATCAGGAAGTTGACGCCGTCATCACGGCGATTGACATTGAAGGACGTCGTTTGTCGCTTTCGATCAAAGACCTGGAACCGAATGCCTGGGATCGTTTCTTCGATACTCATCGCCTGGGCGATGTCGTGACAGGAAAAGTTACCCGATTTGCCAACTTCGGCGCTTTTGTCGAGTTGGAGGATGGCATCGAAGGTTTGTGCCACGTTTCCGAACTGTCGGAAGCGCACGTTGAAAAACCGGAGGACGCAATCAAGATTGGTCAGAAGACGCAATTCAAGATCCTCAAAATGGATCGCGAAGCGCGTAAGATTGGTCTTTCAGCGCGAGCCGTTGGCAAGGACGAACCGATCATTGACGTACGCACTTATTCTTCCGGCGATTCCGGAATGGCGGGCTTGTTTGAAGTTGCCGACTTCAATCTTGGCGGCGCCGGTGAGGAAGGCTCGGAAAGCTAATCGTCAATCGGTTGTTGGTTGTCAGTGGCCAGCAATCAGCGGTTTGTTGCCAGTCGCCCGGTCATAAATCAGGCGACTTTCAACCGTCCGTTGATTGCTGGCCACTGTTTCCTTATTTACTCAGCCTTTTTGCAGTTTGTATGAAAAGAAGCACGTTGACTTGGATCATTGTTGGTGGAGGAGTGGTTCTCTGCCTGTTTTTTGTCGCGCTATTGGCTTTTATGGCAATGATGGCGGACGGAGACGGCTTTTTGGGCAGTAGCGGAGAGCGCATCGCAGTCGTTCCGATTGAAGGCGTCATTGATGACAACATGGCCAAGTCGGTAAATCGTCACCTTAAACAATACGGAGACGACGCCCGCGTAAAAGCGATAATACTGCGAATAGATAGTCCCGGAGGAGGCGTTTCGGCTTCACAGGAAATTCATCGTGAGATCATTCGCCTGAAGGAAGAAAAGAAAAAAAAGATCGTCGTTTCGATGGGAAGCGTTGCAGCTTCCGGCGGTTATTACATTGCCTGTCCTGCGGACAGAATTTTCGCCAATCAGGGAACCGTCACCGGCAGCATCGGCGTGATCGCCGAATGGATCAATTACAAGGACCTGGCGGAATGGGCGAAGGTCAAACCAGTGGTTTTCAAGAGCGGCGAGTTCAAAGACACCGGCTCGCCGACTCGAGATTTGACCGACAGGGAAAAAGAATACTTCCAGGCTATGGTCAACGAGCTTTACGCTCAATTTGTCGAGGCTGTTTCCGAAGGCCGAAAAGGTCGGTCAAGTCAGGACAGCAAGCTTGACAAGGAAAAGGTAAAAGCCCTGGCAGACGGGCGAGTGTTCACCGGCGAAGCATCCGTCAAAAACGGTTTGGTTGACGAAATTGGTAATTACGAAGATGCAGTAAAGGCAACTGCGAAACTTGTTGGAATAAAAGGCGAGCCGCAGATTGTCACTCCACCAAAACCGAAGGAGGGATTTTCGATTTTGGACCTGCTCTTGGGAGCGACGAAGATCAATGAAATTTCGCCGAGCCAGTTGCCGAAGCATTTATCTGATTTAGACACCTCAGTGAAATTCAAATATCAGTGGAAATAAGCGTGTCGAAATCGGGCGCGCAAAACAGTAAACACGGATTGTGCAGTTGTTGATCTGATGTTTGATCCCACTCACCGTCAAACGGAGGAGCGATGACAAAAGCAGAGTTGGTGGAAGAGGTCGCTCGCGCAGCCGAGCTAACCAAAAAGGACTCGGAAGTAATAGTAGACGAAGTCTTCAAAAATATAATTCAGGCGCTCAATCGTGGGGAGAAGATTGAGTTGCGAGGCTTCGGTTCGTTTCGTGTTCGCCAACGTGACGCGCGGCGTGGACGTAATCCCAAAACCGGAGAGCCGGTAGATATTCCCGCCAAACGAGTGCCTTATTTCAAACCTGGCAAAGAACTTAAAGAGCTGATCAATGACAAGGCAGGTGACGACGATTTTGATGATGGTGGCGATGATGGTGACGATCAAAATGCCGACAATGGCGGCGTCCAGGCATAAACATTACCGCTTCTGCTTCTTCAATGAATCGGCTGAATATGACATCAACCCCAAAACGTTCTCGGACGTGTGATGAAACATTCGGATTGACAGTGTGATTAACTGATCTTCAACGCGCCAGATAACCGAAGCTCATTTCTCGTCCCTTCCTTTGGCTTCGGAGGTGTGTATGAAGCGGCAACCAACCCATTCTCTAAATTCCGGGCTATATCCTCTCCTGATGCTTGTCGTCTTAACGGCAATGACGGCGATCGTGGCGGCGCAACAATCCGGCAATCCTACCGGCAATAACAATCCAACGCGTGGCAGCGGAGGCGCTGCATCTCACACAATTCGAGGCAAGATATTCATGCCCTCTGGCAATCTGCCGGATCAACGTATACGCGTGGTACTTGAACTCAATACAGGCGGCATTGCGTCCGAAACCTTCTCCGATTCAGTCGGTAATTTTGAGTTCAGAGGTTTGCCGAATAACTCTTACAAAGTCACTGTGCCAACTGACAGACATTCATTTGAAACCGCACAGGATACTGTAGAGGCTTACGGAAACTTCACACGCACCTTCACCGTGCAGATTTATCTAAAAGAAAAAGAAGAGAATATTTTCAAACCCAGGGAGAAAATTCTCTCGCCTGCTGATATTCAGGAAATACCAAAGGAAGCCAAAAAATCATACGAAAAAGGTGTGAAACTGGTGCGCTCCAAGAAACCGGAAGAGGCCATCGCAAAATTTCAGGATGCTCTGAAGTTGTTCCCGGATTACCTTTACGCCTTGAACAAACTTGGCGAGCAGTATTGGGCGATAAATAAACCGGATGACGCAAAAGCGTTGTTTGAGCGCGCTATCGTCATAAGTCGGAAATTTGCCCTTCCACATATCAACCTGGGAATTCTTTATGTCGCGCAACGTCGCTTCGATGAAGCAATAAATGAACTGGAAACCGCCAACAGCCTAGATGGGACATACCCTATGGGTCACCTTCATTTGGGACTGGCACTGATGTTGAAACCTCAGCCGGATTTCGACAGAGCCGAAAAAGAGATGGTGCGAGCAGTGGAAATTGGGCAGAAAGATTTCGTATACGTGCGCAAATATCTTTTTAACCTGAACATTCGCCGGCAAGCATACAATAAAGCGGCAGAGCAATTGGAAGCCTATCTGCGCGACGCTCCGGATGCGCCGGATGCGCCGGATGTGCGTCAAATGCTGGATAAAGTGAAGAAAGAAGTGGCACGGCAAGCCAGCATTAACAGACCGCAGTAATATCTGTGGGTCGTGACTTTATTTCTCAAAAAAATGGCCGGAGATGAATGCTATCTCCGGCCATTTGCTTTTCTGAGAATTGATAGATCGAAAATTACACTTTCTCGCCGCGGGCGCGCATATCGCCGAGCACTTTCTCAATACCCAGCTTATCAATGGTCTTGATTCCACGAGCCGTCACGCGCAAGCGCACCCAACGGTTTTCGCTCGGCACAAAGAAACGATGCCATTGCAAATTTGGTTCGAATCGTCGCTTGGTTTTGTTATTTGCGTGCGAGACGTTATTGCCTGACATTGCTTTCTTGCCGGTTACCTGACACTTTCTAGCCATCGGATAATCCTCCTTATGAATAATTGCGTGTGATCGAAGTTGCGGAAGATAACACATAATCGCTGTAAAAGGCGAGTGGGCCCAGAAAGTTTTCAGTTTGTGACGGACAAAAATCTTTACCGGCTTGACAGTTTCACTGATGAGATTGTTTGATAGCGCCTGCCAGATAATTTTACTTAAACTGCTGACAAAAAGATGAGACGTGGCCGCTTCCTACTTCTTTTGCTGTTGATTGCCGCTGCTGTAGTTTTTGTTTACATCCATTTTCAAGTTCACAGCTACGACAATCGAATCATCACTGACCTCAACGAACTGGACACAGCTCGTTGGGGGCGTCCGCGCGTGGCAATTGTGTTTGGCGCCAGCGTTTACAGCAACGGAGACCTTTCGCCAATTTTGGAAGACCGCGTGGATACGGCAATTGAACTTTACCGTGCTCGCAAAGTTGACCGGATTCTGGTTTCCGGTGACAACCGCCACCCCAGTTACAACGAACCGAAGGCGATGCAGGAATATCTGGCCACACACGCTGTCGCGCCCAGAGATGTGATTGTTGATTATGCAGGTCGCTCGACATACGAAACTTGTTTGAGGGCAAGAGAAGTTTTCGGTCTGGAAAGAGCCGTATTGGTTACTCAGGGTTATCATCTTCCGCGCGCGCTTTATATTGCCAACAACCTTGGGCTTGATGCGGTAGGTATGGCGGGGGATTTGCGGCTCAAGCCCAAAATTGATTACCAGAGCATTCGTGAATGGGCAGCGGAGGTAAAAGCTTATCTGAACCTGAAATATTTTCCGCCCGATACGTTGCTCGGTGAAAGAATGCCGATTCGATGACGTTAAATGGCTTGACGGATCAATAAGTGTCGCGGATAATGCCGCGCGTTATAAAACTTCTTTATCAAATTTTCTGAAACATATGACTTCCTGGCTAACGACAATTCAGGCTTCCAATCAGAACAAAGACAGCGCCGCTCGCGCTGCCATCTGGTTTGCCTGGCGTTTCTTTTTTGGATTCGGCTTTTATTTTTATTTTAGCTGCTCCAGAGGGGAAGGTCGTTCGTTGGCTTGAGCCAGACACAAACGAAAGCCTTAAATGAAAGCCCCTCGTTCAAATCGGACGAGGGGCTTTTTGGTTATGAATATGGAAAAAAACAATCCACGTGTTGCGTTTCAGGGGGAGTTGGGCGCGTTTAGCGGTCAGGCGGTGCGCAAACTTCTTGGAGACGAAGCGACCCTGGTGCCGTGTGAAAGCTTCGAGCAGATGTTCGCGGCGGTCGAAAACAACGACAGCGATTACTGCCTCGCTCCGATTGAAAACTCGCTTTTCGGCTCGGTCTATCAAAACTACGATTTGCTGCTCAAACACAATCTGAAGATTGTCGGCGAAACGAACCTGCGAATCGTTCACAGTTTGATTGCGCCGCCGGAAACCAAACTGGAAAGCGTTCGCCGAGTATATTCACATCCGGTTGCGCTGGGACAGTGCCAGTTGTTTTTTGCGGCTCATCCTGAAATTCAACAGGTCGTGGCTTATGACACCGCTGGCAGCGTCAAGATGCTGATGGCCAGCCGTGAATCAGGAGCAGCGGCAATTGCCAGCGCGGCGGCAGCCGACGTATACGGCGCAAAGGTTTTGATCGAAGGTATAGAAGACGACAGACGGAATTACACAAGGTTTTTCCTGCTTGCGCCGGAAGATAGCAACGCCTCGTTACCGCCAGGAGCCGATAAGACATCAATAGTCTTTGCCCTGGAAAACCGCACCGGCTCATTGTTCAGGGCAATGGCTGTCTTCGCTCTTCGCGAAATTGATTTGACGAAGATACAGTCAAGACCACTCATAGGCCGTCCCTGGGAATACAGCTTTTATCTGGATTTCATCGGCAATACCTCAGACCAGAATGTGCAACACGCATTGGCTCATCTGGCGGAATTTGCCTCGAACATCAAAATTTTGGGTTGTTATCGGCGAGCGCCGAAAGACAACGAAGAATGACGAAGACAAGCCCTTACCGATCATTCGCCCGAACTTGAACACCAACCACCAAATCAAACTTTTCAGGAGCATTTCAAAATGATTATCGCAATGCAATCAGGAGCTACAGACGAGCAAATTGACCATATTTGCGACCGCATACGTGAATTCGGCTACGCGCCTCACGTCATTCGCGGCACGGAACGAACGGTTATCGCTGCGGTCGGACCGGGTGACAAGAAAGAGCATATAGAATCGCTCAAATCCGCCGACGGCGTCGAGAACGCATTTCCCATAGTCCAGCCGTTCAAGTTGGTCAGCACGGAGGTTAAGAAACAAAAGACCACCATCAAAATCGGCAACGTGACCGTGGGAGACGGAGGGTTTGTCGTAATGGCCGGGCCGTGTTCGGTTGAAGGCCGCGATCAGTTGCTGACAACCGCCGACGCGGTCGCAGGGGCAGGCGCGCACTTTTTAAGAGGGGGAGCTTATAAGCCGCGGACTTCACCTTACGATTTTCAGGGGATGGCCGAAGAAGGATTGAAGCTGTTGGCGGAAGCGCGCTCTCGCACCGGGTTAGCGGTCATCACAGAAGTTCTGGACACAGAAGATGTGGAGATCGTTGCCGAGTACGCAGACATTTTGCAGGTCGGGGCGCGCAATATGCAGAACTTTGCGCTGCTCAAAAAACTCGGCGATGTTCGTAAGCCGATCATGCTCAAACGCGGTCTTTCCGCGACGATCAAAGAGTTTTTGCTTTCGGCGGAATACATCGTTACTCACGGCAATCCGAACGTCATGCTGTGCGAACGCGGCATTCGCACATTTGAAACAGCGACACGTAACACGCTCGACCTGGCTGCCATTCCTTTGCTGAACGAACTGACTCATTTGCCGGTGATTGTTGATCCGAGCCACGCCACGGGCAAACGCAGTCTGGTGCGACCTTTGGCAAAAGCTTCCGTCGCGGTCGGCGCGGATGGGTTGATGGCCGAGGTTCATCCGAACCCCGAAGAAGCCTGGTCAGACGGCCCACAGAGCTTGCTGCCGGAAGAATTCTCGCTGTTGATGCGTGAAATCGAACCATACGTCAACTTGCGTAAGAGCGAGTTGAATTAATGAGATTTGGTTCGTGGCGGAAAGTTTTTTTCAAGCTCCGCCACGAACCGCTGAAAACATAATTCTTGCTCTGCGCTGACTCTACGTGACAGAATGACGATGTTTGAAAGAGAAGCGAATTCCTCACTTCCTGAAAAACGTAAAGTTGATCAACCGCCAACGCTGTCTTTGTTGTCCCTATTATTTTGCAAATTTGTGCGATGGCTGGGGCGGTTTTCTTCCGAGCATTTGTGTTATGAGAGTAAAAAAAACAGCTTTGATTATTTGTAACGACGGAAAAGAGTATTGGATCACTCAAAAACAATTCTGGAAAATGATTCGGGAAGGAGTTGTCGTGCAAACGGGCGATCAGCCGTTGCGCGGGCAATTCAGAGGTCGCGATGACCAATTGCTGATCACGGTCAATCACACCGTGTTAAACAAGGCGACTCCAATTCATACTGTCGAAGTGCTGGAAACAGCCAGGCTCAAGAAAAACCGTAAATGAGTTTGGCTGGGGTAGTTCGTGATGGAGACAAATTCCTGCGTTGACCAGTTTCTTCGGGAACTTTTTCCGCCCGTCTGCGTGTGAGTTCCCAGCTAGTGTGAGGAAGACCAAAATTGAAGTGAGCAACTTAACAGCTCCTGGTGAGGTCTTAGTAATCGCATCGCATAGAGTGGCTATTCGCCGAAACACAAAAGGGGAACTGACGACTTGTGAGGAGACGTCAGTTCCCCTTCGTGCTTTTGTCTTCGACAGGAAATATTGTCAGATATTTCTCAAATCGGTTCTGGAATAACATAACAATTTGAAGTGTGTTTTTACCGTAACGGCTTTGACAGATGTTATGTCATTCGATGATTCCGCATCGCGTTCAATGCCGAGCCGTCAACCAAATCCGTTCTTTCATCCATCCTCCTTCTATTTTTGTTGGCCGAAGGCGATATGTCCTTCGGCCACTTGTTTGGCTTCTTCAAGTCTTTTCTTCATCCGCAAATGTTCATCCGCAAAGCACTGAACCGCCGTTGATGTTCAGGACTTCTCCTGTAATGTGACGAGCCAGATCAGAGGCCAAAAACAGAATCGGATTGGCTACGTCGTCAGCCGTGGCAATTCGGCCAAGAGGTATTGCGGCTTTGATTTGAGTAAGCTTTTCATCGCTGGTTTGCAGGGCTGATGCTGCCATGTCCGTATCAATCCATCCCGGAGCAACGCAATTCACGCGGATGCCGAAACCTCCCAATTCGGTCGCCAATGATTTGGTCAAACTGATAACAGCGCCTTTCGATGAAGCGTAATCGGCATGAAAGGCTTCTCCGCGTTGGCCCGCGGTTGAACTGACGATAACGATATTACCGCTGCCTTGCTTAGAGAAGATGCGCGCGGCTTCGCGACAAACATAGTAAACGCCGTTGACATTGATCTGCATAGTTTCATTCCATTGTTCTTCTGACAGATCGGTTATCGCGCGATCTTCGGCGGGCCAAACGCCAGCATTGGCGACAACGACATCAAGTCTGCCAAAACTCTCTACGGCCAGTTTAACCAGCGCCGCGGTTTCGTCGCCGCGTGATACGTCGGCTTGTGCCACCAATGCATTGGTTCCAGCAGCTTCAACCGATTTGGCCACCGCCAGAGCCGCCGCGCGGTTGTTTCGGTAATTGATGATTACGCCTGACGCTCCGGCTTCCGCAAATTTGATTGCCGACGCCGCTCCGACGCCGCGCGAAGCGCCTGTGATCAAGATGATCTGATTATTGAAACTGAGCATTGCGATTCTCCGTAAAGCCGTTTGCCTGAAAATCTCAAACGATGGTTTCGATAGATGAGTTGATTGATGCTTGCCGAAACGCAGTGTTAGACTCTGCGCCACTTGATGGCAACGTTCCATAATAGCAAGGAGAGTGTGAAAATGTTTTGCCCGAACTGCGGAACTGAAAATTCAAAAGCTCAGAAATTCTGCACCCGTTGCGGAACGAATCTTCTGATGATTGATCGTGCTCGCGAAATCATAGGAGAAATGACCGGCGGTATGACAACACCTTCCTTCTCTCCCAACCTGTTGCTCGTAACAGTCGCCGTCATCAGCATAATTGGCTTTATCGCCCTGACGATCGGAACTGTTGAGTTGTTCAGGATGGACAATGGAGGCTCCCCAATTTCGATCATTTTTGGGTTTGGCGGATTTACTGCGCTGGTTTTGATTTGCCGTTACCTGCTGGGGCTGGTTAAACCTTCCGCAAAGACCGAAGTCAGATTGCCGAACGTTCAAAACATGGGCGCTCCATCGCCTACTCTTCCTCGTGGCGCAACCAATCGCTCATTGAACGAGGCTGCCACTTCATATCAAAGTATTGTTGAAGACCCAACCAGGCAATTCGAGCGCGAGAGAAGTTCAAATTCGTAGAATCCCCTGTTATTCACTGCGACTCTACCTTTTTCATCGAAGCCATCAAACCCACTTGCTGCCGACTTTTCAATCGAATGCGGCGAGCCCAATCTTCATGACCATCGGCAATCAATCTGATTTGATATTCACCCGCAGCCAGCCTCACTGTCCGTGGAGTGATTCCTGAAAACTGACCATCAACATAAATTCGCGCTGGCACGTAACTGTTGAAAGAAACAAATCCGGAATTGTCTGGCTTTATTTCGGCTGGGTCCAAGTCAAGTTCGACTTTGGCGATTGCTGCCTGACCTGATGTTTGAGATGGATTGAGAGAAAGAGGTTCGTTTTTTGAAGACTTTGGTTTTGCCGTTGCTGTTGGCTTGGGAGTAGGCTTTGCTTCTTCCGATGAAGGAAGCTCTTCGATCTTCTGCTTCAATTCGCGAACGCTTTCTGCCGAAGCCGGTTTGGAAGAGTTTTCGTTGGCCTCTTGCGACTGAGAACCGGGCGAATTCGCTTTGCGTCTTTTGGATGAAGAACCGCCTGATGAATCACGTTCGGTTTGGACTGATGGCGTGCTTTCAGCGACAGGCTTGAAACCGTTGAAGACTTCCTTCCATTTGATGGCTCGCGCCAGCACAACTCCGGCTCCGATCAGAAACAGAATAATAACGACATCAAAAAGTCTTTTTCCGGCGCGCTCAAGCCTTCCGCCTTTTGACTTCCAACCTTCGGGAGGCATGTAACTGTAAATGGAAGCCTGGCAACCCGGACAATAGAAGTGGCCTTCAGGCACATCGGTTTGACAATTCGGACAACGCATAAATTTTCCACCTCGCGTTCCTGCATAATTTATGGCACTGAATTTCGAACAATCAAAAAGGTTGTAGTTTTGGGGAACGAGGCGAATCGTTATTGATGATTCGAGTGAGGGTGCGAGAATGACTCTTTGCCAACTCGCGATGTATCATCGCATAGGCTACTGTGGATGAAAAGTGGCGTCAGACTTCGTTACTGTGATACCAACCACACTAGAAAAGGAAATAATGGATTATGAGATTGCGGGTGAATTGTCCTCGACGGGGAGCGGTCAAGTCAGGAGGTTTGTCATTGATCGTTCTTCTGGCAATTGCTTTTGTCGTTTCCTGCTCAAACAATCGGAAACAGGGATTTGATCCGGTTGTTATTCCTGCGAAGGTTACAGATGAAATGAGTAATCCGCTGCCGGATTTGGTGAAGGCAGGTGATGCTGGCAGACCGCTTTATTCCATACACTGCGCTTTGTGTCATGGTGCGGATGGCAAAACTGCCGAAGCTGCGTTGGGTGATCAAGCGATGGATTTGACATCGGAATCAGTGAACTCTGCCAGGGACGGAAAGCTTTTTCTGGTAATCAAAAATGGCGTTAAAAAGAACGGTAAACAAACCATGCCGCCGACCAGAGAGATTACAGACGAGCAAATCTGGCAAATGGTCGCCTATGTTCGCAACCTGGCAAAGAAGTGAGCGGCAAATTGATCTTCGGTTCATGCAGAAAAACTGAGGGCTGAGAAGTTGATCAACTTCTCAGCCCTCAGTTTAAAGTCAGAGGTTATTCAGTTTTGGAATTACGACATCTCAATTCCCACAGCGCGCAACGCGTCGAGCGCAAATGGCCGCGATTCGGTCAACCTCATCTGTCCGTCGCAAACAATCGCGAGCGGACAACCGTTGTGCTTCTTTAGCGTCAGGTCATCGCCAAATTCTTCGCCAGTGGTCAACAGCCACATATCAGTCAGCCATTCGTGGATGATTGAATTAACTCTCGCTTGCTGTTGAATGCGAGCAGGTGAGACAGTCGGGCTTTCGACCGCAGCCGTGTTCCCGGCGGTGTTATTGACGGCAATCATTTCTTCGTTTCCGGTTGTCTTATTCAATTCACTCGTCTTTTTGATCATTTCTTTTTCCTCCAATTTCAAAATCCAACTCCTGCAAAAGTACAACTCAAAAAAACAGAATTACTTTCTCACCTTTTAGCGCGACGCCATCTTCCCGAACGCTATCTTCTGACGCAACCACGATGCCAGAAGTTGCTCGCTCAATTTATAGATCACAAAATCTCAAGTAAAAATTCCTGCCACATTCACAGAACGGCTGTAAATTAACGCTCTTGCAGATTGGCATGATAATCAAAGAAGCCAAGCAAACTTCGATTGGGTGATGAAAGGGTGAAACAAAACCTGTCACAAATAGGAAATTATTACTCGCTATGGTATCCGCAGGTTTCATTTTGGGGTGACAAGCTGTCAACGATTGAAGACTGCGGTTGACTATCTGAAGTGTTATTGGCTGCAACTACGATGAAAAAATTACATACGTAAGTAGGGGGCAGTTCCTTGACTTTGCTAGAGCGGCATTTATTATTGCCTAGTCCTCATAAACAAATAACCATTCAATAGATCACTGAAAATAGCCGAATAAGACGATTGACCGGAAGGAACGCTTCATTCCTCGCGATGTATCTTGGTGCCCTTTGATGTAGCTTTCCAGTAACCGCTCAATCAATCATTCAATCATTTACTTGCTCTGACAGAGCCACAACTGTGGAAGCAGTTTCGTTCGTCGTCACGGCTTCCTGCGGCATGTTTCATGTCCGACCCCCTGCTACGTCCCCAATCCACACCGTCAGTCAGGAGACAAAAATGGGAAGGATTTTTGAACAGCAAGAAGTCATCAATACCCCTGAAGCAAGGGGTATGAGGACATTACCTTCTTCACGGGGTGTCAACGTCATAATTGGCGACTTGAAGCCGAAGCGCGAATTGCGAATGCGTCTGCCGCATCCGATTCCTGGCGGGCATGAGCTTCACACAACTGAGTTTTCAAAAATCAAGGACGACGTGTCGTTCGATAAAGATTTGTCGTGTCCGGGTGAATTCCTGCAAGTTGATCCGCAGCCAATAAACGATTCGAAAACCAATTCTCTGCCAAAACTGGTAACGGATTTTGCCGGATTGGATGATACCAACTGGACGCCTCCAAACAGTCAGATTGCCGTTGGTCCTAACCATTTGATCGTAACCATCAATTCCACATTTGCGATCATGGACAAATTTGGTTGTCAGTACATGCGACGCACATTCGCCGATCTTTTTGCAAGGTTTGTCGAAGACGCGATCATCTACGCTCCCAAAGTAATTTACGATCAGTTCCACGGCTGTTGGTTGATGGCTGCCTGCGCGCGAAGCTTTGATTGGCGACGCTCGTGGTTTTTGATCGCCTATTCGCAGACAGACGATCCGTTGGGCAATTGGAGACTTTGGGCGCTGGATGCCGGTTGCGACGGAGCGAACAAGACATCGCATTGGCCTGAAGGTTTGGGAGTTTCCGTTGATAACACCCAGCTTTATCTGACTGCCAATATGTTTAACGGACAAGGCGAATTTGCCTATGCCAAGTTGCGTGTTTTGAACCTAAGAGAAATTCAAATCGGCGGGATTTTACACGGCTGGGATTTCTGGCAATTGCGCAATGCGGATGGTTCGCCGGCTTTTGGCCTTCAACCGGCGATAAATTTGCGCGCCGCCGGAGCGCAATATCTGTTGAATGCGACTCGCGACGGACAAGGATTGACGCAATGGACAGTGACGATGCCCATGCGCCAGGCTCCGACGCTGACGCGACGCTTCATCCAAACCGCTCAATTCCATGTTCCGCCGGATGTTGTTCAATCGAACGGATTCACAATGGGAATTGGCGACGCCCGATTGAGCAATGTAGTTTTCCGTCACGGTCTGTTGTGGACGGCTCACACAATTGCCGCCAATTGGGGCGACGAAGCGAATGCGGCGGCGATTCACTGGATTCAAATCAATCCGCGCGCGGGTTGTGTCATTCAGCAGGGCATTTACGGAGCGCCACGGCAACATTACTTTTGTCCCGCAGTGATGGTTGACGGAGAGAGCAATATGCTTTTGGTTTTCAATCGTAACAATGAAAACGAACAACCTTCCATTCGATTTACCGGACGCCGGTCTGCGGCTGAAAACGGATTGCTTCAAGCCAGCGAGTTGATGTTGCGCAGTTCGGCATCGGCTTCGTGCGATTGGAGCAATTGCAATGGAGCGGCGATGGCGCCGGATGATCCTTTCGTATGGATCATCGGTCAATATGTCGCGACCGAAACAGATTGGCCGACGTGGATCGGCGCAATCAGTTATGCCGAATCCGACGTACACGAGAGCAATCGTTACGCATCGCAATACATCTATCTCTGAACTTGACCGTAAATGACAATCTGCTCGCTCCCAACAATGATTCGGCTCTGCTATTATCCGCCGCATGCTGAACATACTGTTTGTTCTGATTAAGCGATTGTTGCTTGTGCTTCCCGTCGTGTGGGCGGTGGTCACGCTCGTTTTTCTGCTGATTCACATTGTGCCGGGCGATCCCGTTCGCAATTCTCTTGGCGATAACGCCACTGAACAACAAGTCAACGAACTGAAACACAGACTCGGACTCGATCTGCCGCTCAGCCGCCAATACCTGAATTACTGGCGCGGAGTTTTGCAGGGCGATCTCGGCGTCAGCCTGCTCAATCCTTCGGACAAAGTCTTCGACAAAATCACCACGCGATATCCGGCGACAATTGAACTGGCCATAGCCGGTTTGATCGTCGCCATTTCAATCGCCATCCCGTTGGGCGTTACTGCCGGAACGAATCAAGGCAAGCTGACGGATAACATCGCTTCCGTCGTTGCCTTGCTCGGAATCAGCACGCCCGGATTCGTGCTTGGGCCGCTGATGATTCTGCTGTTCGCGATCAAACTGGATTGGCTGCCGGTTTCAGGGCGTTACGGATTTGAGTATTTGATTTTGCCCGCTGTCACGCTGGGAGCGCCGCTGGCCGCCATCCTGACGCGCATGGTTCGATCCAGCGTCATCGAAGAACTCAACGAAGATTATGTTCGCACCGCTCGCGCAAAAGGATTGAGCGAGCGACAGGTGATTTACAAACACGTTTTGAAAAACGGCTTGATTCCGGTGGTCACAGTGTTGGGTTTGCAATTCGGCGTCCTGCTGGCCGGAGCGATTATCACCGAAATGATTTTCAGTTGGCCGGGTCTTGGCCGATTGACGATTGATTCGATCAATTCGCGCGATTACCCGATGGTGCAAGGCTGCATTCTGATGATCGCGCTGACATACATCATCGCCAATCTGATCACAGATTTCGCTTACCGGTTGTTAGACCCGCGAATCAGAGTTGAATAATTTATGAACCGTCTAGGCAAAATCGGTTTGGTCATCATCACTGTTTTTTTTATCGTCGCCATCTTCGCCCCATTGATCGCGCCGCGCAGTCCCATTGAGCAAAAGCGGTTCATCGCAGACGCGCCACTCGAAGAACGCTTGAAGCCTTCCGCCGAACATCCGTTTGGCCTGGACGATCTTGGCCGCGATGTGATGTCGCGAGTGATTTTCGGGGCTCGCATTTCCATGCAGGTCGGCGTGACGGTCGTGCTGATTTCAGCCTTCATCGGAATGATCATTGGAGCGGTGTCGGGTTATTACGGCGGATGGGTTGATCGCATCTTTTCCGGTTTTCTGTTCAACGTCTTTCTATCGTTTCCCAGCATATTGCTGGCGATTGCGATGGTCGCTTTTCTTGGGCCGAGCATTCGCAATGTGATTCTGGCTCTGTCGGTGATCGGCTGGGTGGGTTATGCGCGCTTGATGCGCGGGCAGGTTTTGAAAGTTCGCGAATACGATTTCGTCACCGCCGCGCGCGCAGTCGGCGCAGGAGATTTTCGCGTCATCTTCCGACACGTTTTGCCGAACGCCATTCAACCTTTGATCGTTCAGGCCAGCTTGGGAATGGCGGGCGCGGTTTTATCCGAAGCCAGTCTGAGCTTTCTGGGTTTGGGCGTACAGCCGCCAACGCCAAGCTGGGGAGTGATGCTGAACGATGCGCGGAGCTTTCTTCGCGTCGCCCCGCACCTGCTGATCTTTCCCGGACTGGCGGTGATGCTGACTGTCATGGCTTTCAACTTCGTCGGTGACGGTCTGCGCGAATGGCTCGATCCGAAGCAAAAGCGTCAGTAACGAGCGGACGAAGACGTCC
>CAYRQB010000043.1:0-19510 GCA_964426025.1 uncultured Heliomicrobium sp.
TTCACGCGTTGCCAAAACAGCCGAACCGGCAACGAACGATCCAGCATCGGTTCGCGGATACATTCCATCCACGGCTGCGAAGGCAGTTTTTTGAGCGTATCCCCACTCGCCCAAATTACTACCTTCGCAATGCCGTGTTCCTGCGGTCTGGCGGCTTCCAGCAACTCAACGATGTGAGTGATGCCGCCGCCCGACCGTAAATTTGAAGCGTCAATTCCCAAGCGCATGTAAAACTCTCCAAGCCGGGGGTCAGAGCACGAATTCCCAATCCCTGGCAGGTTCGATTGACAAACTGCCGGGCAGATTGATTCTGTAACTGCGTCGCCACAGTTCGAACATCGTCAGGGCGAACAGACGTTGAGTATTCGAATAACCGCGTCGCTGTGCCGCGATCAATCCGTTGATCATTTGCCTGTTGAAGATTTGCGGGTCGGCGTCGGCCAGAACGGAAGCTATGAACCGTCCCCAATTGCCTTTGAACCAGTTGTCGAGAGGTAGGGAGAATCCCTGTTTGCGTTTCAAATCCAGCGTGGACGGCAGCAATCGTTCGGCCAACAGGCGTGGAAGAATCTTGCGGTCGTGTTCGGTCGCGCGCAGATGATCGGGCACGCGACCAAAAGCGAATTCGACGAGCCTGTGATCCAGCCACGGCGCGCGCACTTCCAGCGAAGCCAGCATGCTGGCGCGGTCAACCTTGACCAACAGGTCGTCCGGCAAATAAGTCGTGAAATCCAGCGCGGTCGCTCTTTGCAATGCGGTTCCGTCCATCGTGGTCAGTTCGGACTTATAAACTTCTGGAGGCGATCCGTGCCATCCCTGTCGTCGCAATTCAGGCGAAAGCAATTTGCGCCGCGACCAGGCGTCGAAAAACATGTTGATGTGCGCCAGCGTGCCGGGCAGCCCGTCGCTGAAACCGATCAGATGGTTTCGTCCGCGCGCACCAAGCGGCATTATCCGCGCGGCCATTGCCCCCGCGATGATTCGCATCGGCGATGGAATCAGCCGTCGCAAATGTTCCTGCCGTTGAATCCAACTGTAATGCCAGTAACCGCCGAACAATTCGTCGCCGCCGTCGCCGCCCAGCGCGACTGTGGCGTGCTGACGAATCTGACGCGAGATCAGAAAGGTCGGAACCATCGAAGAATCGGCCATCGGTTCGTCAAACTGCCTTGCCAGTTCCGGTAACAACTCGACCGAAGCCGGTTCGGCAATCAGTTCAGTGTGATCAGTCGAAAAATAACCGGCGACCTGTCTGGCGAAAGGACCTTCGTCATGTGTTTCGTGACCGGGAAAGGTGATGGTGAAAGTTTTGACCGGCCTGGAAGAAGTTTCCGCCGCCATCGCCGTAATCAAACTGGAGTCAATTCCGCCGCTCAATAAAATCCCCAGCGGCACATCAGCGACCATTCGCAAACGAACCGATGCCTTCAACAGGTTCTCAAGCTCGTCTGTCAGTTCTTCAGCCGACGCGTCGGTTGATTGGCAGAATTGCGGCAATTGCCAGTAACTCCAGACGCGCTTTCTGCCGGTTCGCAGATCGAAAGTCATGGCGTGAGCCGCCGCCAGTTTGTGAACGCCTTTGAGCAAACACATCTGGCCGGGCACGTAACCGAACGTCAGGTAATAATCCAAAGCCGCCAGGTCTAGTTCGCGCGGCAGGAATGGGTTGGCCATCAAAGCTTTCAGTTCCGATGCAAAGATCACCTTGCCGGCTTCGTGCCGATAAAACAGCGGTTTTTCGCCTACGCGGTCGCGAGCGATGAACAAACGTCGTTGCTGGCCGTCGTACAAAGCGAAGGCGAACATCCCGTTCAGACGCGACAGACAATCCAATCCCCATTCGCGATAAGCTTCGATGATGACTTCAGTATCGCTGGCGCTGCGGAATTGATGACCAAGCTCTTCCAACTCGCATCGCAATGTCCGGTAGTTGTAAATCTCGCCGTTGAATGTGAGCCGCAATTGACCGGAAGCGTCGGACATTGGCTGGTGGCCGCTCGGCGACAAATCAATAATCGCCAGCCTCTGTTGTGCCAAACCGACCTGACCGTCACGCGACCACCAAACTCCCGCGTCGTCCGGTCCGCGATGCGACAAAGTGTTGCGCATCGCCAGCAACGCGGTTTGATGAACGATGGGCGTCATTGAAGCTATGCCTACGATTCCACACATATCATTTAACTCGGTCAGACTTGCTCAGAATCAGGGGAGTTAACGCGAAGACGCCAGCCAGGCAACGGAGCAAAGCAAATCCGTTTGCGAATAACCTGTGGCTGACAGAGCCATATCTCTGCTGAAAATATTTTTGCGTCTTAAAACCATGGCGACTTTGTGTTGAACTGCTGCGTTGTGAAAATCCTTCAACTCCGAAGCAGTTCTTCGTACAAATCTTCCCAGCGTTTGGTGATGACGCGAATGTCGTAATTCTTCAACACCCGTTCATAACCTTTTTTTCCCATTTGCTTGCGCAGTTCCGCATCGGCGACAAGTTGGGAAATTCTGTCTGCCATTGCCGTCGCATCGCCCGGCGGAACCAGGTAACCGACTTCGCCGTCGGTGACGACTTCCGGGACTCCGCCGACAGCCGTTGCCACGACGGGTTTTGACAAAGCCATTGCTTCGATCAGAACTCGGCCAAAAGTTTCCAGATGGGATGAACTGACCAGCACATCCATGCTGTTGAGCAGTCTCGGCAAATCGTCAACCGGTTCGCGCATTGTGACGTGATCGGTCAGATCCAGCGTTCGGATCAGATTGATGATCTGTTGGTGATATTCGACCTCATCGCGAAATGTTCCGGGTCTGCCGACAATCAGAAATCGTGTTTGCGGGTGTTGGCGTATGACCAATCGAGCCGCTTCCAAAAACAATTCCAGATTTTTGATCGGCGCTATTCGCGCGATCAGGCCAATCGTTACTTGCGGAGACGGACGAGCGGGTTTTTCAGCCGCGCGACTGAGGTGAAAATCTGTGCCGCAGGGCAAAACCGAAGAACGTTCAGGGTCCAATCCTTCGTCCAGCAATTGTTGTTGCCTGACCTGACTGATGGTCGCCACTCTGGCCACGCGCTGAAAACACCAGCGTTGAACCAGGCGGTTGTATGAATGGTAGTAGGTATTGAAGCCGCTATCAGTCCAGATGACTTTCATCTCCTTGATGAAAATCCTGGCCAGGCTCGCCGCCAGAAAAACCATCCCGTCGAAGGTATGCACGATCATGATGTTTTCTTCGCGCGCGAGCCTGACAATCTGTCTTGCGACGGTATAAAGATCGCGAATCGTGTTGATCGGATAGCGCGGACTGTAATTCCAGTAAAAGCCTTCGCCGACGGTCAGCACTCTGGCGTTTTCCTTTGACGCCAAAGTCGGAAGCTCTCCGTCCGGCGAACACAGCACGATCGGTTCGAACCGGCTGCGGTCCAAATGCTTGACAATGTCCAGCATCGAATGTTGCACGCCTCCGTAAGCTGCGGAAAACTGACAGGAAAAGAGAATTCTGGTTTTCATAATCTGGCCCCTCCTATTATTTCTGCGCTGGCGGTAACTGTTCAGACATCTGTTGTTGAGAAAGCTTCCGCGCGCAGCACAATGCGCCAACTCCAAGCCAGTGGAGCGAGATCGCCGGGGCAGATTCCAAAAAGTCAACGAACATAAAGATCGTCAAAAGTGTGACGAAACTTGCCGTCCCCCAGATGGCTATGTCGCGCACCCAGGGATCAGTCGCGCTTTTCAATACCTTGCGAGCCAGTGACAGAATCGCTCCCACAAAACAGAGAAAGACGATCAGTAACGGAAACCCGCCCTGCACGAAAAGCTTCAGAAAAGTGTTGTCGGTTACGGACAGCGTGCCACTGGACAAATCAGCTTCGGGGTCGAAAGCAGCGTTCTGGTCGTAACGAAGATTGCCGTATATGTCTGCTTGAGCGTCGTCCTCAAACAGGTGGGGGCCGCCGACCGCGCCCAGACCGATGCCCAACGGGTTTACGATCACGTGCCGTGCGACCATCGGCCAATAACTCAGACGTATCAAAAACGATTCGTTGTCGGTTGCGGCTTCGGCGAACGAATCCGATGGGGTGAAGACCTGGACGATGGAAATCAAAATTCCGCAAAGCGCCAAACCCGCCACGGCCAGAACTGCGCGCGCTTTGTTGCGGAAATAAAGCGCCACCAGCGCGCCTATCAGCAACGCCAGCCAACTGGTTCGGCTGAAAGTCATCAGCGTTGCCACTGCGATGGCTGCCAGAATCGGCCAGCGAAGCCAGGGTTTGAACTTCGAATGCCTCCACAGATTGTCCTGCAGAAAGAGCAGAAAGAGCGGAGACAGATAACCGCCGAAAGTCGGACGACTGGCGAATGTGGAAACCGCTCCCATTTCATTGAATCGCCCCATTCGCAATTTCACGTCGCCGCCGCCGGTTCGATAAGGCACGTCGAACTGAGTCAGGTATTGCAGGATTCCATAAATCACCGTGATGAGGCCGACAATTGCCACCACGCGCAACAGCCTGTTCAATTCTTCTCGCGTTTCAATCGTGTTGGCTACCAACAGGATGATCAGCGGGTAAAGCGTCATAAATCTGAGCGCCAGAATCCCGCGCATCAAGTAGGGCGAAGCCAGAGCGCACATAGTTCCGATGACGGTGAATGCCAGCAGCAATGCGACAACCGAATTGATGTACCAGGATTGTCTTCGCACCAGTTGCTGCGACAGAAAAGCCAGAAGCACCAGAACCATCAATCCGTCTTTGGCAATCGCGATCATAGGAATTCGACCGGCGAACAAATCGTTCAGCAGCGATTGAAAAGGCAGAAATGCAAAGATCAACATCAAGTGAGTCGTTGATCGCAGAGCGAACAGCCACAGCACGCCGATCACCCCAACCGTCCCCGCCATCCACAGCCAGTAACCGTTGATCGCCAGCAAGGTCGCAAACAGCGGAATAACAAATGCTGCGACGGTCAGAGGAATGAAGACTCGAGTTCTTCCGCATACTGAAATATCCATGGGGGAGAATAATTCGCCAGTTCTCGTCACCATTTCCAGCCTTGCTCAGTTTCAGTGTCTGTTCGTCAGATCGGGCAGATCGCTGATTCGCCACAATCCCAAACTCTTGTCGGCGTATTGGCCGCCGCCCTCTGTGCAATTCTCGTTGATTAGTTGCAATGGTTCGGGGAAGTTGAATGGTTGCAATTGCAGATTCAACGGACGCCATTCGCCGGTCAGAATGTCTTCGTTCTCTTCGCGATCTGGGAAAGTCGTCGTCAACAGGTAACCGGCCTGGCTGCGCTTGAAATTTCTGAACGCCGCCAGACAGTCATGATTTGAAAGATGAACCGTCATATCGCGCGAAAGAATCAGATCGGTTTTTGGCAATTTGTCGGTTGTCACGTCCAGACACATAAACAACCTGCCGTTGCCGCCGAATTTGTCTGCGTTGCGCATCACCAATTCGCGGACTATGTCAACGCCGACGTATTTTTCGAGATTCAATTCGACTTGAGACAGCCAGTAAAAATCTCCGCACGGAGCGTCGAGCATCGTTTTGATTGCCAGCCTTTCGATCAGTTTCGGTATTTCGCGCGCGATGACGGCAGTTTGAATCAGGTCTGAGCCTGAGCCGGAAAGGCATTCGCGATCAGCGACCGGTTTGTAATAAACCTGAGTGAAGACCGACCTGATTGGCGCGTGTTTGTAACGCAACTGGCGCAAAGCGCTGACGACTTCCTTCGAGGCGTGGTTTTTGATCAATGCTTTGACGGAATTTTCGATGTTCATTGTCTGTCTCCTGCGAAAAGTAGAACAGGCTTTAGCCGTGCATTCAGGCTTTAGTCTGTTCATGTCCCAAACAGGCTAAAGCCTGTTCCACTTAAACAACGGCGGCGCTTTTCTGTAATTCGACTCCGTTCTGGTGACCGCTGAGAGCTTCGCGACCTTTTTCGATATGACCGAGTCGTTCGACTCCAAGCCAGAATTCGCGAATCAGGTAAGAGCCGACCGGGCGGTCGTCCGAGCGCAATTTCTGTATCAGATCGGGGATGGTGAAAAATTGATTGTCGGGAATGTAATTGAGCGCCGAACCTTTCAGTACGTAAATGCCTCCGCTGACGCAGTACCGAACCAGCGGCTTTTCGGCAATTTCAGCGACCTCGCCGCGATCATTTATCGTCAGCACTCCGAAAGGAGTCTGATAAACGTGATGGACATAACCGACGGTCAGTTCGTAATCGCGTCTGCGGGCGAAGGCGAAAAGCTTCGAGTAATCGAGTTGGGTGACGATGTCTCCGTTCATCAGGATGAAAAACTCGTCCGGTTGAATCTGCCCGCGTAAAAGCGACAAAGGCCCGGCGGTTCCCAGCGGCTGGTTTTCGCGTATGTATTGAACGCGAGTGCCGAACCTTGAACCGTCGCCGCAAAAAGCTTCGATCAGTTCTGCCAGATAACCGGTTGCCAGGATGACCTGGTCGCATCCGGCTGCGGCCAGCCGTTCGATGATGTGTTGCAAGATCGGTTTGTCGCCGACAGCCAACAAAGGCTTCGGCACAGCGAAGGTCAGAGGGCGAAGCCTGGTTCCTAATCCACCTGCCAGCACAATGGCTTTCATAGCAGTCTCCTTAAATTCGATATTGGCCGGGTGAGTAAAGGTGACCGGCGCGTTGAATCCATTCGATGGTTGCGCTCAAACCTTCGTCCAAACCGATTGCCGGAATCCATCCGGCAATCTCCTTCGCCTTCGCATTGTTTGAACACAGCCGTTGCACTTCGCTTTTGACGGGGCGCATTCGCTCCGCCGAATTGACAAGATCAACATTGCGTCCGACCAGCCTGATGATTTTTCCGGCCAAATCGCCGATGCTGATTTCTTCGCCGGTTCCAAGATTGATTTCCTGGCCAAGACAGTTTTCGGATTCGGCCAGTTTGATAAAACCGGCGACCGTGTCGCTGACGAAAGTGAAATCTCTGGTCGGGGCCAGATTTCCAACGACGATTTTGTCGCGGTTCAGAGCCTGTGAAATCAGCGTCGGAATGATCGCTCGATCCGATTGGCGCGGGCCGTAGGTGTTGAAAGGACGACAAACGGTCACAGGCAAACCGAATGACAGGTAATGACTCAAGGCCAGCGCGTCTGCGGCGATTTTGCTGGCGGAATAGGGCGATTGGGGTTGTTTGGGATGAAGCTCGTCAATCGGAATCTGTCTGGCCGATCCGTAAACCTCGCTGGTCGAAGTATGCACGATTCGTTTGACCTGATTTTCGCGACCAGCCGTCAGCACATTGAGCGTGCCCATCGTGTTGACTTCAACCACCTGATGGACGTGTTCGTACGAGTAAGGAATTCCGACCAACGCCGCCAGATGAAAAATAACATCCGCGCCTTCCGCTGCTCTTCGCACTGCATCGGGATCGCAAAGATCGCCGCAGATGATTCTCAGCCTTTCGCTCCCGTCCTTTAACCCGTCCAGAAAGCCGAGATCGTTTCGAGAGTTGTAATGCGTGAAGGCGCGGACGCTGGCACCAGCCTCTAAAAGCTTTTCGGTCAAATGGCTGCCGATGAAACCACCGGCGCCCGTCACCAGCACAGTCTGTTTCGCCCAATCGAATTTGCCGTTATTCAATTTTTTCACCCTGCTTCCTTTATCCATTCAGAGAAGCAAATTGCGTTGAAACCCCACTCGCTACTGCGAGCGCCGTTCGCCTTTGCTCAGACAAAGCTTTCGCGAAAACCGTATGCGATTTTGCCTGCTATTGCCGACGCTGCCTGCTTCAATCGTTGACGCTCGACGGCGTTACTGATCCACGACCATTCCGCACTGATAACCAACGACAGAAGAACTGCGGATGCGATGTAGAAGACTGGTTCCCGAATCAGAAAAGCGATGAAGATCGCCGCGATTGCGCTGAACAATGTCAACGCAATCAGATGTCCCAGCCTGTCGTTAGTAATCCTGAGCGCCCATCGCGAGTAGAGGTAAGCAGCGACGAAGTAGAAGAGTTGCGAGATGGTGAATGCCATCGCTCCGCCCAATGCTCCCCATCGCGGTATGCAGATCAGCCCGGCTACGAAAAAGACCGCCGCCCATAACGATGCGATCCAACAACCCTGCCACCCGCGTCCGGCGGCGATGATTGCGGTATTCAGCAATCCTGTGTTGACCATCAATAATGCGGCCAGGCTCATGACAACCGCTGGAGCAATTGCGGCAGCGTAAGCCGCGCCGAACGCGGACTTGATAATCAGCGGAGCAGCCAGCGCGCCGGCAAGCGCCAATGGCAGCGTCAACGCCCAAAGCCATTTCAGATTCGATCCGGCCAGACGACTGAACAAGCCTGATTGATCGGCGGCGTGGGCTTCGGACATAAAAGTCATCGCCGGAGTGTAAAGCGCCAGCGGCAACAGGAAGATCAATTGCGCGATTGTGTAAGCCGCGCTGAAATGTCCCGCTTCGGCAAAACCCGCGTGCCGGGCGACCATCGTGCTGATCCACCAATATGCAGGCAGATTCAGCAAGGTCATTGCCAGGGTCGGCAGAGTGAAACCGGCCATCACGCTCAACAACGGTTTGGCCATTGAAAGCCGCACGAATCCGGGAAATCTTTCGTGAGCCAGCGGCCAACAGCGATAAGTTATCAATCCCAACCCGAGCAAATTCGCCAGCATCTGTCCGGCAATCGCTCCAACCAATCCGAACGCGGAAACTCCCAGCCAGACAAAAGCGATCAAAGCCGCGCTTCGCAGCAACAAACCGCGATTGTAAGTTCTGAAATCCTGAAGCCCCGCCGCAACGCTTGAAACCAGATTGAAAAGCCCCATCGCCATCGTCGCAAACACCGCCCAGCGGAATACGCCTGCCAAATCGGCGTCGCGGTAAACCGAAGCCGCCAGCCATCCGGACAACGACAACAGCAGGACGCTCAGAACACCCAGCAATCCGACTGTCAGCAGAACCGTGTTGGCCAGAATGGCTCCGCCCTGACGACGATCCTTGACAGAATATTCGGGCAGCAATTTGTGAAGCATCGAATTCTGACCGAGCGAGAGCAGACCGGTGACGATAGCGACCAGAGACATGACAATCGCGTAAACGCCGTAATCGCTAGGTCCGGCAAATCTGGCGACGATGACGGGCGTCAATCCGTAAAGAATCTGACTGACAACTCCGCCCACTCCTGAATAGATCGCTGCGCGGGCATAACGATCCTTGAAATCGTTTGGATGTTCGTCGGCAGGTATCAGGTCTGTTTCAGTCGAAGTCGTCATAAGTTTTTGTGATCTCAACCCGTCAGGTAACCACCGGAGCATCACCCGGCCCGTCCAACCCCAATCCCACGAGAATTTGATTCAACGTATTGGGGGCAGGGGGAATCCATGTCATCCGCTCCGGTGGTTGCGTCACAGGTTGATTTCGCCAGTTGTTTTATCCTCAACCGTTCGTTTTTGCGCGAAGGCGAAGATCGCCGCGCGAAACGCTCTCAATGCAAAACGTTGATGCAGCACTCCCAGGCAATAAAGCGGGCGAGAGAACGAAAGGTAGTAAGGCTCCGATTCGAATTCATAAACGCAATGATCGAAGCCGTAACGATCCAGCATCGCACGAATCTTTCGTTTGGAATTGCAGCGATAGCGAGTCGGGAAAACGTCCTGTTCTTTCCTGGCTTCCTGCGCTCGATTCAGCACAGAAGCATGCAGACGATTGGGAATCAGCCGCGAGACAATGCCGATGTAGCTGTTGGCGTTTGCCGTTCGCAGAAACAGATAGCCGCCGGACTTCAGCACACGACGGCTTTCGGCAAATAACTGCGCGGGATCGTCCAAATGTTCCAACACCCAATCGCTGACGCAAACGTCAATCGAATCGTCGGCCACCGGCCAGACGCCGTTTTCTATCAGGCCGAATTCATCCAGAAACGGATTGCTCTGACCGACAGGGTCAACGTCTATTCCGATCGTGCGTTTTACTTTGCCTTTGAAGATGCGCCTCTCGCGTCTGATTTTCACCGCGTCGTCAATGAATTCGCCTCTGCCACAACCTACGTCCAGTACAACGGATTCGGGCGTGATAAATGAATGAACTCGGTTGTAAAAAGCGATCGTGCCGTCAACGTCTGTGAATCCGCCGAAGCGACTTTCAGGGTAATAAAGGTTCAGATAACTCATCGCGCTCTTTTCAGATTGGTCTGACATCGAATCGCTCTTAATCAGATTGTTGAATCCTGTAATTCCTGTCTAAAAGTTTTCTGGTTTGACTTAGCTCGCCTATTGCATAGGTGCAGAGAGCGCAGAGTTTTCGCAGAGCGCGTTGTGATCTCTGCGCTGCCTTTGCGCTCTCTGGTGTTCAGCGGCGAGGGAAGATTCGTATTCGACCCGGTTTGATCCGACTGCCAGGTTGTTTCCGGTCAGCAATCTTTCAGTCGCCTTGGCCATTTCATCCTGAAAGAAGCTGCACAGATAACTGACATCGAAATGAAAATCGTCGCCGTCCATCGGACGGTATAAGTTGATGCAGCCCCATTGCGCGCTCTGAGTAGAAAGCGAGAGGCGGAGCGAGCGATAGCGGTTTGAGTCAATGACGTCGGCAACTTTTTCGTCTCCCCATTTCCACACCCAAAAGATGCCTTCGTCATTAACTTCCGCTTCGGAAATCGCTCGCGCCTCTCGTTCTCGCAACGCCAGCCATTTGGATTGCACCGCATTGCTGCGGTCAAGCTGGACGGTTGCGCAGGCAAATCCGCTCAGTTCGAGCATCTCGCTGATTGCAGCGAAAAATTCCTGTAATGAAGTCGCTTTCGACAATGTGGCGCTGGCTCGCCTGATCCGAATGTTGTTGGCCAATCGCACGCGTCGTTCAGCCAACGACAAACTGCGTCTCAACCCGGCGCGAATCTCGTCCATTTCGTGATAATGCAACCGGTCAACAGCGAAGATGACGATCACTGCGATGATGACCAGCCACAATCCTGTGATTCGCCCGACCTGGCCGACCTGCGTGAACAACAACGCTTGCAGTCCGAACAAGGCAGAGACGCCGTACAGCGCCAGCGCCACACGTCGTTGCGACCATCCGCGCGCCAGCAGTTTGTGATGTATGTGTTCGCGGTCGCCCTGGAAAAGCGGACGTTTGCTCAGAAAGCGACGCGCCAGCGCCAGCGTGGTGTCCAGAATCGGCACTCCGAAAGCCAGCAAAGGAATCGCCACCGCCACGGCCATCGAAGCTTTCTGAATCCCTTGCACCGAAAGAGTCGCCAGCAGAAAGCCCGCCAGCAAAGAGCCCGAATCGCCGAGAAAAATCGAGGCCGGGTAAAAGTTGTAACGAAGGAAACCGATCAACGAACCGGCCAGAGCCAAAGCTATTACCGTCACGAATGCGTGCCCTGAGAAAATCGAAACCGCCACCATTACGCACGAAGCGAACAACGCCGCGCCCGTCGCCAAACCGTCAATCCCGTCAATCAGGTTGAAAGCGTTCGTAATCGCCACAACCCACAGGACTGTAATTGCCAGACTGATCGCTCCCGGCAATTCGATGTAGCCTATCAACGGAGCGGACAAGGCCGCTATTCGTCCGCCCAGCATATAAAAGGTCACACCCGCCAGAATCTGTCCCAGCAGTTTGACCGTCGGAGGCAATCCGCGCAGATCGTCAATCACGCCGATGACGAAAACGATCACCGCAGGAATGATCGCCACTGTCAGTTTTGACAGTTCGGCGCGCAGCGATTGAGTGACTGCGTTTTCGACAAAGCTTTGGACAATCAGCAGCGTCGCCAGCGACATCATCAACGCCAGAAAGATCACCACTCCGCCGAGTCTGGGGATGGCCGCGCGATGAACACGCCGCAAATCCTTAGGCTCATCGAACCAGCCGAACCGTTCGCACGTCCGCCGCACCATTGGCGTAAACGCCAGCGAAGAAACCAAAGCGGTCATGAAAATCAGCAGATAAGTATTCATCTGATCGTCTCCTTCACACTCTTCTTTTTGCGCGGCGTTCGATTCGCGGGTTTCCGTGCGGTTGTTCGTCGTGAAGACGCGGCGGTTTCAAAATCGCTGCCGCCGTTTTGGTAAGGCGATGCAACCGGCGACAGCCCCGCCAGACGCTCTATGGATTCCAATGCCGTTGACAGTTCGACAGGTTGAAGCCGGTTTTTGGCCGCCAGATGAACCAGTCCGCGCAGCGCTTCGGAATTGCCGCTGTCGCCGAGCAGCTTGATCAAGGCGAGTCTGGTCTCTACGTCGTCGGCTTCCTCTGTCAAACGAAGCAAGGGACTGGTTGCGCCTCCTTTGGCCATCAGCAAAAGCAGCGAGTAGGCTTCAAAACTGCGAGCGGAATCGCCTGCGGTAAGGTGATTGACGATTTCTCCGATCAATCCTGAATCTGATGAATTTTCGGGCGCGGTCAGTCCGGCGAAATCGTTGCCGCCGTTAACCAGCGATGTCGAGAGCTTTCCGTTGACAGTGAAGTCGGCGTGAAAGTCCTGATTCAAACCGTTCGAGGTTGATGCCGCGCCGGTTTGGATCGAATCGTGATCGCTTTTCAATTCCTCTGCGATTGATGAGACAGGTTTTGCTGGCGACTCTTCGTTCGTTGTCACCTTGCTTGTGTTTTTGGCGATTGTCGTTGGAGTCGTCTGTTTGATCCCCGGAGTTGTATCGGATGACATCATCGAATCGGCTGGCAATTCTCCAGTTACTTTTTCCTTCGTCTGGTACACGTAACTGCCGTAAATGGCATCCTGTGAACTCATCACCACCTGGCTGAGAACCACGCCGAGGATTTTTGCGCCCGCGCCGGTCAACAGATGTTTGGTGCGCAGAATCAAATTGCGAGCAGTCGAATTGCTGTGAACGACCAGCAACAGCCCGTCAACCATTGCCGACAACAGCACGGCATCTGTGAATGAAGCCGACGGAGCCGAATCAATCACAATGTAGGTGAATTCGGATTCCAGTCGTTTCAGCAATCGCCGCATTTGTTCCGAGCCGAGCAGTTCCGCTGGGTTTGGCGGAACCGGACCTGAAGTCAGAACGTGAAGGTTGCTGGGAGCGTGATGCTGTATCAACTCTATCGCGCTGTCTATTTCCATTTCGGACGACAGATACGAACTGAGACCGCGCCGATTGCTCATTCCAAAAATCGTGTGCAATCGCGGGCGTCGCAAATCAGCGTCAATCAACAGAACTTTTGCTTTGGTTTGCGCCAGACTGACAGACAGATTGACCGAAGAAGTCGTCTTTCCTTCGCCGGGCACGCTGGAAGTCACAAGCATTGTCCGCGGCGCGCGTCCGGGCGTTGACAGCAAAACGGCTGTTCGCAATTGCCTGTAGGCTTCCGCCGCCGCGGGCATGGATTTGTCGCTCAACAGCAGAGCGGATCGTCCTGAACGTCCGCCCTTGACCGCTGGAATCGCCGCCAGCGCGGGCAATCGCAACATCTTTTCGACATCGTCAATCGAGCGAACCGAATCGTTCAGGTATTCCAGCACCAGCACCAGCCCGATTCCGCATGGCAGCGAAAACAACAAAGCCAGCATGATTCCTTGCCAGCGTTTCGGCCCAATCGGTTTGTCGGGAGCTATGGCGTAATCGAAGACGGTGATGTTTTTGTACAGACCGGCCAGAACAACGTCGTTCTCTTTGTAACTTTGCAACAAACCGTTCAACAGTCCTTTGTTGGTTTCGATCTCCTGCTGGATGATGCGGTAATTGACCGCCGCTTCGTTTTGCGTCAACGTCGCTCCGCGTTGTTTGTCGAAATCGGCTCTGACGGCCTGTTCGCGCTGTTGAGCCTGGCGATAACGAGTTTCCAGATTGGAGAGAACAACCGTCGTCGCTCTTGAGACTGTAGCTTGTAATTCCTGTTCGAGCGTGGCGATCTGTTGTTTGGTCTCTCTGACTTCCGGCCAGCGTTCGGTGTTTTCGACCAGCAGTTGAGCCTGTTTCTGGCGAAGCTCGGCCAGACGAGTCGTCAGGTCTGCGGTTTGTTTGGAGATTGTTTCTTCGGCCAAAGCTCTGGCCGCGCCCGGAGCGCGCGCCGCTTGCCAGGCGGATTCGGCCAGCTTGCGTTCGTTTTCGGCTTCCAGCAATTGGCGGTTGAGTCCTGTCAGACGATCCACGACCGTATTCTGGCTGGCGTCGAGCGAGAGAATTTCATTGCTCTTGGCGTAATTGAGCAATCGTTCTTCGCTGGCTCGAATCTGCATCTGCAATTCGGCGATGCGCTTTTGCAGAAAATCGCCAGTCGAAACGCTCTTGTCGGCTTTGCGCTCCAGGTTCAATATCGCCAGCGTGTCGGCGATGGTGTTGACGATTCGCGCGGCCAATCTGGGATCGGGATGTTTGTAACGTACTTCAATCAGACGCGTCGTGTCGCGGCCATAACCCATTCGCCGTTCAACCACTGGCTCTATTTGCAAACCTTCCGTCAGGGTTTTTACCAGCGGCGCATAACGTTCGGAATCTTCTATGCTCGCCAATGAATTGACTGAAGACCCCATTGGCATCCCGCCGACCGGATTGCCGCCAGTGTTAATTTCGGGAAGCGAAGAATCTGATGTGCCAGTGATCGGCAACTTGCCTTTCGTCTGTGATTCCGATTGAGAGTTCATGCTTTTTTTGCCGATTCCAGCCATGCGCAAAATGTTCTGCCAGGTGGAGCCGGTATGAACCGAGCGCGGATTGGTGAATGCCTGGTTGTTTTCCAGGTCCATCGTTTTGACCACACGCGACAACAAAACGTAACTGGTCAACACGCGCAATTGAGTGTTGAAGTAAGCCGGATCGTTGGCCGAATTGTTGACGATGACCTGATTGTTTTTGCTGTTTGCGCCCATTGCGGGATTGAAATCTTCCACGTCAATCTGAACCAGCGCATGCGCCAGATAAATGTCCGGTTGTCGCGCCAGATAAATCACCGTCACCATCGTGACCAACAACGCCAGCCCGATGACCAGCCACAGATGCTTGCGCACCGAGTGGAGTAAATCGCGAAGATGAACTCTGCTGTCGGCGTCAGCGGATCGGCGATAACTCGCCACCAATCGTTGAATGACGCCCTGTTCGGCAGGTTCTTTGGAGACAACATTGCTAACTTCTTTCAATTGGCGTGAGTCTTCCATAATACTTATCTTTGGATTGGCACCACGCCTTAACGGGGAAAGGCGAACTGAACAATTGCTGAGGCGGCTTGGCAATTGCCGAAACTAAACTGGGTAACTACTCGGGGCTTGAATGTTAGAACTCAACGAATTATCAAAAGCGGCAGATTGACCAGCGCCGGTCCCATGCTGGTCAACAGGCTGCGCAAAAACTTTCTTCCGCTCAAAGCCTGAACTTCGACGATGTCTCCGGCCAGCAGCATCACATCTTCTGCGCGCCGCTGATTGATCTCTTTCAGGTTGACGAACATTTCCTGTTTGATGGGCGCGCCTGGAACCTGTCTGATAATGCAAACTCGATTGATATTGCTGTCGGGTAAAACTCCGCCAGACATCGCAATTGCCTCTGAAACTCTGATCGGCGTCTTCAGCGGAATCACAGATGGTTTGAATACATTTCCAACCACAAAGGCCTGATCGGCTTCCGGCAATGTCACGATGTCGCCCGGTTGTATGAAAGGATTGGATTGGGATTCGCCCGCCAGAGTGTCGCCCAGCGTGTAGACTTCAAAGCCCTCTTCGGGAACCTCAGTCGGAACAAGCCGGCCAGAGGCATCGCAGATGGATTCGTTTCCGGAATGAGCGACGTGGATTCTCAGTCCGGCTTTTTCAGATGGGCCACCGGCCAGTGAAAGCAATTCCAGCAATCGCACGCGGCGTTGCAATTGAAAGCGTCCCGGCTTTTCAACCGCGCCGATGATGGCAACCGGCTGCGAGTTGTATTCCTTGACGAACACGAAAACCTGCGGATTGCGTTGATACTCGCGATAATGATCGGCTATCTCCTTTGCCAGTTCGACCTCCGTCCGGCAGGCGGCGCGAATTTCCGAGTCAATCAGGGGCAGGCGAATTGTCCCGTTGCCGTCAACGCGAACGGCGTCCAGAGAAAGTTGAGGACGATTGAAAACGCGAACTTCCAGCAAATCGCCCGGGCCGATTCGATAAAGCCAATCGCCGGATAATCCGGCGGCGAGTTCAGGCGACGAATTTTCTTTTTGTGCTTTGTCGGCAGAAACTGGCGTGACGGTGGCGGGCGATGTTTGTACCGCAGGCTCAGTAGCTCCTGTTTTTGGCTGCTGCGCCACCGTCACAGAATCCGAGCCGGTCAGGATAATGGCCAGCATCCCAATAATTAAATGACCAATCCCCACCCACCGGCTCGGAAAACGTAAAAATCTGTTCAGCTTGAATCCAAAATTGATCTGATTGGTTCGACTGTTTTTCTTCATATCGGTTGTTATTCACTCAGCTTGCGGACAGGCTTCCGCCTTGCCGTGGCGTTGCAATCTTGGCCTGAGCCGAGCGAACGCACGTAAGACCATAAAGGAAACCTCTAACGCGAGGCAGCGTCGGTAATGTCTTAGAACAGCGCGCTCGATGCCTGAGCGACGCTTGGCGGTCTGTCTATTGCCCGGTTTGTATTCCGGACGTCTGAGGTATGCCGCTGTGAGCCAGTAAACGCGAAACCAGTTCGGTGCGGCGCTTCACTTTGTATTTCACGAAAATATGCCGCAGGTGATACTTCACAGTCTGAACACTGATGTGCAATCGGCTGCCGATTTCCGTGTTGGTTAAACCTTCGACGCAACACAGCGCGACTTGCGCTTCGCGGCGACTCAGATGATCGCTGTCGGCGACTCGCTCGACAGCCTGTCCATAAGTGCAGTCAAGGGATTCATCACATTCAGCGGTTGTGCTACTCGCTCGACGCGTCAGAATTTCTTCAGGACTGTAGACCAGGTAAACGCTTACTTTTCGCGACGCCGTCAAATCGCCGATTACTTTGTATTCTTCTATGCTCAGCTTATGAATCAGTCCCTGTAATGCCCGCCTGACAGCGCTGTAGTTCGGCAGTTGCGCAAGCGTCATAAGCTTGCGTGTGCTGAATGCACAAACTCGCGTTTGGGCATTATTGGCTTCGTTCAACAGCGCTTCATACAACTGATGCTCCGCCACAGTGTGGCTGAGCTTCAATCTGGCCATCGTTTCTTTGCCAAATCTTCCGGCAGAATCATTTATCGGATATGATTTTTGCCCACCTGGCAGATCGGAAATTTCCGGTCTGCACCCAAATAAAGATTCACCACGCATCGTTAAAACCATAATCCTCTCCCGGTTTCTTTTTTCGCAAAACTGATTGGCAATCGCGGTGCCACAGGATAGTTACCGCTAAGTCATTGTAATTAGTGATGAGTTTTGACTGGGACGAATTTTGTGAAAGAAAAACTAAGGCATAATTACCCTAGCCTGATAACTCAAAAGGATGGTTATTTGCCTTGTGAGTCAATAGTTAGGGGGTAGGGTGAATCTACCCTACTAAAACCTTTGTAGGACTGGGAATTTCTGGCTGATCTGATTGTGTTAAAGGAGCTTAGGCTTAACAAGCCCAAGAATAAAAAACGGGTAGCAATAGTGCTACCCGTTAGTTAAGTCGGCGACTGTGATGGCCCCTGTAGGATTCGAACCTACAACCAACGGATTATGAGTCCGCTGCTCTAACCATTGAGCTAAGGGGCCATTAAAAAACCTGCGGCATCTTAGTTGACGCTCCAGAGAGCGTCAAGATGTCATAAATAAGCGAAGACCGCATCAACCTGTCAGTTGGTGCGGCCTTCAGATTTTCCCGACAAAGCCAGCGTAACAGTTTATGGCTTACGATTTTTCTTGTTGTGTTTGGCTTTAATGATGTTTTTACGCGCCTGATTCTGATCCTGATGTATTTCGACGCGCTCTTTCACGGTCACTTTGCCGTCTGCTTTGGCTTCCCGCTTTTCCTGTTTGATATTTTGCTGCTCTTTTTTGAGCTTGCGTGTTTCCTTGCCTGTCAACTCGCCGGAGCTAACGCCTTGTTTGATTTTTTGCTTCTGATTTTTTTGACGTTTGGTGACGCCTGGTGTCGTTTGCGCGATGATTGCTGTAGTCAAAGTCAATGAAATGCATAAAACTGCCAGAATCGAAATTGCCTTTTTCATAAGTTTTCATTCTCCTATCGAGTTATGGACTCGCAAAGCCGCGAGATGAAGGAATGCTGCCACCTGCAAGCAGTTTACAGGTCAGCGCATAACTGCAAACACGCGTCATTGGACTAATGAGGCGAAGGAATGGTCTGAAAACTTTTCAGCGGCTCTCGGATTTCGTGAGATTCGTATTGTTTGCCGATTGCTTGTCGAGCAATGAGGGCTTGCCACGATGTTGTGCGCAACGTTGGCCGGGTTGCACCAAATGACGGCACGGAGTTCCTCGTCTGGTTTTTGCTCCGCAGAAAACTCTGGCTTGGCCTTCGGCTTTCATTTTGAAGCTTTGATTGACGATTGAATCCTGAGCTGATACCGAGGAGGGGGCAGTTTCAGAATTGAGTGTTGAAATCTGATTGTCGCCGCGATTGTAATTGAATGCGAAAACAGCCAACGAACCGACCAATAAAAGTGCCGCCAGAGGTGTGAAAAATTTTCGTTGGCGCAATCGGCTGGCGCATTCATCGCAAAAGTATCCTATTCTGAAAACGCTGCGCGCTTTGATCTGGTTGCCGCATTCGGCGCAAAAGTTGGCTTGATAAAAAGGGCTGCGCATTGTCGGGATAATCTCCGCGTAAGCTGACAGGGTGGCGAGCGGAAGTATATCCCAACAAGTTGCCACTTGCATCGCTCAGCCTTATCATCCGGCGGCAGTAATCCAACGGCTAGAACATACCATGCAATCCAGTCATTGATTCGCCTGATGGCAGAAGGGAAGAGACAATGATCCGCAAGCTTTTGATTGTTTGCGTTTGTCTGTTAGCAATCGCGGCATTGGCTGCTGCGATTGCTAACGCTCAGCGTTCTTCAAAGAACAGCGCAAGCCTGATTCGAGTCTTGATTCAAACCGAACTCGGCGACATAGAAGTCGAACTTGACGCCAAGCGCGCGCCGGGCACGACAGAAAACTTTCTTCGCTACGTTGACGCGGGACATTACGACGGCGGCAGATTCCATCGGACGGTCAAACTGAATCCCGACAATCAGCCAAACAACGCGGTCAAAATCGAAGTTATTCAGGCGGGCGTGAATCCAGATAAAGCCAAAGATAATTTCGGGCCGATAAAATTGGAGCGTACCAGCGTCACCGGTTTGAAACACAAAGGCGGAACAATTTCGATGGCTCGCGCATTTGCCGACACTGCCACGTCAGACTTTTTTATTTGTATTGGCGACCAGCCGGAACTGGATTTCGGCGGCAAGCGCAACGCCGACGCACAAGGTTTCGCGGCGTTCGGCAAAGTCGTCAAAGGCATGGAAGTCGTCAAAAAGATTCATCAATCGTCTTACAAAGACCAGGCGTTGACGCCTCCAATCAAAATCATCAAAGCCAAACGGCTCAA
>CAYRQB010000043.1:19610-25173 GCA_964426025.1 uncultured Heliomicrobium sp.
ACAAAGACCAGGCGTTGACGCCTCCAATCAAAATCATCAAAGCCAAACGGCTCAACTAATATTCAGGAGAACCTCAACAGGAGAACCCCAAAAATGAAACTCAGACTTTTAGTCTTATTGCTTGTTGCCTGCTCGCTGTCGGTTGTCGTTAATGCCCAGCAGACGAAAGTCGTAGCCATCAAAGCGGGTCGCGTGCTGGACGTTCGCACAGGCCAGATGATTCAAAACGCATTCATCCTGATCGAAAACGAACGCATTATTGCCGTCGGCGCAAACGTCACGGTTCCCGCCGGAGCCGAAGTCATTGATCTGAAAAACATGACGGTGCTTCCCGGATTGATTGATTGCCACACGCATCTGACATTCGATCCTGGCGGATTCGGCTATTCGGGATTGGGAATTTCGACTCCGCGCGAAGCTTTGAAGGGCGCGAAAAACGCTCGACTGACTTTGGAAGCAGGATTCACGACCGTTCGCAACGTCGGCGCGCGCGGATATTCGGACATCGCTTTGCGCGATTCGATTGACGCTGGCGAAGTGCCCGGCCCGCGCATTGTTGCATCCGGCCCAAGTCTGGGAATTACTGGCGGGCATTGCGATGACAACCTTTTGCCTTTTGAGTTTCACCACAAATCCGATGGCGTGGCCGACGGCGTCGAAGGCGTGATGACCAAGACTCGCGAGGTCATAAAATACGGCGCGAACGTCATCAAGATTTGTTCAACCGGCGGGGTGTTGTCGCTCGGCGACGATCCCAAAGCTTCGCAATACACGCTGGAAGAAATGAAAACCATCGTTGCCGAAGCCCATCGCGCCGGGCGCAAAGTCGCCGCTCACGCTCACGGCGGAGACGGCATCAAACTGGCCGTGCTGGCCGGAGTGGATTCCATCGAACACGGTTCTTACATTGACGATGAAGCCGTCAAGTTGATGAAAGAGCGCGGCGCTTACCTTGTCCCGACGCTTTATCTTGGCGATTGGTTTTTGGCCAATTACGAAAAACTTGGTTTGCCGCCATCCATCATCGCCAAAGCCAAAGAAGTCATGCCAATTATGCGAACGAATTTTGCGCGAGCTTTGTCTCAGGGCGTGCCCGTCGCTTTCGGCACTGATTCGGCTGTTTACCCTCATGGTTTGAACGGGCGCGAATTTGCCGTTTACGTCAAACTCGGTATGACTCCGATTCAGGCGATTCAAACCGCGACGGTTCACGCTTCAAAGTTACTGGGTCAGGAAGACCGCATCGGCGCAATCGAAGCGGGGAAGTTGGCCGATCTGATTGCCGTCGAAGGCGACCCGACCAAAGACGTGACCGAACTGGAACGCATCAAATTCGTCATGAAAGGCGGTCAGGTTGTGAAGAAGTAAGCCTGGGAACGCACGCGCCCTCGCGTGCTGGCATTCGATAGAAATCGCACGCGAGGGCGCGTGCGTTCCCAAAGGATCAAGCAATGGACATTCAGCTTTTTTCTATCCGCCAAATCCGCGATCAAATCACCGAAGCTTATTCGCCGGTCAATCTGGCTACCGTAGACGATTTTGCCATCCGGCTGGTGAAGTTTCAGGGCGAGTTTGAGCGTTGGCACGCGCACGATGACGAAGACGAATGCTTCATCGTGCTGGAAGGCGAGATTCTGTTTCAAACCGAAACCGGGCATTTTCTGCTCAGCGCCGGGCAAGGCATTGTCATTCCGAAAGGCCTTCGCCACTGCCCGAAAGCTGCCGACGAAGGCGCAATGCCGCTGGCTTTGATTATCGAACGCGCCGAAACCAAACGACTCGGCGATTGAGTTGTAGTCTCAATCATTTATCTCTGGAGGAACTATGAAACGTTTGCTGTTTTCCATTCTGGCGCTGATGCTGGCGCTGGCTGTCAATCCGATCATCGGTCCGGTCAAAGGCGATACAAAAAACGATCCTGCGGTTGTCGCGCCTGAAACCGTCGGGATGTCGGCTAATCGGTTGGCGCACATTCGTTCGGTGATGAATCGGCACATCGCTGAAAAACGCATTCCCGGCGCATCCGGCTTGATCGCTCGGAAAGGAAAAGTCACTTATGCGGAAACTTTCGGGATGGCCGATATGGAAGCCGGAAAGCCCATGCAGATGGATACCATTCATCGCATCTATTCGATGACCAAACCCATCACCAACGTCGCGCTGATGATGCTATACGAAGAAGGGAAGTTTCAGCTCAACGAACCTGTCGCCAAATACCTGCCCGAATTCGCCAAGATGCAGGTCGCCGTCGAAGAAAAAGACCCGCAAACCGGCAAGCCCGTCATGAAAACCGTTCCGGCCAGACGCCCGATCACCATCCGCGATTTGATGCGGCACACGGCGGGGCTGACTTACGGCGGGTTTGGCGACACGCTGTTGGATCATGAATATCGCAAAGCCAAAAGGCTAGGCCAACTGAATCTGGCCGAATTCGTCACAGAGCTTGCGAAGATTCCGCTGCAATACGAACCCGGCTCGCGCTGGCATTACAGCGTTTCGGTGGACGTGCAAGGCCGTTTGGTCGAAGTTCTGTCCGGCAAACCCTTCGATCAATTTTTGCAGGAGCGAATTTTCACCCCACTGGAAATGAACGACACCGGTTTCATCGTTCCCGCGAGTAAAAAAGACCGCTTCGCTAAACTCTACACAATTACCAAAGAAGGCAAGCTGCAACCATCGCCGACCTGCTCGACGCGTCAGGAATGTTACGACGCATTCCCGAACGCAGTGCCGGACTTTCTGCAATCACAAGGCATGCTTTCGGGCGGAGGCGGTCTGACTTCGACGGCGTATGACTACCTGCGCTTCTGCCAGATGCTGCTGGACAACGGGCAATACAACGGCAAACGATTGCTCAGCCGCAAGACGGTTCAACTGATGAGCAGTGACAATCTGGGAAGCATTCCAGGGATGGGACCGGGCACGGGATTCGGTCTGGGCTTTGCGGTCAGCAAAGCTCCGGGTGAAGCAGGAATGATGGGATCGCCCGGCGAATACAATTGGGGCGGAGCCGCAGGCACTCGTTTCTGGATTGACCCGCAGGAACAGTTGATCGGTATTTTTATGATCCAGATTCTGCCGCACACAGGCCTGGAATACGGTTCGGAGTTCCGCGTCCTGACGTATCAATCAATCGCCGATTGACTATTCAATTAGATCTGTTTGCTGTTGGTGTACGGATTGGAACCACGGGGAGAATCGGGTGAAAAGGCTTTGTTTTCCCCCGTGTATCCCGTGCTCCCCGTGGTTGAATTTCCTGTACTCACTCAAGAAATCTGATCTTGGAGATGGATATTGATGAACAAGCTTGAACGCTTGCCAACCCTCGACGAATTGCCAATCAAGTCCGATTACCCGCCGCGTTCCGCTTGGGGAGTTTTTGGCGACGATGACGAAATCGGTACGCTGAATCTGCTGACGCCGGAGCGAGTTGCCGCTGCCGCCGGGCTGGTCAAAACGGGCGAAGTCTTCCCGATGAGTTGGGAACTGGAAAAGCCGAACCCGCCGCTCTTCAGCCGTTCGGCGTTGAATCACACGATCCACCGGCGGCGCAAAAATGTCTTCGATGACATTTACAACAACTTCAACACGCAATCATCTTCGCAGTGGGACGGCTTGAGGCATTACGGTCATCGGGAATTCGGCTTTTACAACGGCGTGACCGAAGAGCAGATTGCCGACCCGGAAAATCCGCGCAACGGCATTCACCATTGGGCGCGCAGGGGAATTGCCGGGCGAGGCGTGCTGATTGATTTTCGCCGCTTCGCCGATGCGCACGGCATCGAGTATTCGCCGGGCGTTCGTTACGGCATCACGGCGGAACAACTGCAAGCTGCGGCGGATTGGCAAGGCGTCAGCTTTCAATCCGGCGATATTCTGCTGCTGCGCGTTGGTTGGATCGAATGGTATGACTCGCTCAGCGATGAGCAGCGAATCGCGCTTGCCCAACCCGGCGGAATGCAGGTGGCGGGAATGACGCAAGGCGAAGATTCGTTGCGGTTTTTGTGGGACAACCACTTTGCCGCCGTGTGCAGCGACAATCCCAGTTTTGAAGCCAATCCGTTCCCCAAGGAAGACGAAGCGTTGCACGACACGATCATCGGATTGTGGGGAATGCCAATCGGAGAAATGTTCACTCTGGACGCGCTGGCGGCGGCTTGCGCGGCAGACCGGCGTTACGAATGTTTCTTCACCGCTGCGCCGCTCAACAAACTCGGCGGCGTAGCTTCTCCGCCCAACGCCTTGGCAATCAGATGATCATGTAAGTGCCACATTTCGGTCGGACATTTATAACGAAGCCTGCCAGGCTTTGCTCGGGTGTTAAATTGACTCGAACATACCAGCCGGGCTAGCTTGTTGACTGATTTAACAACTTCAAACTCAATTGACAGAAACAGGGAAGTATCTGATGGCTGAACTGATGACAGATATTCGTTGTGGGGATTGTTTGGAAGTACTGAGGCAGTTTGACGATGATCGGTTTGATTTGATCGTTACTTCGCCGCCTTACGCTGACAGCCGTGATAAAACCTATGGCGGAATTAAACCAGAAGATTATGTCGAATGGTTTCTACCTCGCGCCGAAGAATTTCTGCGAGTCTTGAAACCTACTGGCACATTTATCTTGAACATTAAAGAAAAGGCCGTGAATGGCGAGCGGCACACTTACGTTCTGGAACTTATTCTGGCTTTGCGTAAACAAGGCTGGCTGTGGACTGAAGAGTTCATTTGGCACAAGAAGAACTGCTATCCCGGTAAATGGCCAAACCGTTTTCGTGACGCCTGGGAGCGATGCCTTCAGTTCAACAAAACCAAGAAGTTCAAGATGTTCCAAGACGAAGTGAGGGTTCCAATGGGAAACTGGGCCGAAACAAGGCTCAAGTCGTTGGGTAAGAACGATGTGGTCAGGTTTGATTCTCAAGTCGGCAGTGGCTTTGGTAAAAACATCGCCAATTGGTTGGACCGCGATCTCGCCTATCCGACAAACGTTCTGCATCTGGCTACGGAAAGCGGCAACAAACGTCACAGCGCGGCTTTTCCATCGGCGTTGCCAGAGTGGTTCATCAAGCTTTTCACTGAAACAGGTGATTGGGTGCTTGATCCTTTTGTTGGGTCAGGGACGACTTGTGAATCAGCTTATAACCTTGGGCGTAACTGTGTTGGCATAGATGTATTGCCGGAATACTGCGAACTGGCCAAGTCACGGGTGCAGGATTTGATCGAACCGCTTTTCAAGGCTTCCGCTCCCTCACTAAAAAACGGGCGGGCAAAAAATGGGTGACATCACTGTCAAAGAAATAACTGTTTTTATTGAGCAAAACATTCAGGGCTTTCATCAGCGCAGATTGGAAAACCTAACCAGGCTCAAACTCCGAGACGTTCTCAAGCGGAAAAATCCTTATCTTTATAAAGCCAAGCATATTGTTGACGCTCACGACTTGGTGAAGGGGTTGCTGGAGGCCCATCTTTCCTCTCAAGAAGAAGGAATCTTCGGAAGTTTCCTTGAAGAACTCGCCATCTTCATAAGTGCCAGAACTTTTGGTGGGCGCAAGTCTTCAGCAGA
>CAYRQB010000044.1:0-25161 GCA_964426025.1 uncultured Heliomicrobium sp.
AGTTTTTCGCCATGCTGGCGAATTTGGGCGTCACGCCCAGGTTTTGGAACAGGAAGGCGTAAATGTCCGCAGTGCCTTCTATCTGTTTGGCGGTGTTGCTGGCTCCGTGGCCTGATTTGGTTTCAATGCGAATCAGGATCGGAGCGTCGCCGCGTTGTTTAGCCTGCAAAGTCGCAGCGTATTTGAACGAATGCGCCGGAACCACGCGGTCGTCGTGATCGGCGGTGGTGATCAGCGTCGCTGGATATTTGATCTCGCGAATGTTGTGGATCGGCGAATATGCAAACAGCGCTTTGAATTCCGCCGGGTTGTCGCTGGAACCGTAATCGGCAATCCAGTTCCATCCGATGGTGAATTTGTGGAATCGCAGCATGTCCATCACGCCGACTTGCGGAATGGCGGCTTTGAAAAGTTCAGGCCGTTGGTTCAACACCGCGCCGACCAGCAAACCGCCGTTCGATCCGCCCTGTATCGCCAGCTTTTCCGACGAAGTGTATTTGTTGGCGATCAGCCATTCGGCAGCGGCGATGAAATCGTCGAACACGTTTTGCTTTTTCAGCTTCGTTCCGGCCTCGTGCCATTTCTCGCCGTATTCGCCTCCGCCGCGCATGTTCGCCGAAGCGTAAACGAATCCGTTTTCCAGCATCGCAACGCGCAGCGGGCTGAAAGATGGCGAGTTCGTTACGTTGAATCCGCCGTAACCGTAAAGCAGCGTCGGGTTGTTGCCGTCCAGCTTCAAGCCTTTTTTGTAAACCAAAAACATCGGAACGCGCGTTCCGTCCTTGCTGTTGTAAAAGACCTGTTTGGTTTCGTAATCGTCGGCTTTGTAACCGGGAATATTTACTTCGCGGTAAACGGAAGATTTTTTCGTGGCGATGTCGTAACGGAAAATCGTCGGCGGATAGTTCAGCGAAGTGAAGCTGTAGAAAACGAACTTGTCGTCGTTGTTGCCGCCGAAACCGCCAGCAGTTCCGGGACCGGGCATTCTCACTTCGTTTTCCAGCTTGCCGTCCAGACTGTAAACATAAGCCTTGGTCGTCACGTCTTTCAGGTAAGTGGCGAACAGCTTGCCGCCCGCAGTGCCTGCGTTTTGCAGCGGTTCGGGCTTTTCTGGCAGCACGTCCGACCAATTGCCTGTTTTCGGATCAAAGAGAGCGACTTTGCCGTTCGGAGCGTTCTTGTTGGTTTCAACCAGAAACTTGTCGCCCCCGGACGTCTGAATGTTGTCCACTACGCCGAAACTGTCATCTCCAATCTCGCTGACAATCGGCGTGAATTTCTTTTCGGCTTTCGTCAGGTCGCGGAAGAAAAGCGAATTACCTTTCTTGCCTTTGCCACGGTCGGAAATGGTCAGCAAAACGAATCGCTCGTCCTCGGTTGTGCTGGTGGTATGAAAGCGCTGCGGATTGGCCTTGTCTTCGTAAACCAACTCGTCTTCGCTTTGAGCCGTGCCGACCTTGTGAAACCAGACCTGGTGGTTTTCGTTTTTGGTCGAAAGCTCGCGGCCTTTTTCCGGCGCGGGATAACGGCTGTAAAAGAATCCGTCGCCAGCCCAGGCTGCGCCCGATACTTTCACCCATTCGATTTTGTCGGCCAGCATTTTTTTCGTGGCGACTTCCATCAACTGATATTCCTGCCAATCCGAACCGCTCTTTGAAATTCCGATGACGGCGTATTTGGCGTCCTTCGATGGAATGAAACTCAAGCGGATGGTTCCGTCCGGAGACCATTTGTTCGGATCGAGCATAACTTCAGGCGTGCCGTTCATACCTTTCTGGACGTAAAGCACGCTCTGATTTTGCAATCCGTCGTTTTTGTAAAAGAAGTACAACTCGCCTTTGCGAAACGGAGCGCCGATCTTCGGATAGTTGTAAATCTGTTCCAATCGCTCTTTGAGTTTTGCGCGGTAAGGAATTTTTTCCAGGTAAGCGAAAGTGACTTTGTTTTGCTCTTCGACCCATTTGGCCGTTTCGGCTGAATTGTCGTCTTCCAGCCAGCGATAAGGGTCTGGGACTTTCGTGCCGTGGTAATCATCCACGTGATCTACTTTTCTGGTCATCGGGTATTGAGTTTTCTGGGCGCTGACGCCGACAACGACGAAAGCCAGCGCGCAGCAAAAGACTGAGAGAAAGACGGCGCGTTTCTTGCTCATAAATTTGTTCTCCTTGATGAAGAGATAGTTTCGCAGGTTCATTTCGGTCGGCGTAAAGTTAGCATTAACAGGTACTCCGCCGCAAAGAGACAAAAAATGCTGATTGGTCTTGTCCGTTGCTTTGCCTTTGCTCTGTGACTATACTCGGCGCGTCGCCAGAAAGATTTTCTCAGCCGTATCAAGTGAATCGTTGGCGTCACGGTTCAATCTCAGTCACAAAAAACTCGGTCGGAAACTTCGGTTTCGGACTTTCCCAAAAAGGAGTCAATCATGTTGTTAGTCAGAAGCGTCGCCGGGCCGTCTCAGGTCGTCGGCGGCAAGGAAGCCACTTATCGCGCCAGTTCCTTCAACGTCTCAAATCCTCCGGAAGCGGAAAAGAAGAAGATCAATTGGCTGGTCAAAAGCGGCGACAAGGAAGTCGCCAACTTCGCCGCCGCCGGAGAATCGCTGACCTTCAAGGTTCCGGCGAATCTGGCGGGCAAATCCATTATGGTCATGGCGTTCCGCAACATTCCCGCGCCGCATGTTTCGGTTGTTTCTCAAGTCATCAAGGCCAGCGAGGCCAATACGGACGGCAGCAAGGTAATCGTTTTGTCGCGCAGCGATTGGGGAGCCAGCGCCAGCTTGCCGCGATTGGGATCAATCGTTGACCCGCGCCGTCGGACGGAAGTTTTCATTCATCACACGGTGATCGTGGATAACGACGCGACGATCAACGAATGGGAAACCATTGACAAAGTGAAAGCCAAGATGAAGCAGTTGCAAACCATTCGCCCGGATTTGGGCAAGGATGTGCCGTACAACTTCGTGGCCTTTTGCATGTCCAATGGCGATCTGGTTCTGGGCGAAGGCCGCGGGCTGGAACGTTCGGGCGCTCACACCGTCGGGCACAATACCCCGGCCATTGCGGTTTCATTTCAGGGAGATTTCCAACGGACGCCTTTGCCGCCAAATCTGGATGCAAATCTTGTCGGGTTGGGAAACTGGCTGCGCGAGCTTCGCGAAGATAAAGGCTTCGTCAATCTGGGATCGGAACATCCGCTCGGACGCGATGTCTTCGGTCATCGCGACGTGAAATCAACAAACTGCCCCGGCCAGAATATCTTTGATCGTTTGAAACTGATCCGCTTCCTGTAAAAACGATGGCTCTCACGCGAAGCCGTCTTTAGAGATGCGACTTGGCGGCTTTGCGTGAAACTCAACCTTACCTGCCGCCGTCAATTCCGTAAATTTCTCCGGTGATGAATCCCGCTTCGTCCGAAGCCAGAAAGTTGATCAGTTCGGCGACTTCTTCCGGGCCTCCCGCGCGCTGAAGCGGAGTCGAGCCGATGACTTTTTGCAACCATTCGGGATGAGAAAATTTGTCGTGCAGCGGTGTCAATATAATCCCAGGCGAAACTGCGTTGACTGTGATGTTGTACTGGCCAAGCTCGCGCGCCAATCCTTTGGTGAAGGCGTTTGCCGCGGCTTTTGCCGCTGCGTATGGCATTGAAGTCGCAAAACCTCCGTGTTCGGCGGCGATGGAAGTGACGTTGATAATCCGCCCGCTGCCTTTTTCCTTCAGGTAGGGAATCACCGCCTGCGAACAGAGAAAGACGCCTTTCAGGTTGACGCCCATCACCGCGTCCCAAACGTCGTCGGTGCAATCATCAATCGGCATCAGTTTGACAATGCCGCCGGCGTTGTTGACCAGAATGTCCACGCCGCCGAAATTATCCACGCTTTCCCCGATCATTCGCAGAACGTCCACGCGTTGACTGACATCTGCGCAAACGGCCAGCGCGTTTCGGCGCATCGCCTGGATGTCGGCGACGGTTTCTTCGGCTCCGCGCTCATTGCGGTGATAATTGACGACGACCGCCGCTCCGTTGCGAGCGAGCGCCAATGCCGTGGCGCGTCCGATGCCGGAACTCGCGCCGGTGACGATTGCGACTTTTCCTCTCAGATCAAATTGTGCAGCCATATGTTTTCAGATTTCCCTCCCGCAAAGTAATGAGCGTCATTCCTCGTAATACTTCTTTCCCTTCAGCTTTTCAGGCAGACAAATCATATCCGTTTTCGCGTCCTCGTAATCGTGAGCGTATTTGTAATCCTTGCCGTAACCCAGACCTTTCATCAAACCGGTCGGAGCATTGCGCAAGTGCAGCGGAACCGGTTCGGCCTGAGTTGCGCGAGCGTCAGCAGCGGCGGTTTCGTATGCGACGGCGACTTTGTTCGATTTCGGAGCCAGGGCCAGATAAAGCGCGGCTTCGGCCAGCGCGTATTTCGCTTCGGGCAATCCGATCAAATGCGTTGCCTGGGCAGAAGCCGCCGCGACGACCAGAGCCTGCGGGTCGGCCATGCCTACATCTTCCGAAGCGTGATGGACTATGCGGCGAGCGATGTACATAGGGTCTTCGCCGCCTTCGATCATTCGCGCCAACCAATACAATGTCGCGTCCGCGTCAGAATTGCGAATGGATTTGATGAAGGCCGAAATCAGGTTGTAATGCTGTTCGCCGGTTTTGTCGTACAGCGCCGATGCGCGTTGCAAGGCTTCCTGCAAATCTTCGTCGGTGATTGTTCGATTGCCGCTTTCGTCCGGTTTGGCAGAAAGCGCAGCCAGTTCCAGCGTGTTCAGCGCCGTTCGAGCATCGCCGCCAGTGAAGCTGGCCAACTTTCGCAATTGCTCTTCGGCGATTTCGACGTTCAATTTGCCCAACCCGCGTTCGTTGTCGGTCAGAGCTTGTTGCAGGATGCGCAGGATTTCGTCTTCGGTCAGTTGTTCCAGAACGAAGACTTTCAGCCGCGACAGCAAGGCCGAATTGATTTCAAAGGAAGGGTTTTCGGTCGTCGCTCCGATCAAAATGATCGTGCCGTTTTCGACGTAAGGCAGAAAAGCGTCCTGCTGAGCGCGGTTGAAACGATGGATTTCATCCACGAACAAAACCGTCCGCCGCTGCAATTTGATTTTCAACTCGGCGGCTTCGGTCATGACCTGTTTGATTTCCTTGATGCCGGAAGTGACCGCGCTGAAAGGAACGAAGTCCGAAGCCGTGCGATGAGCGATGATTCGCGCCAGAGTGGTTTTGCCTGTTCCCGGCGGCCCCCAGAAAACCAGCGAAGTCAGACGGTCTTCTTCGATCAATCTTCGCAGCAATTTTCCCTGCGCCAGCAAATGCTCCTGACCGGCGAATTCTTCCAGCGTTCGCGGGCGCATGCGTTCGGCCAAAGGCGCTGATGGATCAGTCACGGCGGACTTCACGCGCGATTTGGGCAACTCTTCCATTTCGGGGAAGAGGCTGGATTCGGTCTTGCTGGTAGGCATAGCCTGAGAATAGCACGATCTTTGCCCGCGTTCACAAAAGGTTGACGCGGGATTGCCCTAATACCTAGCATGCTGGCCTAAAGCTCGTCGCCGGGCGCTTCAGACGGCTTTCATAAGGTTCAGTTTCTCACTCATTCGAATGCCAGGTGTTGCGAGCGGAAAGGTATTGGATATGACAGCGGGCGAACATTCATTGAAGATGCACTTTACTGAGGCTTTCCGCCAGATCACCAAACGTTCGGATATGCCGGAAATCCACATCGCGTTTTATCCTTTTGCTGGATTGAATCATACGATCCGGTTGCGGAAGCAGAACATTTACGTGCGATTGTCGGACATCGTGCGGGATGCTCCGCCGCGAGTGCATCGCGCGCTGGCTTTTATTTTGGTCGGCAAACTGTTTAACAAACGCGTAGGCACCGAGCATCAGAACCTTTACCGCCAATACGCTTACCATCCGGATGTGCAGCGCGCTTCCGATCTGGCCAAACGCCAGCGCGGTCGGAAAATGGTCAGCAGTTCCAACGGACGCGTTTACAATCTCAACCAACTGTTTGCGCGGCTCAATCGCCGATACTTCAACAGCGAATTGCCGGCGGTGACTTTGACCTGGAGCGCACGGAAAACCCGGCGCATTCTGGGTCACCACGATTACGTTCACGACACGATAGTCATCAGCCGTTCGCTGGATGCCGCCGACGTGCCGGAAGTTTTGGTCGAATTTGTTCTTTACCACGAAATGCTGCATATGAAACACCGCCCCAAGGTGGTCAACGGAAGACGGCTGTACCATTCCGCCGCTTTCCGAGCCGACGAACGAAGGTTTGAACATTACGACCTGGCGCAGGCGGCGCTGGATAAATTGACCAGCAGGAAGTAATAGAGCTTTGGAGAAAAACAAATGGCGACAGCTACAGTTGAAAAACTTCTGGAAGAAATCACTGCATTGCCTGAAGGTGAACGAGCGTTGCTGCTGAAGTTGATGGACCAGCAAACGGCGGCTAAAAAGAAAGAGTCGCAAGGAAAATTTGTTGATCCAATCCCCGAACCTGACCAACAAGGTACGATGAAATGGTTGGCGGATCATGGGCGGGAATACGAAGGGCAATGGGTCGCGCTTGATGGTTACAAGCTTATTGCCCACAACACCGATTACTATGTAGTTAGCAAAGCAGCCAAAGCCTCAGGCGCTTACTTGCCAATGATTACTTTTGTTGAGCCGATGCCGGAACACCCCTTCGTTCGGGTTTGATTTATGGCTGATCAACTCACTTTCACTAATAAATATGTTTACCCGGATCGTGACACAGGGATTACCATTCCGGTAATACTCCGTTCAGGAAATGTGTCTTGTAATGCTTCCGCCAAAGTTGATACCGGATCCGAAGTTTGCTTGTTTGGCAGAGAAACTGCGGAAGAGCTTGGCCTATCTGTAGAAAACGGGATGCCGCTGACCTTGATGTCATTAGGCGGCCCGATTAATTCATTCGGACACGAGGTCATTATTCAAACTTGCGGAGTGGCTATTATAGGCATGGTCTATTTCGCGAAGCATCCGGCTTACAGCGCAACTTATTGGGGCGACAAGGTTGGTTACGGCAACTGAAAATCGCCATTGTGGATTATGAAAACCTGCTTTACCTGAGCCGGTTCGATGAATAACTAATGCACATCGGAATAGACGCTCACGCCATTGGACGGCAGCAGGGCGGAAATGAAACATACATCAGAGGTTTGATTCGCGCATTGGCCGAAATTGACGGCCAGAACCGCTACACGCTTTATCTGGCGAATGCCGAAGCGGCGGCGCAATGGCGCGATGTCTTCTGCCAGCAGTTTCCGAATTTCAACGTTCGATTGTTGCCGCCGCCGACTCCGCTGGTGAAAGTCCCGCTGATTTTGACTTACGAACTGAGGCGGCGACCGGTTGATGTTTTGCACGTTCAATACACCGCTCCGCCGTTTTGCCCCGCGCCGGTCGTCGCTACCATTCACGATCTAGCCTTTGAACACATGCCTGAAACATTCACACGACGCGGATCATTCCAATTGAAGCTGACGGTCAGGCGAACCGCTAGCCGCGCCGCGCGAATCGCCACAGTTTCCGAATACTCGCGGCAGGACATTTTGCGAACTTACAAACTCCCGCCTGAAAAAGTCGCAGTCACTTACAACGGCATCGAACCTCATTTCACGACTCAGATTGAATCGCCATCCGAAGCCGAAGACATTCGCCGTCGGTTCGGCATCGGCAGAGATTTTCTGCTGGCGGTCGGCAGTTTGCAGCCGCGAAAGAATCTGCTTCGATTGATTCGAGCCTATGCGAAGTTGCGCGGCGAAAACGATGGCTTCGCGCCTCAGCTTGTCATCGTTGGACGCAAGCTGTGGCTGGCCGATGAAATCTTTGCCGAAGTGAAACGCCGGACTTGGGCTGACGACGTGATTCTGACCGGATACGTCGAGGATATGGATTTGCCGAAACTTTATCGAGCGGCAAAGGCTTTTGTTTATCCGTCGCTGTTTGAAGGATTCGGTTTGCCGCCGCTGGAAGCGATGGCTTGCGGAACGCCTGTTGTCACCAGCAATGTTTCCAGTTTGCCCGAAGTAACCGGCCAGGCCGCTTTGCTGATTGATCCGAAAAATGAATCCGAACTTGCCGAGGCGCTTTTGCGAATTACCGGCGATCCATCGCTGCGGGCGCGATTGCGAGAGCAGGGAATAGAGCAGGCGGCGAAATTCACCTGGAGAGCGGCGGCTGAAAAAACATTGCAGCTTTATCGTGAAGCCAGCGGATTGGAGCAGGCTTGAAGCCGGAAACTCAAAACTCAGATTTCAAATCCGTAGCCTGCGATCTTTGCGGCGCAACCGAATCCGAGTTCGTTTTGGAAACTCGACGATTGGATGGACCGCTCGTTCGCTGCCGAAGCTGCGATTTGTACTACGTCATTTTGTCTGACGGAAATCTCTCTGATGTCGAAGCGATTGCGGCCAGCCAGCAGGTCGCAGCCGAAATGAGTCGGCTGGCCGAACGCGCGAAAGAGCTTGCGTTGGTTGAACCCGAAGTCGAACGGAGCGAACAGCCGTGGCGAGAATTGATGGCGCAGGAGCGATTGAACGATTTGAAACGTTTTGTCGCCAACGGACGATTGCTGGAAGTTGGTTGTTCAACCGGCGAGATGCTGGCCAGCGCAAGCTCTTCGTTCGAAGTTTTCGGCGTCGAAGCCGATGTGAATTCAAGCCGGATAACCGTCGCGCGCGGCTTGCAGTGTTTCAATGGAGCATTGAGCGACGCAGGTTTTCAGCGCGAACAGTTCGACGTGGCCGCGCTTTATCACGTGATTGAACATTTCCGCAGCCCGCAGGCCGAAATGCGCGAACTTCATCGTGTGATCAAACCGGGCGGATGGTTAGCGCTTGAAACGCCTGACATCGCCAACCTCTGGTTTCGATTGCTGGGCGCGCGCTGGCGACAATTCATTCCCGATCATCTTTATTTTTTCAATCCGCAAACTCTGACGCGTCTGTGTGAAGAAACAGGTTTTGAAGTCCGCGAACTTTGCACCGTCGGCAAGGCGATGAGCGCGCGACTGTTGATCAGCCGCATTGGCCGATACAATCAAACGGTTGCGCGATTGCTGGGTTTGATCAGCCGCGCGCTCGATTTTGATGACCGCACTCTGCGGTTGAATTTTGGCGATGTGATGCGTTTGTACGCCAGACGAAAGTGATCATAAATTTCGATTGTCAGCTTCACGGCGCAACCTGCGATTGCGAACGCGGAGAAGTCGTTTGCGGTTTGTATTCGGTTTGCATGACCGCTCCCACTCGGTCGGTTTCCCAACTTAAATTGAGCCTGTGGCTTTTGGTTTTGCCCTCCCGATCAGTCTTGCGCGCAAAAATCAGTTCCGCCTTTCGATAAGGAGCCTGGAAAGGGAAGGTTCTTGAAATGAATGCGCGAGCCATGTAGCTCTGTCGTTCGGGTATTGCCAACTCCCTGCGAATGCCGTTGATATATTCCTCGCATTCGCCAGGTCCCTGACCATTGACCAGCGCATCGCTTAATCCCAGCGCGGCGTGTCCCAATTCATGCAGCACGACAAACCCAAGGTCGAAAGCTTCAATCGCCGCCCTGTCGCCTCTCAGATGGTCGAAATCGTTGAAATCAATTTGGATCGGATAAACGGAAATTCGTGCTCCGCTTGTGCGGTTGGTGAAATTTATCGGGCTTGCCAAACGAGCGAACGCGACCTGCGAAGACCTGTTATGGGTTTCAAGGTCAATCGCCCGATCACGATCAACTGCGGCAATCAGCAAAGCGCGAGCGAGCGATGAGCCTCCCTCGATCTTCGACCTGTCGCCGAGATGCAAAAATTCATCTTCGTCGAAGCGCATTTCCATAAAGCCGGATTTATGGCGCAGGCTTTCAAGTAGTTTGGATAACTGTTCGGCGCTGAGCCGATGTTCGTCTTGGCTGTTGCGTAGGCCTCCACGATAACGCAGGGAATCATCAGCCATTGCCGACGATGCGCCGGCAAGCACGCAGGTAATTATCATCACCCGAAAGCGACAGGAGAATGAAAGCGCTTCGGCGATGATTTTCCAGCAGATGTTTGTGAGTTTGGATTTGTCAGTTGCGAACTTTGTACTGGCATAAGCGATCATATGTCCCTCCCTCCGATGGTTTGTTCGTTGACCTGAGTCCGGTCGTTATGTTTTTCCGATTAACTCTGAGGATGGACGGCGAGCTTTGCTGCTCGCTCTTTATATTTTCGTCTCTGCTTATCACTACTGTGGGCAAAGGGAATATGTTCGTTGTGGAGCGGCCAATCAGTGGGTTTTCAAGGCGATTGAGGCAAAAAAAGCCCTGACCAAAAGTCGCTTTTGAAGCGCGTTCTATTTTTTGTTGCGATTGGTGGCAGGATTACATTCGATTGCGAAAAAGTAACTGTCATGTGAGTAATGGCCGCTGAGGTTTCAATCATCCAGTCTTGCTTTAGCGATTGTTGGATGTCAGTATGCGCGCCGACCGATAAGCCGAAAAAACAATTCAATGATGAAGGCAATTGCTTACGAATACCTGATTGATCCCGATGAGGCGAAGGCTGCTCTGACTGCGTTCGCCAACCAACCGATCATCGGATTGGATACTGAAACATTCTGGAATTATTCGACGCGTCAAAACCTGCTCAGTCTGGTGCAACTGGCTTCGCCCACCGGCGAAGTCGTCGTGGTTGATGCTTTGGCGGCTGGCGTGGAAGAAACACGCGCTTTGATCGAAGACCCTGTGGCGATGATGGCTGCGCACAACGCCAGATTCGATGACGGCGTTTTGCGTCAGGCTGGATTTGCCGTCGCCGGATTGGTGGACACGTTGAAACTGGCGCGAAGGACTCTGCGCTTGCGTTCGTTCAGCCTGGCTTCGGTCTCCGAACATCTATTCGGATTGAAGCTGGACAAGACTTATCAACAAAGCGATTGGCGGCGGCGACCTTTAAGCCGCGAACAATTGGATTACGCTGCTCTTGACGCGCAGATCGCCTTGCGAGTTTTTCAGGAACTGACGGAACGATTGGATGCAGCCGGAAGGTTGGCGGAAGAACTGCATCGCGCACAGATTGTTCCGAAAGACGATCAAGCGACAGAGCGACCCGTTCGCAAAGCCAAACGTCCGCCGATTGAATTGCGACCGATGACCGCCGACGAACGTTTGTTGTTCGACAAGCTTCGCCAATGGCGACAGGAAATTGCGCGAAACGAAGGCGTGCCGGTTTATATGATTTGTCAGGACAAAACGCTTGAACATCTGGCCATCGCTCGTCCGCGAACGGTCGAAGAGCTGAGCGGTATTTTCGGATTGGGCCAAACAAAAATCGCGCGATACGGAATCGAAGTTCTGAGCCAGATAAAACAGGACTGAGAAACAGTCTGCTCAGCCACAGCAGATCGCCAGTCAGGCGAGAATAATTCCTTGTAAATTTTCTTTATCATTCCCGAAAAATTATTGACAGCCAATCGTCTGTAGGCTTAATGTTCGCCGGTGTTTGATCGGGTAAAGACTTAACGGTCTTTATTTGATCACTGTCACGAACAAGGTGCTGGATATTTGTTGTGGCCGCCCTTCCTATAACACCAACTTAAAAATCAGCGGCTGCCTTTGGTGCTTTATTCCAAACAACAAATAGAGTGGTCACATACAATCAGAAAGCGATTGAGTGGCCGGAGATCGGAAACATATCGAATGGTCTAACGATATGTTCTGCATTACAAAGCCGGAATTTCCGATCAGGCGTTTGTGGCAACTGCCGGGTCGTCCCTAGCCTTCGAAGTGGGTTGGGTTGCAAACAACCTCTCTCAACAAGTGAAAAGAAGAGCGGCAGTAAGCGGGAAAGTTACAATCTCACCCATTGTTCCGAAGCAGATTGCCGTTTCCAATAACGATAGGAGTATGCCCCATGTTGTCTATAGTCAACTCTCAGACAACACTCCGTCCTGTCATTCCGGCGGCTTATGTGTTGCCATCCGATCTTTGTTATGCAATTCCGTCTTGCGGACCAATTGTTCAGCACGAACTGCTGAAGGTTGTGCGAGAGGAAATGCCTGATGCTTACAATCGCGCCAAGCAAGAATTGGGAATGACCGTCGAGCGCACGCAGGAATTGATAGCTCGACGTATAGAAATCATCAGTTCCGCCAAGGCGATCAAACTGGCGCGATTGATCGCTTACGAACCGAATTCAAGAAGGGTTTTTGGCCAGGCGGGTCAAAACCTTTTCGCTTATCTGAATCAGACCTTCCCCGGTTTGGTCAGAACAACGGCTAGAGCTTTGCCGCGAAGCCTGCGCGCGCGTCTGGCGCTGACCTTTACAAGTCGCATTGCTTATGGATTTGCCGGAAGCCTCAATCGCTTCGTCTATCGTCCGACACGCGGAGGGGTCTCGGTTTCGATCTGTAATGGAGTTTTCGCCGATCAGTTGGACACTTTGGGCGGAGCGTACGCTTATTACGGCAATATCATCGAAACGATGTTTCAGGAATTTGCCCACCTGGATTGCGAGGTTAGCGAGGTTCGCAGTCCGCGCGTTTACCTGAATCAATGTCATTACAAGATCGTGTGGGAAGCTTAAAGGTGCCCCTTGGGCTTTTCACTCGATGGGGAGCAGCGGAACGGGTTGGATAATTGAGCGGTGAGGACCCGATTCGATTAAAACCAATCCGGTCCCTGCTCCTCCAGTCAAAGCCAGAGTGTCTTTAATCAACCATAGCCTCCTTTGCTCCCGACTGAAATTCTGCATTATCCCAGCCAGTCATTAATCCGACGATCACTAACAATTACTTGTTAGGCCATGTGTCGCATAATATGATCCGGTCAAGGAGGCTTCGATGATTCCCAACTATGAAGTCACCCAAAATCTCCTGCAGAATGACTGGCAAATTCTTGCTCGCGGGCTAAGGCTATCGGATCAAAAAACGGTTCTGCTGAAAAGCCTGCTTAGCGGCAATCAGGATTGTGGCGCTGTCGAACTGCTGGAGCGGGAGTTCCATTTACTGAGACAACTGTCAATCCGAGGCGTCCCGCGCGCCGTTGAATTGCAGCGCGCGAACGCTGCTGACGGCAATGTCTGTCTGGTAATGGAAGATTGCGATGGGTTGCCACTGTCGGAAATACTTTCAGCCAGCCTGTTGGATTTAGATTCCTTCTTCAAATTCGCCACGCAGTTGGCAAAAGTTCTCGCCGAACTTCATCGCCAGGACATCATTCACCGCAACATCAGCCCGGATAGTTTTCTGTTCGATCACGCCAGCGGCAATGTGTGGATGGTTGATTTAAGTCTGGCAGTGCGATCTGCCGTTGAGATTACAGAATCTTTGTCTTCCCACCTGATCCGAAACACGCTCGGTTATGTTTCGCCTGAACAGACAGGCCGCATGAATCGTCCAACCGATTACCGAACTGATTTCTACTCGCTTGGAGTCACGTTCTACGAACTGCTGACCGGACAAAGGCCTTTTCGTTCTGCCAACACTCTGGAATTGATTCATTGGCACATCGCCAAAACTCCGCCAGCTCCCTCCGAACTCGATCCCAAGATTCCAGCGCCGCTGTCTGAAATCGTCATGAAGCTGTTGGCGAAGACAGCCGAAGATCGTTATCAAAGCGCGATGGGTTTGCTGGCTGATCTGGAAATCTGCGCGCGCGAATGGACAGATCGCGGACGCATTGCGCCGTTCGAGTTGGGTAAGCGCGATGTTTCGGATCGCTTTCTGATTCCCCAAAAATTGTACGGAAGAGAACGGGAAGTGACGGAAATGCTGGAGGCTTTCCGGCGAAGCTGCGAGGGTCAGGCGGGAATGATGTTGGTGTCCGGATATTCGGGCATTGGCAAGACCTCGCTGATTCATGAACTCCATCATTCCATCGTTCGGCAAAAAGGTTATTTCATTTCGGGCAAGTTCGATCAGGTGGCGCGCGGAGTTCCATTCGGCGCGCTGATTCAGGCTTTTCGCGGATTGGTCAGGCAATGGCTGACCGAAAGCGAGGAGCAATTGACGAATTGGCGAGCCATTTTGACCGAAGCGCTGGGCGCGCAGGGAGGCGCGCTGGCCGAAGTCATCCCGGAAATCGAATTGATCGTCGGCAAACAGCCGCCGCTTCCGAACGTCGGCCCGGCGGAAGCGTTGAACAGATTTCAGTTTGTCTTTCAGAACTTCGTCGGAGCGATTGCGCGTCCGCAGCATCCGTTGATTGTCTTCCTTGACGATTTGCAATGGGCAGACGCCGCGACCCTGAGCCTGCTTGCGCCGTTGCTGACCAGTTCCGGAGTTCAATCTCTTTTTCTGATCGGCGCATACCGCGACAACGAAGTGGATGACGCGCATCCGTTGATGCGCACATTGAGCGGATTGGAACAGGCCGGAGGCGCATTGCACCGCGTGACTTTGGGGCCATTGAAACTTGACGATCTGACGCGCTTCATCGGCGACACTCTGCATTGCCGGATTTCGGATGCCGCGCCGCTCGCCGATCTGGTTTGGAAAAAGACAAACGGGAATCCGTTTTTCGTCATTCAGTTTCTGAAGACTCTTAAACAGGACGGTTATCTGAAATTCGATTACGAACAATTGCGATGGAAATATCTGATTGACGAAATTGCCGGGGCGGAAATGACCGACAACGTCATAGATTTGATGACGCAGAAGATTCAGCGTCTGTCGGCCAAAGTTCAGCGCGTTTTGACTCTTGCTTCCTGCGTGGGAAACACATTCGACGTTCATACGCTGGCCGTCGTCAGCGAACAGTCTGCGGCGGATGCCGCGGATGCTTTGAACGAAGCGATCAATGAAGGCCTGATACTGACAGGCAAAAACCGGAACGGGTTGAATGGCGCGGATAATCCCAACAGCTACTTTTTTCTTCACGACCGCGTGCAGCAGGCCGCTTACGCATTGATCCCTGAAGAATGGAAGCAGCTTGTTCATCTGGCTGTTGGACGGTTGTTGCTGGAACGACAGGATGTGGAAAACACCGAAGAGAAGCTTTTTGATGTCGTTCATCATTTGAATCTGGGCAGCAGCCTGATGAATGAAGAGCGCGAACGATTGATGCTGGCCCGGTTGAATCTGAGCGCCGGACAGAAAGCGAAATCTGCAACCGCGTTCGCCGCCGCGCTCGATTATCTGAAGGCCGGTGTAAAACTGCTCAGCGATGAGCATTGGGAATCGGATTACGATCTGGTTTTCGCGCTTCGTCTTGAAGCCGTCGAATGCCAGCGTTTGTGCGCCAATTCCGATCAGGCGGAACAGGAATATGAAGAGTTGTTGAATCGCGCCCGGACGAAGCTGGATCAGGCGAGCGTTTACAGCCTGCGCATTCTTCAGTACGAAAGCCAGTCGCGATATTCGGACGCTTTGGCTTGCGCCCGCGAATGCCTGACGCTTTTCGGCGTTCACTTTGCAGATTCGCCGCAGGAACAGGACTCCGCGCTGGAAAGTGAAGTCGAACAGATTCGCTCCTTGTTGGGCGAACGTAAGATTGCCGACCTGGTTGAGCTTCCGGTGATGAGCGATCAGGAGATTCGCACGCTGATGAGCTTGCTGACCATCATCTGGTCTTCGGCGTACATTTCCGGCCAACAAGCTTTGACTCGTTTGATTTCGGCCACGATGGTGCGGCTGTCGTTGGAGCATGGCAATACCGAAGAATCCGCTTACGGTTACGTCACGCACGCTATCACGGTCGGGCCTGTGCGGGCAGATTACGAATCGGCATACGAATTCGGCGTTCTGGCTTTGCGCGTCAACGAGCGTTTCAACGATTCACGTTTGCGAGCCAAGCTTTTCCAACAGTTCCATGCGCACGTCGCATTGTGGCGACGCCCGCTGGAAACCTGCGTGACTTACGCGCAGGAAGCTCGTCGCAGCGGATTCGAGAGCGGCGATTTCACCTATGCGATTTACGGCGCGTTCACGGAAACCTGGCCAGCCATCGTCATCACCAAAGACCTGGCGCAATACATACGCGATTACTCGCCCAATCTGGCGCTGTTCAAAAAGCTGAAAGTGACAGCCATCGGCGACGGCATGAAAGTGATATTGAATTGGGCGCGAGCATTGCGAGGCGAAACCAAAATCCCGTTGTCGCTTTCGGATGAAGGTTTCGACGAAGATGTGTACGCGGAAACTTATCGCGGCAATCATTTCTATACGATGTTTTACGCCGCAGCCAAACTGCACGTCTCTTACCTGCTGGGCGAAAATGCAAAGGCGTTGGAATTCGCGTGCCTAGTGCGTGAAATTGCGCCCGCGCTTTCGGGCACTATCTGGACAGTCATCTGCGATTTCTGGACTGGACTGGCTCTGGCGGCGAATTACGCGGAAGCGACGGACGACGAGCGCAGTTCATTTCTTCGTCAAATCAGACAATCTCAAAGCTCGATGGCGGAGTTGGCGGAAAACTGTCCTGAGAATTTTCTCTGCCAATCGCTGCTGCTTTCGGCGGAGATAGAGCGAATCACGAAACAGGATTTTGCGGCGGTCGAGATTTACGAACGCGCAATTCGCCAGGCTGAAGAAACAGACAATTTGCAGTTACGGGCGTTGGCCAACGAGCTTTACGCTCGTTTTCGACTGGACGGCGGAGAAGAAGCCGCCGCCGCAGTTTTGTTGATCGAAGCACGCGCTTGTTACGCGCAATTGGGCGCGCTGGCCAAAGTCGAAGAACTGAATCGCAGATACATCGGTTTGCTCGGCCTGTCTTTGCCGGAAGCGATAACCGCCAACCTGCCAGCCTTGATTCAAGGCGAAACAGGTTCGCTGGACCTGTTCAGCGTAATGAAAGCGTCGCAAGTCATCGCTGGCGAGATCGAATTGGAGAAGTTGCTGGCCACGTTGATGCGCATCGCCATTGAAAACGCGGGCGCTGAACGCGGTTATCTGCTGTTGCAACACGAAGGTGAATTGTTCATACACGCCGAAGGCAGATTGGATGCGGCGGATGTGAAATTGCACGACGCATTGCCCATCAGCGAAAACGCAAAACTGCCTTTGAGCATTGTCAATTTTGTGCGGCGAACTTCGGAAGGCGTAGTGCTTTCCGACGCTTCCGCAGAAGAAGATGAAGAAGGCATGTTCGGCGGCGATCCCTACATACTGCGTCGCCAACCGCGATCCGTGATGTGCGTGCCGGTTCTGAATCAGGGGCGGCTGATAGGGATGCTTTATCTGGAAAACAATCTGGCGAGCGGCGCGTTCACCGAAGACCGCATCAGGATTTGCCAGATTCTCGCTTCGCAGGCAGCCATCTCAATCGAAAATGCGCGGCTTTACGACGAGATGAAATCGGCTGAAGAAACGCTCCGCTCGATTATGGAAGGCACTGCGGCGGTGACCGGAGGAGATTTTTTCGCTTCGCTGGTTCGTCATCTGGCCGACGCTTTGCAAGTTCGTTACGCCTTCGTGACCGAATGTCGCGAGCGTCCGATGACCACTGCGCGCACGCTGGCTTTCTGGAAAGGCGACCGCCTGTCTGACAACGTCACTTACGAAATTGCGGAAACTCCCTGTGTGAAGGTGCTGGCCGGTGAAACCTGCTATTACCCGACAGGCGTGCAGCGGCTTTTTCCGAATGACACAGACCTGGTTGATATGAGCGTCGAAGGTTATCTGGGCATTCCGCTTTGCAATGCGTCCGGTTCGGTCATCGGCCATCTGGCCGTGTTGGACGACAAGCCGATGAAAAAGACTCCGCAGAATATGTCTTTGCTGAACATCTTTGCCGCTCGCGCCGGAGCCGAACTGGAACGACTGCACGCCGAAGAAGAATTGCGGATGGCGATGGAAGAAGTCGAGCGATTGAAAAATCGCCTGCACGCCGAAAACATTTACCTGCAGGAAGAAATTCGCCGCGAGCACAACTTTGAAGAAATCGTCGGCGGCAGTCCCGCCCTGCTCAATGTTCTGCAACAGGTCGAACGGGTCGCTCCGACAAACGCGACGGTTTTGATATTCGGCGAAACCGGAACCGGCAAGGAATTGATCGCCCGCGCCATTCACGACCGCAGCGACCGCAGCAATCGCCCGTTGGTCAAAGTCAATTGCGGAGCAATCAGCGCCGGTCTGGTTGAAAGCGAACTATTCGGTCACGTCAAAGGCGCTTTCACCGGCGCGCTCAGCAATCGCACGGGCAGGTTCGAACTGGCCGACGGCGGAACTTTGTTCCTGGACGAAGTCGGCGAATTGCCTTTGGACACTCAGGTCAAACTTTTGCGCGTGTTGCAGGAAGGCGAGTTCGAGCCGGTCGGCAGCAGCAAAACCGTCAAAGTTGACGTGCGCATCATCGCCGCCACCAATCGCAATCTGGAAGACGAAGTCAAAGCCGGTCGTTTCCGCGCCGACCTGTTTTATCGCCTGAACGTATTGCCGTTGCACAACCCGCCGTTGCGCGAACGAAAATCCGACATACCGCAATTGGCGATGTTCTTTCTTTCGCGCTATTCGCGACAGTTCGGCAGACAGCTTGATGGCATAGCGCAGGAAACCATGGAACGGCTGGTGAATTACGATTGGCCGGGCAACATACGCGAATTGCAAAACCTGATCGAACGCGGAGTGGTTTTAAGCAACGGCGCGGCTCTGACCATTGACGGCAGTTTGTTGCCAGCATCGCAACCGACATCGCGCAAGCCCGAAGCTCAGTCGCCAGTGATGACCTGGGCGGCAACGCAATCTTCTATGCCTTCGGCTTTGGCATCACCGCCGCCAAGCGCTTCCACCTCTCTGGACGATCTGCAACGGCAACACATTCTCAATGTCCTGACGCAAACCAACTGGGTTATAGAAGGCGACAACGGCGCAGCCAAAATGCTCAACCTTCACCCGAACACTCTACGCAGCCGATTGAAGAAAATGGGAATTCAGCGCCCACGAAATTGAATCCCGCCCACGAACTATAGAGATCAAGAAAATGATTTTCCCGCAGATGGCGCGGATGAACGCGGATACTCGACTCAGGATTTCAACATTCTGGCCTTGCTTTAACCTATTCAGCAAGATGACTGGTTCATAAACTGACAGAGCCTCCTCTTCATTCGCGTTATCTGCGTTATTCGCGGGAAGAGCTTTCTTAACAAGCTATAGCCACGAAATTTCGTACCCACGAAACCCACGAAGCCCACGAAAGTTTGACTGCCCACGATTTTTCGTGGGGACAATCTCTCTTCCCGTTCGGTGAAAACTGGTAATTCCTTTGTTGCCAGTGTTTGAAAGATTTTTTCGCTTGCGATTTTTCGTGGCATCGGCTTTGCAATATCAATTGTCGTAAGCAGGAGAAGGAGAGAAACGGATGCTACGAATTATGGAAGAGAAGGCGAAGGATGGTTCGACGACATTGCGGCTGGATGGTCGCGTCGTCAGCCAATGGGTTGAAGTGTTGCGCCAAAGTTGCGATCAGGTATTTCAAAACGAAGCGCAAAAAGACGGCCAGAACAATGGGAATGGAAACGGCAAGCGCCAATTGATTCTGGATTTAACCGGCGTCAGTTTTGCCGATTACGAAGGAGTCAGGTTGTTACGGCAATTGGAACAAGGCCAGGTCACGCTCATGAATTGTTCGCCGTTTTTACAGGAGCAGATGAAGCAGACGGCGAACAGACTTTTCACCGATGAGCCGGCAAGCCAATAGACAGCGGTCAGCAGCAACGGCTCATTAACCAGATACAAAACTAAGTTTCAAATTACAGGCTAACCCCGAAGCTTGGAGGTATAACTATGTCCGCCCAACAAACTCTCAACGATTTCGAAACCATCGCGACGCCCCACATGAACGATTTGTATCGAACGGCTCGCCGCGTACTGGGTTGCCAGACGGAAGCCGAAGACATAGTGCAGGAAACTTATCTGCAAGCCTGGAAATCATTCCATCGCTTCGAACCCGGAACTAACATCCGCGCCTGGATGTTCAAGATCATGTTTCATGTCATACAGCATCATCGCCGCAAAACCTGGCGGATGGTGACGTTGAAGGAAGAAGAGGAATTCATTTTTGATCAACTCACGTACGAGCCGCCGGTTCAGCAGGAATTGCGCGACGAAGACATGCTGGCCGCGCTCGACCGGGTTCCGCAGCATTTTCGCGCGGTCATTTTGCTGACCGACGTTCAGGAGTTTTCATACAAGGAAGTGGCTGAAACGCTCGGCATTCCGATTGGGACGGTCATGTCCAGATTGAGCCGCGGCAGACAAATGCTTCGCAATCACCTGGCAGCATACGCACCTGTGCCCAAGCCACAGCTTGAAAATCTACAAGCCGTGTAATGATCTCTGTCGTCATCTTGATTTCGACGCCGACCTGTTGCATGGCCGAGTCTTACTGTTCTTCGTAATGCCAGGTCAATCCGCCATCCACGAAATAAGTCGAGCCGGTGACGTAATCGGCGTCGTCCGAAGCCAGAAAAACCGCCAATCCAGCCACGTCGCCGGGTTGTCCCAAACGTCCCAGCGGAATTTGCGAGAGCAGAGCGTTCAGCTTCTGCGGATCGTTGAGCAGTTTCGTGTTGATCGGAGTTTCAACCGCGCCCGGAGCTATGTTGTTGATGTTGATGCCGAGCGGACCCAGTTCAACGCTCAGATTGCGCGTCAGCATCTTCAAACCGCCTTTGCTGGCGCAATAAGCCGTAAAGTTCGGGAAAGGCAGTTCTTCGTGAACCGAACTGATGTTGACGATCTTGCCTCTGCGTTTGGTTTTCATCAGATGTTGAACGAATGCCTGAGCGGCGAAGAAAACGCCTTTCAGATTTACGTTGAGCACTTTGTCGTAATCCTCTTCCTTCACTTCCCAAAATGGCGCGTGGGTTTCAAGCCCGGCGTTGTTGACCAGAATGTCCAGCCTGCCGAAATGTTCGACTGCGGTGGAAATCAGCCGTCTGATGTCTGCTGTGTTGCCCAGGTCGGCCTGGACGATCAATCCGCATCCGCCAATGGCTTCGATTTCGGCCAGAGCTTCTTCAGCGCCTTTGGCTCCGCGGTTGAAGTTGATGACAACCTTCGCGCCCTCTTGCGCAAAGCGCAGCGCGATAGCGCGTCCAATGCCCTGACTGCTGCCGGTGACGAGCGCGACTTTATCCTTCAATCTCATGCTTTCCTTCTCCTTGAACTTTTGAATAAGTAGTCGGGCGTAGAATCCCTGCAGGCGTCGGGTTTATTCCTGAGCGCCATAGTTCGGAGTTCGCGCTTCAGCGTGAATAGATCGGCACGCTGAAGCGTGACTCCGAACTTCAACTTCGTGTATCGAGAATTGTTGTGGTGGCTGAGAGTTTTCGGATTGAATCGTGCGTCAGCTTTCGCTGTGATCTTCGCCGTCGAAACGCATCACGCGAGTTTCATCCTCGACTACGGTTTCGATGTGGACGGGGCGTCCCCACAATTTGAAGACATATTCCAGAACCTTGCGCGCGTAACGAACGTCGAGTTCAGCGCTTTCGTATCGGTGACGAAGATAAAGTTCGCGGTTCCCGCGATAATCGCCATCGGTGACTTCGATGTAAGGGAAGCCGAAATTGGTCATGTTGGAAACCAACTGGTCGCGAACTTTCTGCCAGCGTTTTTCAGATATAGTCCACTCTTCCTCTTCGACCAGTTCGTAAACGAACAAATCCAGTTCTTCGCAAAGCTCTTCGGTCAGGTAATTGCGAAGGAAGGAAACGTCGTTGTCCAATTCGCGAACTTCAAAAATCTTGGCTCGCCCTTCGCCGGGTTTGCGGCCAAACTGTTCCTGTTCTTCCGCTGTTGGTTCGTTCCAGCGGCGTTCAATGTCTTCGAAGATTTTGTAGCCTAGATAATATGGATTGAGTTGATTGCGATGAGGCGAAACAACGCCTGAATGAAGCTCGGCGAATTCCATATGCTCGTGATCCGGCAAATCCAGTTCTCGCATGATGCGCGAATGCCAGTAGCTAGCCCATCCTTCATTCATGGTCTTGGTTTGCATCTGCGGGACGAAATAAAGCATTTCGTCGTGGATCATGCTCATCACGTCGCGTTGCCAGGGCTGCAAGTTCGGCGAATTTTGCATGATGAACCAGATCAGGTCTTTTTCCGGCTCAGATTCTTCGCTTTCAGCTTTGGCAGCTTCGGCCTTGGCGACGGCTTCGAGTTCCTGAACCGAAGCCAGGTCTTCGTATGGATCGGTTGGCGGGCGACGCCTCCTCTCCTCTTCAGGCTTTTTCGCTTCGCGCTGCTTTTTGATGAAGAAGTTCGGGTCAATGTGCTCTTCGATGGAAAGCACGGCGTCCAGGAAATCTTCGACGACTTTGCGCCCGTATTTGAACTCGTATTCGTTGATGCGGCGAGCGTGCATGGCGGCGTCATCAATCATCCGACGATTGGTTTGCGAAAAGTAGGCGTTGTGTTTGAAAAAATCCACATGACCCAGCACATGCGCGATGACCAGTTTGTTTTGCAACAAAGAGTTGTTTTCCAACAGGAAGGCGTATGAAGGATTGGAGTTGATGACGACTTCGTAAATTTTCGACAAACCGAAATCGTACATCGTCTTCATCTTGTGATAAGCCTTGCCGAAGGTCCAATGCGAATATCGTCCGGGCAAGGCGTAAGAACCTACTTCGTACATCACCGTCGCGGGAACGATTTCAAATCGCGTCGGAAATGGGTCGAGTCCGAATTTGTTGGTCGCGATGTCCCAAATTTGTTCAAGCGCTTTTTCCAGTTCTTTGACTTCTTTATCCATAAACACCTCGTAATCTCAATGCTGGTCAAGGTCAAATATAGCATGAACGACGGCTCGACAATTGGCAGGGGCGATGACATCATCCGGCATCCACTGTTTGAGATGAATTTATTGAAGGAAGAGAATTGTCATGTTCAATTACGCAGAGATGACGACGGCTGAATTGATTGATTTGTTATTCAAGGAAGAAGACCGCGTCACGTTTGAACACATTCAGGAACTTGCCCGCCGCGGCGATGAAGCCAGTCCGCGCCTGCTGGAAATCCTGCACAACGAAGATTACTGGTACGAAGGCCAGCGAGGCGATTTCTGGATCACGCTGCACACCGTGGTCATTCTCAGCTCAATGCGCGATCCGAAACTTTTGCCGGAACTTCTCTCTGTCGTTCTGCATTCTTATTTCGCCGGGCAGGAATGGGTGACTGATCGCTGGGCTGAATTGCTGGCGCAGTTTGGTGAAGCCGCGGTTGAACCTTTGATCGAATACATACTGGAACATCGCGACGGCCATCGCGACAATTTTGATTATTCATTTGCCCGCAGTCAGGCCGCCAAAGCTCTGACTCGGATCGCGCTGGAACACGAATCGGTTCGCCCGCGCGTGCTGGAATTCCTTTGCGAACTGTTTGCCGATGCGCAGGAAACCGACAAATTCTTTCTTTCGCAAATCATCATTTGCCCGGCGGCAATTGACCGGAAAGCGGGCGAGAAAGCGGTTGATTCGGTTTTCAAACGTCGCGCAATCACGCAATCGGCATATGGCAAACAAAATGAGGTTCAGGAATACCTGCGCAATCGCCGCAATGACCTGACGGCTGATTTCAAGGAAGACCTTTTCGATTTTTACCATCCAGAAGCAATTGCCGTCAGACAGAAGCGATGGGAGTCAGAAGATAAAATCGTTTTTGGCGATGATACATACAACCGCGCTTATGTTGGCCCGGCGCCATTCCCACTGCCGTTTGAGCGAATGTATGCCAGCAGCGAATTGAATGTCCCGAAAGGATATGCCGAAAGCGACGCGGGCAACATAGTCAAATTGGACAAAGTCGGACGCAACGATCCTTGCCCTTGCGGTTCCGGCAAAAAGTACAAGAAATGCTGCGGCGCATGAATGACGTTTGCGGGAAATCTGTCTCGTCATTAAATCCACAATCCGCAGTCCGCAATCCGCAATTGGCTATGCCCAACGGAAACGCTGTTCGCGCCACGGATCGCCGAGCATGTGGTATCCGCCTTCTTCCCAGTATCCGGCGCGATCCGCGTTGACGAATTCGATTCCGCGAATCCATTTGGCGCTTTTCCACGCGTAAAGCTGCGGAACGATTGCACGCACGGGGCCGCCGTGTTCGGTTGAAATCGCTTCTCCGTCGTGAGTGTCGGCCAGCAAAGAATCTTCGGCCAGGAAGAATTCAATCGGCAGGTTGGTTGTCCATTCGTGATCGTAAGCGTGCAGGACGACGAAGCGCGCTTGTTCGCTGACTCCGAACATTCGCGCCAGTTCTCGCGTCGCCACGCCTTCCCACAAATTGCCCAGCCGAGACCAACGCGTGACGCAGTGAAAATCTGAAAAAACTTTGACGCGCGGCAACAGCCTGAATTCATCCAGGCTGAGCGAGCCTGCTCGTTCGACCAATCCAGAAATTTCGATTCGCCATTTTGCCGGATCAATTTCCGGAGCGCCGAAAGCGTCGAGCACAGGCCATCGCCGGGTTCGCGATTGTCCCGGTGGAATGCGGTCATCGCGACGAGTGTCCGGGCTGATGATGATTTCCGCCGTTTGAATTTCAGCCGAAGGCGGATCGCCCGCCTGATACTTCGGATCGTTGAACGGATTGTTGAAAAAGCCCATCGTTTCTCCCTCTTCTGAAAAAATGCCGGAACCTCAGCTATCAAGCTCGCACAAGCAAGTCATTTTCACCGTTTCAGATCCTTACTTCGGTGAGTTGGATGACACTTATCGGATCACAGAAATAATGTAGCCGATTTTTTAAGGGTTGATACCTCTTATCAAGAAATCCCGCTTATACCAATGTAGGGAAGTGAACAGGTTGGGCGAGCGGTGGTTTGGTTCGCGCAGACAAAATTATCCAGAGCATTTTCAAAAGGAGACAAACATGAATACAGGAATTCAAAAACCTTCGGGAGCTTTTTTAGGGGCTTCGTGGTTATCGTTGTTGGTTGGCATGGCTGCTTATCTGATCGGGTTGTGGAACGCGACAATGCAGCTCAATGAAAAAGGTTACTATTTCGTTATTTTGATGTACGGATTGTTTGCCGCCGTTTCAGTTCAGAAAAGCGTCCGAGACAAAACGGACGGAATTCCGGTCACTCCGATCTATTTCGGTCTGAGCTGGTTTTCGGTTGTTCTGTCAATTCTGTTGCTTGCGGTTGGATTGTGGAACGCCACGCTGGCATTGAGCGAAAAAGGATTTTTCGGAATGGCTTTTGTGCTGAGCGCTT
>CAYRQB010000045.1:0-9959 GCA_964426025.1 uncultured Heliomicrobium sp.
CCATCGCCCGCAGCCTGCACGAAGGAGTTCAGGAAGCGCTCTTCATAAAGGTTTTCCAGGGCGGTGGCGGCTCGCCCGTCATGCTGGCGCTGATCAAAGGGATTGAATACGGCTGTCTTGGAGCTTTGCTGGCCTGGGTTGGCAGCAGGGTCTGGGGCAAGGCCATGGCTCACGCCGGAGCCGGTTTCGTCATCGGAACGGTTTTTGGCGCAATTTTGATTGGCGCGATGGCCTGGGGATCGAAATCTCCGATGACGCTGGGAGCACTGATTTCGCGCGCGATCAACGAAATCATCAATCCCGTTGGCTGCTCATTGACACTTTATTCGGCTGAAATCCTGGGGCGAGCGCATTCAGCCCGAAATGATCAGGACGATTAAGTCCTGCCGGGAAGTTATGTCACATCGTCGCTGAAGACCCTCTTACAGTGGCGAAACCGAATTGTTCGTCAGTACCTGAAAAGGAGGTTCTCGATGTTTAGAAACAATCGTTTGTTCGTAAGTTTGATGTTGGTGGTCGCGCTGATAAGCCAATCGCTGGCCGTTGCAGCCCAAGGGGGAATTCAATCCCAGCCGATTAAACCTGCGAATCCGGCAGGCAATGACGAGGCTGTGGTTTCCATCATCAAGGTCAGATTGGTGGGGCAATCCAGCGCAGAGGTTGAATGGAAAGCCAAAGCTCCGGCAGACGTCACGATTCAAGGATTCGATGTCAAAGTCCAGGCCGAATTGAGCAATGACCAGGCTCCGCTGAGCGCTCAACGTTCATTCGGCGCCAACGACCGCAGTGGCATTTTCGATTTCAAATTGCCCGCATCAGGTAAAGATTTAGCTGGTGGCCCAAAACCCGGCGGCAAATCGTTGGGCGGAAACCAGGGCGGCGGCAATGTCGGAAACAACAATACGGGTAACAATAATGGCAATGTCGAAAACAACGACTTAAAGTTAAGGAATTGCCAGGTTCAGTGCTCGCAAAAAAACAAATCATCAGCCGAACTACAGAAATGCGTTCAGGCTTGCTTGAACGGCGGCGGGAATAATTCCGCTTCGACTGGCAAAAGCCCTCGCAAATTCGGCGAAGGAAATATTTCCGGCGGCGGCAACACCGGCGGAAACAACAATGGCAACACCGGCGGCGGCAATAACAACAACCGTCCGATTCTGCCTCGTCCCACACCACCTCCCAAACAGCCTGTTGTTCCTGACCCGGTAAAGGAAAATCCCGTCCGAATCACGTCTCTCAGGGCTGTCATCACCGCAAAGTTTGCAACCGGAAACGATCTGAGCGCTTTCCGCGAATTCGTCCAACCGACCGACAAAGTCACAGCCGAAATGACGCCCAAGAGCGGTCGCGGTTCGTCGCTGCAAGTCAAAAAGCTGGTCCATCTGAACGAAGTCGCGCGACTGGCTGCGGAATGCCCGGCTGGCCAGGAATGCTTCGACATCATAGCTGAAATTCGTGGAGCCGAGGCCAACGGTCAGTTCAAGGTTTCGATGGAAGTCATCTTCGCCAACGGCGTTCGCAAAAACAGCACGCGAACGGCGGGAAATCTGTTTCGACCGATTCGACTTTCGGTTGATAAAGTTTCCGGCCAGCAAGTTGTAAACGTTTTGGTCAACATCAACGGCGGAGGCAATCGCGAGCAATTCACCAAAACAGACACGCGAGGAATTGCCATTCTTCAGGGTATAGGCGGCGCAAAGAAATAAACATAAGTCACTGGCTGGCGGCAAAGCGCACGTTTTCAACGCGGCGTGCAATCAAGCGTAGAAGCGGAAAACCGGCTTCATCGCCTCATTGCAAAACCCGATTGACACGTTCGACAGGAAAGCGTGCGCCTTGCCGCCAGCCGATCAAAATACAACTCAACGATTGTGGAGGGCAGTCATGCAAATCAACTTTTCATCATTGAAAAACCAAACCCGAAAACTGATGGCGGTGGCGCTGGTTTCGGTGGCGGCGTTTGGCTGGCTGATGGCCGAAGCCGCAAAGCAGCGCGACGCCAACGGGACGATCACTCTGGAGCTTTGCAGAAAGGGCGCTAACGGTCAGTGGGAAGTGATTGACCGCGTCAAAAGTCCTGTCAATTTTACCGCCAGCGTCATGGACCTGGCCGCCGGCAAGGAAATCAACAGCAATTTCAGTTGGCGCGGAACCAGCGAAAAAGGCCTGCGCGCCGAAGGCCGCATGCTTCGCGCAGGAAAGGTCAAACTGGACGCGATGCGCGGATTGCTGGAACTCGATCTGCCGATGGAAGCGACCGTCAACGGCAAAAAGATTCCGCTGAACGTCAAACTGACGACCGAATCGCTTTCCTCGCCGACAGGCCAATTGAGCGGCAAGCGAGCCGAACTGAACGGCAAAACCCTGACCGCCGGTATCGTCGGTTTCTCGACCATCAAACAGCGCGATCTTGTTGATGAACTGGCGAAGGTCGGCGACAACAGCAAAGCCGGAAAGTTTGAACAGAAGAAAGAAGCTATCCGCGTTTCAGGCGTGGTCGGCGGCAGCGGAGGAATTGCCGATGAGTTGATCGTCGTCATGCGCGGCGATGGCAAAGTCACAGCCAGATGACAACCGGAATGTGTCACTGAACAATTGCATCCTTTTCCAAAAACACAAAGGAGGATTTTTATGATTCGCAAAATGTTTCTTTCCATCGCCGCGACAATGATGGTTTCAATTATGGCCATTGCCGCACAGGCTCCGGACAGGGTCAACATCGTCATCAACAGCGTCAACATCAATCGAACCGCAGCGACGGCAACCCCAGGCCAATCGCGAACAGTGATAGTGGATTTCCAATGGCTCTGCCAGCCGACAGGCAGAACCGCCAGATTGGTCACGCTTGAAGCCGTGCTGGACACCATCAACACAGACGGCAAACGCAGTCAGGTCGTCAAAAAGTTGAAAGACTGGACGGAAAACAGACCGATTGATACGCGGATTGATTTGCCGATGGCCGATGGCGTCTTCGCCAAAGATTTCACCCTGACGTTGCGCGGCAAATTCCAGCGCGACGGCTCGGACGATTTGATGGACACCAGCGCCGTCAAAAAAGGCAGTTTCCCGCCTCCGGTAACCGCTCCTAAAAGAAGATAGGTAATCTCCCCACAAAGTGGAGCGTGAAAGTCGTCAATAAAATGACCACTCTCCACTTCATCCTCAAAACTTTCAAAAGACTTTCAAGAAAATTTCAGACGCCGCTCAAGATTTAAGTTCGGCGGTTTGGCTAAAGTGCGCTCGCAGTCGGGAGAAAGAGGGAGGTTGAAAACAACCGTTCGGATTCAAGCTGAAGCCAAGATGAAGCATGGATTCCGAACCCAAATTATGGGAGGCAAAACAATGATTCGTAAAAGCATACTTTTCGCACTGACGGCAATGATGATTTCGACTTTGGCTCTGACCGCGATGGCGCAGAGAAAATCCGCTCAATCAGCCAAAAGCGTCGAAATGACGATTCTGGAAGTTACCAGGCGAGGCAGCGGTCAATCTGTTCAGGTTGACGCAAAGATGAAACTGGTTTTGCCCGCCGGGGCCAGATTGCAAGTGGTTGAATGGAGATTGAGCACGGTCAACAGTAACAGAACGACTTCGCAAGGCAGGAAAGTCTGGAGCGCCGCTAACGCCGGGAATCAGCCAATCATCACCTGCACGATTGATTTGCCAATGGCAGATGGAATCATCGCCGAACGCTTCACGCTGTCTGCCACGGCGGAAATCATCCACGAAGGTGTGGTGAAGAAATTCAACACATCAAAATCCGGTCGCTTCGCCAAATGACGACGCTCTCGGCGCTCGGTCGCAAAATCAATTTCAGGAGGCAAGACAATGATTCGCAAACTGACTCAAATCACGCTGTTCGCATTTTTCACTCTATCGTTGATGGCTTTGACCGCGATGGCGCAAGGCAGAAAGAAAGAAGACCGCAGAGCTGTCAGCGCTCCTGTCGAAATCACAATTCTGAACGTCACTAAAAAAGACGCGATGGCCAAACCGTCGCCAAACGGAAAAGGCCGCATCATTCCGGTCGAAGTTCAATGGAAGACCGAAGGCGATGCGCGGTTGATAAACCTGGAAGCCGTTCTGAAAACCAGCAACACGGACGGCACAACCACCGAAGTCAAAAAGATGCTCGACGAAAAAATGACTCTGGGCATGTTGATGCTGGAAATGCCTGAAGGCGTCTTTGCACGCGAATTTACTCTGAGTCTGATGGGCAAATGCGTATGGGAAGGCGGGCAGGGAACTTCGCGAGCCAGCAAGAGCGGAGCTTTTCCAATGCCTGCGTCGGCTGGCGGAAAGTAACTGATGCCAGAGCAAATTAAAGGTTCACGCAAAGCCGCGATGACGCAAAGGTAATAAGGCAGACGGAAACCGGTTGAAAGACCGCGACCCTTATCTCTTCCACTTTACCTTCGCGGCGGCCTCGCGGCTTCGCGTGGGACTGCTGACTTCATACAAGTTTTATTCGCACAGGCCTCAAGTAGCTATCTGCGTTCGATTCACACGAACTTATCAATCGTTCACCCGGAGAAAATACCATGCGCGGATTTCTCAAAACATTTTTCACCCGCTCTGCCAGTGCGCGGGCAACGGCAATCGCTCTTTGTTTGACTGCGGCGCTTTCGCTGACTTACCTGAGCGGAAGCGCCAGCGCCAATCGCTTTCAGGATTTGAGCGTCAGCGCCGGTTTTGAAGGCCGTACGCTTTCGCCCGACGAAGCCATCGAGTTGAGGCTGAACCGCCAGGTTTCAGTCAGCGAAGGCCGGATCGCCATTGTCGTCGGATCAACCGATCTGACTGCGTTGTTTGTCGCCAACGGAAATTCACTCAAATATACGCCGGGACTTTTCCCATTGCCGACGGGCGAAAACGATTTGACGGTTTATCTGGTGGAGCCGAACGGCGAATGGAAAGCAATTGCCGGTTTCAAATTGGTTGTCGCTGCCCCATCGTTGGCGGTCGCGCCCAATGCGACAGAAAACGCTCAGGCGACGAACGCAGGGCAAACGGCGCAAACGGATCAAACGCAAATCACGGATAACTCGCCAGCCGCCGCTCAGAATCAGACGCCAGCCGAATCAGGCGTTCAGAAATTCGGACGCAGGTTCGGTTTCGATAAATTCGATTTGTCGCCGTCGCTCAACGTCGGTTTGAAATCGCAATTCGCCGAAACTCACTTTCCCGATTCAAACAGACCGGAACGACCGACTTTCGCCGACGCGACGATTCAGGGAACCTGGAAAAGCGAGATGGCCCGCGGCGCATTGCAGATGCAACAGCAGTTCGACATTGTCGGGTCCAGTTTCCGCAATGAAGCGCTGCGCTTCGGCGAACTCGGAGCGGACGCGCGAAAGATAGAGCTGTCGTCTTACCAGATGCAGTTCCGGCACGGCACGCGCCAATTTTCCATCGGACATTCCAGCTTCGGCGCGCAACGCCATCTGATCAATAATTTCGCCAGTCGCGGTTTCACGCTGACGTTGCCGATCAACAAACATCTGGATGCTTCGCTGGTTTCGATGAATTCGACGAACATCGTCGGATTCAATAACTTTTTCGGCGTGGCCAATCGCCGCCACAGTTTGCACGGAGGCGTTCTTGGTCTGGAAGTTTTTTCGAAACGTCCCGGCGGTTTGCGCTTTGAAGCCGGAGCGATTGACGCCTGGTTTCTGGCCAACCGGCAGAACTTCAATCAGGGAAACATCAACGATTCCGAACGCAGCAAGGGGTTGAGTTTTCGCGTGCTGGCCAAAGACAAAACCGAACGCGCGCGATTGGACGCCGGTTTCACTCGCAGTCAGTTTTTCAATCCGAACGATCCGCTATTGAATCAGGACGCCGCCAACGTGGTTCAATCCCAAAGCCTGACGCGCAGCGCCAGATACGCCGACGCCAGTTTCGATCTGTTGAAAGATTTTTCCTTCGTTGTCAGAAAACCGGCGGCGGTTCAAACCAACTCGACTGACACGGCCAATCAACAGGTTCAGGACGCTCAATCGGCTCAAGCCATCGAACCGAAAAAACTGAATCTGACTTTGAACATTCGCCACGAACGAGTTGATCCGCTGTTCAGAAGCATAGGCGCGGCGGCGCAGGCCGATTTGCAACAAAACATCGTTGAGTTCGTAGGCTCGTTCGGCGATCTGACTTTCACCGCCGCTCACACGCGATTCAACGACAACCTGGCGGGCATTCAAACCATTTTGCGAACGAACACCAGGCGAGATGCTTTCGCCATCAATTCGCCGCTACAGAATCTTTTCAGACTTCGTCCGGCGGCTTTGCCGAATCCGTTTTTGCCGCGCATCGGTTATACATTCGAACGCACGCGCGCATCGGCGGATTTCATTCCCATCGGCGGAGGCTTCGACGAACCCGGCGCGATTCCGGATCAGGCGAACATCAATCAGGCCTTCACCGCTGAATGGCAGTTCAAGGAATTTCGCGTCACTTATCAGTTGAACCACACGCTGCAGGACAATCGCGCTTTCAGTCGCGAGCGGGCGGATTTGCAAAACTTCGTTCACGTCGCCAGTTTCGGATGGAATCCGCTGCCGACGCTGGAACTGAGCTTCGACACGAACTTTGAAGACGCCAACAACCGCGAACAGGCGGCGACGAATCGAAACCTGCGTTTCGGATTCAACGTCAACTGGCAGGCGACGACGCGGCAAACTGTCAACGCCACGTTTGCCACCGCTGGGGCGGGCGATCTGGCCAGAACCAACGACAGCCGCAACACCGAATTCGATCTGCAATGGAATTACCGGTTGACGCGCGAAAACGAAAACAAGTTCAGGAAAGTGCAGATGATTTATTTCATTCGTTACTCGAACCGTTTCGCGCGCGCGCGCAACTTCATCGAAGACGTCAACAATCGAACGAAGCTGAACACATTCAACACCGGGCTGAACTTCATCTTCTTTTAGTCGCCGGGAGCGCACGCGGCTCGCGTGACAGTTAGACAATTGTTGCGCTGGCACCTACAAAGCACAGTTGAGCTAAACGCCGCACGCGAGCCGCGTGCGCTTTCGAGTGGAGGTAATCGTGAAGAGATTTATCGCAATAACTTTCCTGATGACTTGTCTGGCGTCGGTAACATCGGCGCAAAACGAAATTCGCGTCAATCCGCGAAGCGTCAATGTTTACAGTCAGGGAGCGACGACGGTCTTTCTGACCTACGGCAATTTGGGCGATTACCGTCCGGTCGAAACCGCCTGGTGCGGCGAAGTGCAAGCGACAACCTTTGGCATCGGCTTCACCTGCGTGCCGGGGACGATTTACGGAACCTTGCCGACTCGATTCGACGTTTCCCGCCGCAGCGGAACGAACGGTTATACCGATGTCGTTTCGGTTCCGGCTTCGGTCGCGCGCAAGGCTTATCAAGCGGCGGCGGCTGGAGAAAATTCCACCTTCTTTTATGTGCGGCGATTCGTCAGCGGCGGCGGCCAACCGGATCAGTTCGTGGTTGTCGAAATGCGTTTGACCGGCAACGGCATCGCGGCCCCGTTTTCACTGACCGATGTGCAACTGGGTTTTGGCGCAAGCACTGGCATATCGGCCAGCGGACAGGAACCGCAAATTCTGTTTGTCGAACCGGGAAAGAAGCTGCCAGCCGTGCGAGCCGAAATCAAATACACAGGCGCTGGCCGATTGCGCGGACGCTGGGAAGTCGTTCGTCCCGGCGACCCGCTGCCCGGCGAACGCGATCTGTTGCCGGAAGCTTCGCTGCCCGTCGAAGAGCGCGGTTCGCAGGCTCGCTTTACGCCACTGAGCCGATTCAATGTCTTTCTGTCTTCGGGCGGCAGATACACTTTGAAAGGACCTGATCCTTCGCGAATTCCGTCGGGCGTTCCGGGACAATATTTGATCCTGCTGCGGATCGAAGCTTCGGACGACGGAGTCAACGCATCCGATCTGTCGGTGGTCGGCGCAGGCTCAAGCGTCGTCAGCAGCGGAGCGGCGGCTGGTTTTCCGTTGCCGGTTTTGCGGTATGTGGTCGGCGGCGGAGACAACACGCAAACCGTTGCCGCATCGGATGACGGTCAATTCTTGCCACTTCTGCCGAAAGACGGTACAACCATTCCATCAAACCAGACGGTTGAATTCGTCTGGTCGCCAATGCCTCAAGCCAGTTTGTATCGTTTGGAAATCGAAAACGATGCGGGACGCCTGATTCATTCGGCAATTCTGAAACCTGACGCGAGAACATATCGCGCTCCATCGTGGCTGAAAGTCAAAGCCGGGAGCGGCAATTTGCATTGGCGAGTCGTGGCGCTGGATCAAACCGGCAAATCATTTGGCGAAACCGCGCGGCGCAACTTTCGATTCGCTCAATAAGAGAAAGAGAATTCCCGCGAGTATTGCTGAAACAAGGAGAGCTATGAACGACATCATCATTGTTGGCGCCGGGACGGCTGGTTCCGTGCTGGCAGAGCGTTTGAGCAGTTCCGGCAAATTACGTGTCATGTTGATCGAGGCGGGCGGCAAACCGTCCAGCCCCTTTGTCAAAATACCCGCGGGTTTCGCCAAATTATTCAAGAGCAAGCTGGATTGGAATTTCGAAAGCGAGCCACAGACCGCCGCCAATGGTCGGCGCATCTTCACGCCGCGCGGAAAGATGCTGGGCGGTTCGTCGAACATGAACGCTCAGATTCATCAGTGGTGTCATCCGGCGGATTTCGACGAATGGGCGGCGGCGGGCGCTTCCGGCTGGGGCTGGGAAGAAGTCGCGCCGACGTTTCGCGAACAGGAATGTTGGCTGGGCGAAGAAACCAACGGCGCGCGCGGTCGCAGCGGCCCGATGATGGTTTCGCCGAACAAAAACGCTCATCAATTGTCGAAGGCGTTTGTGGCGTCGGCGCGCGCCGCAGGCTTGGGAAATCAGCCTCATTACAACGGCGACGCTTTTGAAGGCGCTTGGCTGACGGAGCTTGCGCACAAAGACGGTCAGCGCTTCAGCGCTTTCGACGCTTACCTGAAACCGGCGATGCAACGCGCAAACCTGGAAGTGGTTCGGGAGGCTCAGGTGCTGCGCGTCGAAATTGCGAACGGGCGAGCGACTGGTGTAACCGTGCTTCAGGATGGAGTTGAAAAAACATTCTCGGCGCGCGGAGTGATTCTGGCGGCGGGCGCTTTCGGTTCGCCGCAAGTGTTGATGCTTTCCGGCATTGGTCCGGCGGACGCGCTGAAACAGCTTGGCATTCCGGTTTATTACGACGCTCCGGAAGTCGGCGCAAACCTGCAAGATCATCCGATGGTTCCAGTCATCTTCGCCACGCGCGGAACCGACACTTTCAAAAAAGCGGAATCGCCGCTCAGCCTGTTACGCTATCTGCTGTTCAAACGTGGAATGCTGGCCTCCAATGCGGTCGAAGCGTTCGCCTTCACGCAATCGAACGGAACGCACGGCGCTCCGCCGGACGTTGAACTTATACTTGCTCCATTCCAGTGGAACAATCAGGGGCTGGAGCCGCCGAAAGTGGACGCAGTCAGCATTGGCGTGTCAGTGGTCGCGCCTCGTTCGCGCGGCAGTTTGCGATTGCGCAGCGCGAATCCGCTGGATGCGCCGCTGATTGACTTCCAATTGTTGACCGACCCCGAAGGCAAAGACGCTACGGCTACGCTGGCCGGAGCGCGTCTTGCACGGAAGATTGCTACTGTTTCACCGCTCTCCGATTTGGTGGATAAAGAATTCTTTCCTGGCGCAGACATCAATGACGATGCCGAGTTGCTCGCCCGTCTGACTTCTGAAATTCAAACCGTTTACCATCCAACGAGCACCTGCCGAATGGGAGAAGACCCTCGCGCCGTCGTTAATCCGCAATTGCAGGTTCGTGGCCTGGAAGGATTGTGGGTCGTTGACGCTTCCGTCATGCCCGCAGTTCCCAGAGGCCATCCGAACGCCGTCGTCGCCATGATTGCGAACCGCGCGGCGGCGATGATCGCTGCCA
>CAYRQB010000045.1:10059-24945 GCA_964426025.1 uncultured Heliomicrobium sp.
GTTGGCGTGATCAATTCTTGACATCACTGCGTTCAAAACCTACCATCCCGTTTCGTTCGCACTGAGTTTCTAAAGCCTCGCGAGCGGTTTTCCTCGCGGGGCTTTGACGTTTTCAACCGAACGAAAATCCCAACAAAAGTTAAGAAGGTGTTACGACAATGACAGCAAAAAGACGTGTAGGCATTTTGGGCGCGACCGGTACGGTCGGCCAGCGATTGATTCACATGCTGCGCAATCATCCTTATTTTGAAGTGACTGCGCTGGCCGCTTCCGATCGTTCGGAAGGAAAACGCTTCGGCGACGCCTGTAATTGGAAGTTGCCTTTTGAAATGCCTGAAGCCGTCAAAGACATGGTTTTGTATCCGTCCAGAGCCGAACCCGGCAAACCGCGCATTGATTGCGACGTGATCATCGCCAGCCTGCCCGGAGATATTGCGCTGGAAGCCGAAGGATCGTTCGCCGCCGCGGGCATTCCGGTCATCAGCAATTCTTCAGCATTCAGAATGCACGCGGATGTGCCGCTGGTTGTGCCGGAAATCAACCCCGATCATCTGGACCTGATTCCGCAACAGAAGAAAAATCGCGGTTTTGATAAAGGCTACATCGTCACGAATCCGAACTGCACGACGATTGGTTTGGTGATGGCGCTGGCTCCGCTCCAACATCGCTTCGGCCTGGAAGCCGTCATGATGACTTCGATGCAGGCGATTTCCGGCGCAGGTTATCCGGGCGTTGCTTCGATGGATATTCTGGACAACGTCATCCCGCACATCGGCGGCGAAGAAGAGAAGTGCGAAGAAGAGCCGCAAAAGATCATGGGCAAATTCACCGGAACGAAAATCGAAGAGGCTCCGTTCAAAGTCAGCGCTCAATGCAATCGCGTCGCAGTGCATGACGGCCATTTGGAATCGGTCAGAGTGAAGCTTGGCAAATCGGCAACCGTCGAAGATTTGAAAGAAGCTTTTGAAAGTTTCACCGGATTGCCACAGGAACTGAAGCTGCCGACTGCTCCGGCCCGGCCTGTCGTCGTTCGCAGCGAGAAAGATCGCCCGCAACCCCGTCTGGATCGTGACGCCGAAAACGGAATGGCGACGGTGGTTGGACGCATTTCGAAAGACACCATCTTCGATTTCAAATTCACGCTGATCAGCCACAACACCATTCGCGGCGCGGCGGGCGCGGCGCTGTTGAATGCTGAACTTCTTGTAGCCAAAGGGCTGTTATGAGATTTTGTCTGCATCACTAACTGGGGGGAGGGGATTATGGAAAAGCAATATGTTGAATTTCGTGAAGGAGGCTATTGGGTTGCTGGTACGCGCGTCTCGTTGAAATCCGTCGTGTTGGTCTTTCAGAATGGATTATCGCCCGAAACCATCGCGGGGGAATGCTTCCCAACGCTTACGCTCGAGGAAGTTTATGGCGCGATTGCTTATTATTTAGGGCACCAAGCCGAGATTGACCAGTATCTGAAAGAGTCGGCGGTTGCAGCAGAAAAATTGCGGCAGGAAATGCACGCTGCTGAACCGGAGTATTATCGCAAGCTGATGAAAGAACGCCGTGAACTGGCAATAGCACATTCATGAAAGTCCGGTTTCAAGCCGATAGCGATCTCAATCAGGTCATCGTCAAAGCCTTATTGCGTCTTGAGCCTGCGATTGATTTTCGAACGGCTCACGACGCAAACTTGCGCGGCGTACTTGATCCTGAAGTGCTGGCCTATGCTGCTAAAGAAGGTCGCGTGCTCGTTTCGCATGACATCACTACAATGCCGCGACATTTCGGGGAGTTCATTCAATCGGCTGACAGCGCAGAGGGGGTCTGATCGCAATACAAGAAGCTCCGATTCAAAAAGTCGTAGAAGATTTATTGCTGATCTGGATGGTTGATGAAGCCGAAGATTGGGTAAACCGGATTCGTATCCTTCCAGTTTGATTTTCCATTTCCATTTCTATTTCTATGCTTATAGTCATGAAATTCGGAGGCACTTCTGTCGGAAGCGCCGAGCGCATCGCGCAGGCGGCTGAGCTTGCTGTCAAAAGCGCCAAGGAAGGTCACAAGGTTGTCGTCGTTACATCGGCGATGAGCGGCGTGACCAACAAATTGATTGCGGCGGCGCAGAACGCCGTCAACGGCCAGTATCACAGAACCGTCAGCGATGCATTGCACGAGCCGCACCGGCAGACCATTCATCATCTGATGCCGACCGAAGTCACTCGCCGCCGCGAAGCGCTGGAATCCTTGCGGCAGAGATTCGAACGGTTTGAAGCTTTGTGCAAAGGTCTGACGATGGTGCGCGAACTGACTCCGCGCACGCTGGACGCGATTTCGGGAATGGGCGAAATGCTTTGCGCGCCTATTCTGTCGGGCGCAATTGCCGAACTCGGCGTGGCTTCGCAGCCAATCGAAGCGACTGAATTGATCGTCACTGACGATCAATTCGGACAAGCCGAACCGCTGATACCGGAAACCCGGCAACAGACGCGCGATAAACTTTTGCCGCTGCTCGATGCGGGCGAAATTCCCGTCGTCACAGGCTTCATCGCGGCGACGAAGGAAGGCGTGCAAACCACGCTCGGGCGTGGAGGTTCGGATTACACCGCTTCGATATTGGGCGCGGCGCTCGACGCCGACGAAGTCTGGATTTGGACTGACGTCAACGGCGTGATGACTGCCAATCCGAACGAAGTTCCCGAAGCGCGAACGATGCGCGAAATCAGTTACAGCGAAGCTTCGGAACTGGCCTATTACGGCGCAAAGGTCTTGCATCACAAAACCATTCTTCCGGCTTTCAAACAGAACATTCCGGTTCGCATTTTGAACAGCTTCGAACCTGAAAATGCAGGCACTCGCGTCAGCGTCACAGGTCATCCGTCTTCGCGCGGAGTCAAAGCCGTCACTTCCATTCGCAACGTCAGTCTGATCGCCATCAGCGGAAAAGGCATGCAGGGAATTCCAGGCATTGCCGCCAAAACCTTCGCCGCCGTCGCCGTCGAACGCGCCAACATACTGATGATCTCTCAGGCTTCGTCCGAAAATAACCTGTGCTTTGTCGTCAACTCGTCTGAAGCTCCGCGAGTGGTCAAAGCCCTGCGCGCATCACTCGAACTCGATTTATTGCAGGGACACATCGAAGACATCACGATTGACGATTCGATTTCCGTTGTTGCCGCAGTCGGCGACCGCATGCAGGGAGCGCCCGGGATCGCCGGCAAAGTCTTCGCATCACTGGGAGAAGCCGGAGTCAACGTCATTGCCATTTCGCAAGGCTCATCCGAACGAAACATCTCTTTGATCGTCGGCGAAAAAGACGCCGCCGAAGCCGTCCGCGCCATTCACCGCGCGTTTGAACTAGATAAACCCTCTCAGTAAAAATCAAAAGGCAAAAGGCAAAAGGCAAAATTAAAGGGGCAACAAATGGAGCAACGTGATTTGGGAGAAAGGCTTCTTGAGTACGCTGCAAGAATCATCAAGCTGGTTGAGTCTTTACCGAACTCGATTGTCGGCAGACGAATTGGCGACCAATTGCTGAGAAGCGGAACCTCATCCGGAGCAAATTACGAAGAGGCGCAAGCGGCTGAATCACACAATGACTTTGTTCACAAACTTCAAATTGCGTTGAAAGAGATCCGAGAATCAAATTATTGGTTGCGGGTTTTGGCAAGGGCTAATATCGTTCCTGCCGAAAGACTGGCAAACCTCATTGACGAATCAAACCAATTGAAAGCAATTCTTTCAAAATCGGTCGCAACTGCTAAAGGAAAATCGAAAACAAAAAAGTAGCTAAAACCTCATTTTTGCCTTTTGATTTTTGCCTTTTGATTTTCTTCTATGAATTCGCTTCGCTGTATCAATTGCCAAACTGAATTTCCGAACACCTCACGAATTTACACTTGCTCAAGCTGTTCAGGCCTGCTGGATGTCGTTTACGAGATAAACGAATTCACCGGAGAGCGCCTGATGAGTCTTTGGGATTGGCGGCGCGCTTCGCCCAAAGCCATTGACCAGAGCGGCGTCTGGCGATTCCGCGAACTGCTGCCCGAAGCCGACGAATCCGAAATCATCACTTTGATCGAAGGCAACACGCAGATTTGGGAAGCTCCGCGTTCGGCTGGCTACGCCGGGATGAAGCGGCTGGCGTTCAAACATCTGGGAATGAATCCGACCGGATCGTTCAAGGATTTGGGGATGACGACCGGCATCACTCAAGCCAGACGTTTGGGCGCAACCAGCGTCGCTTGTGCCAGCACCGGCAACACATCGGCTTCGATGGCGGCTTATGCTGCGCGAGCCGGAATGAAATCCTTCGTCTTCATTCCATCGGGGCAAATCGCCCTCGGCAAATTGTCTCAGGCGCTGGATTACGGCTCGAAGGTTTTGCAGCTTGAAGGCGATTTTGACGACGCTATGCGGTTGGTGCGCGAAATCGCCAGCGAAACTCCGATCTATTTGCTGAATTCGGTCAACCCGTTTCGACTGGAAGGGCAGAAGACAATCGCGTTTGAGTTGATGCAACAACGCGGTTGGCAAGCGCCGGATCGGATCGTTTTGCCCGGTGGCAATCTGGGAAATTCATCGGCCATTGCCAAAGGCTTTCACGAATTGCTGGAACGCGGAGCGATCGAGCGAATGCCTAAGATCACCATCATTCAGGCTGAAGGCGCGAATCCGCTTTATCGTCATTGGTCGCAGAACCGCGAGCTTCCGGAATCGAGCTTCCAGCCTCTGCCGAATGCTTTCACGCTGGCGACGGCGATCAAGATTGGCAATCCGGTTTCCTGGCCGAAGGCGATGCGAGCTTTGCGCTGGGCTGACGGCGAAGTCGAACAGGTCAGCGAACAGGAGATAGCCGATGCCAAAGCCGTCATCGGCAGCGACGGCATCGGCTGCGAACCGGCTTCGGCGGTGACTCTGGCCGGAATCAAAAAGCTTGTCGCTGCCGGAACGATCAATCCTGACGAAGACGTTCTGGCCATTTTGACCGGCCACGTTTTGAAAGACCCGGATTACACGGTCAATTACCATCGCGGCACACTCGGTTACACGGACAAGAGCGGCGACAAAATCGAACTGAAATCGAATTACGCCAACGCCTTCACACAAATCCCCGCCAACCGCGAAGCCATTCTGAAATCGCTTGGGTTTTGATCGTTGTCAGGCCAATTCTGTCAGTCGAGTTCCTGGCTTGCAGAATATCGTTTGTGTTCAGGCTAAATCAAAACAAACAACATTGATCAAAGCAGTGGTGCGGTACAGGGAGCGGTAGCGACCTGGTTCAGGCGGAGAGCGCACTTGACGAGTCAACCAAGTCGCTACCGCTCCAGGTACTGTCTCAAGGCTACGCGCGCAGATTCAGATCGAGAAAGGCTTGCAGGTCGTTGGGCAAAGGAGCGTGGAATTCGATTTGTTCGCCTGTTGCGGGATGAGTGAAGCTCAGACGAGCGGCGTGAAGGAACGGACGTTCGAGCTTTGATATGGCTGCGCGCAGCTTTGGGCTTTTAATGGAATTGGCTCGTCCGGCGTCGTAAGTCGGATCGGCGACGATCGGATGTTTGATGTGCGCCAGATGAACGCGAATCTGATGCGTGCGTCCGGTTTTGATTTCAACGTCGAGCAGCGTGAATTCGTCAAAGCGTTGAGCGACGCGATAAAGGCTCAAGGCATCGCGGCCATCGCCGGCCGGACGAATCGCCATTTTGATCCGGCTGCGCGGATCGCGGCCAATCGGAGCTTCAATCCGACCTTCGTTTTCTTTCACCATTCCATAAACCAGCGCCGAATAAATTTTGCGAACCGTGCGCGATTGAAACTGTTCGGCCAGGTGCAAATGCGCGCGGTCGGTTTTGGCGACCACGATCAAACCTGAAGTCCCGACGTCCAGACGATGAACTATGCCGGGGCGGGAAGCGCCTCCGCGACGCGGCAATTGCAAAGCCTGTTGCTGGAAATGGTAAACCAGCGCGTTGGCCAAAGTGCCAGAACTGACGCCCGCGCCCGGATGCGTAACCATTCCCGCCGCTTTGTTGACCACGATAATCTCGTCGTCTTCGTGAATGATGTCCAACGGGATTGCTTCCGCTTTGGCTTCCAGCGGCGGAGTTACCGGCAACGCGATTTGAATCTCTTCGCCCGCACTGACTTCGTAAGCGGGTTTGGTTATGGGTTGATTGTTGACCAGAACCTTGCCGAGTTCGATGGCGCGGCGAACTTGCGAACGGCTGGTGGTGGTGATTTGCGAAGCGAGGTAAGTGTCGAGCCTTGTGCCAGCGGCTTCCGCAACCACCGTGAACAAGAAAGAGGTGATTTTCTCTTCAGCTTCGTCAACTGAAAGGTTCATCTTTATTTATGCGATGTGAGCTACCGGACGTTCTATCATCTTTGCGTGCTTCGCTGGATTGTCTGCAATGGCTTCCAACTGTTGTGCCGTCGCCAGATCGCAATAACGTTCGTGACAGTTTGGGCAATATTCGAACGGGACATTTTCAACCCACACGCCGCCGAAAATCGTGTCTTCTCGAATTTCTACCAGGCCAGGCTGGCCGCACATGGGACACTTTTTCCCTTCATTTCGCTTTTTCACTTTTCTATTCATAGTCGGTAATTTCCAATTGAAAAGCTGTGATGACCACGACTTTGTTGTCATCGTCCCATTTAGTGACGACACACATTTCGTCTTCGGCGACTGACTCGCCATAAATTACAAACTTCAAGTCGCCGATTCGGTCAATCTGATCTTCAACAATTTCTCCAACCAGGATGCAATGAATCGCATCCGCAGTCGTATAGTTTTCCGCTCTCAATTCTTTAAGCGCGTGATAACGGAAAATAATCCTTCCATCTCTAACAGCGCCTCTGATCAATTCCAACTCCCGGTCGTACATCGAGATTATACCTCGCTTGGAAGAAGCGGCTTACTCAATCAATGTAAAGCTCCTTCGGATACCTTTCGACCGGCGCTCCGGTTTTCCTGGCCAGAGCGAAGATGTTGTCGCCGCGCAGCTCTGTGCCGATGTGAATCTGTTTGAGCAAATCCAGAATTGCGGGATTTGACCGCGACCAGACGTCTTCGGTTTCCAGTTCGATGACCGTGAATCCTGCGGCGGTCAGAGCTACGCCGATTTCATATGGCGCGTATTCGCGGTTGTGCTGATCAACGGTTTCGCGAACGTTGTATTGCGCCAGCAGGTAAGGAGCGCAACCGACCAGCAAACCTTCAATCGCGCGGCAACTGGCGATATTCGGCGTCGTCAGCAGCAACCATCCATCATTTTCCAGAACGCGATTGCATTCCCACAGCATATGCATCGGATCGCTTTGCAGATGTTCGATTAGTTCGCAGCAAAGCGCGACGTGAAAATGTCCATCAGGATAAGGGAACCGATCGCGCTCGACGTTGAAATTGCTAAGTTCGAAGGAATGACTTTCGGGCTTGCCGTTTGTCGAAGCCTTTTGCTCGACGGTTTCCCGTGCGACCTTCTCTTCCGAATTCCAGAAATCCGCGCAATGAACTTCGTTGTAGCCGCAATATTTTTTGATGGCCGGAGCGATGTGCGACAGGCTGCCGAGTTCCAACAGCTTGTCGGTGCTGCGTCCGGCGGGCGGAATTCGCTGCAAGGTGGAAACGAATCGGCGCATGTGCTGTCGGACGTAATGCAATTCTTTCGGATCGTCAATGAAGCTGAGAATGTAATCGGCGACTTCTTTTTCATCCGGCGTGAAATTGTCCATGCCTTCGTGGGCGGCTTTTTTCCAGTCGAGTATTTGATGGTAAAGCGGCACATCGCCCGATTGTTTGATTTTGGTTTGCGCGTGCGAAGCGACATTGGCCAGTTTGCGAAACGAGATCAGTTGACTGTGTGATTCGTCTGTCTCCTGGTTGGCGTCGTCATCATTTTCAGTTTCAGTTTGAGTGTCGTTTGATTGCGGTTGGCCGGATTCGCGAAGTTGTTTCAGATCGCGCCGTTGTTGATCCAGTCGCTGCTCGAAAATTTGCAACATGACGTCGTTGCGTTCGACGATGTCGTTGGAAAACTGGCGGATCATCGCGTCGGTTTTGCGCTCGTGACGTTCCATTCGTTCGTCCGTGCGGCTGTCCAAAACGCCGAAACGTTCGTCAATGTGGCGTTCGAGTTTCGCCAGCCTGTCGTCCAGACGATTGTCCGTCGCGCGCGAACGTTCTTCAAAACGTTCGTCAACTCGTAATTCGACATTCGCCAGCCGTTCGTCAATTCGCTTGTCCAGCGATGATTCGTAATTTCCGGCGCGTTCGTCAGACTGTCTTTGCAGATCGTTGAATCGTTCGTCAACCTGCACTTTGACATCGCCAAATCGCTCTTCAATTCGCGCGTCAACGGCTTGTTCGTAATTGTCTGCGCGCTGGTTCAGGCGAGTTTCAGCTTCGCCGATCTGAGCGGTGATTTCGCTGGAGAGAATCAAACGTAAGTTGCGGAAGATGGACTTGAGACGGCTCATAGTTATTGGCACTGTAGGTGACATTGACCGCTGAAGAGCGGTCGAGAGAATCAGCCATTAACCATCAGCCATCATCAATTATCGGACAGGTAAAATCATTCTCCTCCCTGTCCAGTAATGGTTAGTGGCTAATTGCTAATGGTTAATTCGCATTATCGTGGGATTACTTGCTTTCAACGATTGTGTCGCTGGTTACTTTTTCCACGCTCGAAAAATTTCATCGTACACAGCCTGAGTTTCGCGAGCGGCGCGATCCCAGGAAAATTGCGCGGCTTGATCAAAACCGGCTTGTTTGAAACTTTCGCTGGTGGCGGAATCGCCGAGCAATCGCGCGATGTGCGCCGCCAGCGTTTGCCAATCGTTCGGATCGTGAGTCAAACCGGCGCGGCCAACGACTTCAGGCAGACTGGAAACATTACTGGTGATCGCGGGCGTGCCGCAAGCCATTGCTTCCAGCGGCGGCAAACCGAAACCTTCATAAAGCGACGGATATAGAAATACTTCTGCCGCTGAATATAGCGCGGGCAAATCCTGGTCGGCGACATATCCTGTGAAGCGAATCTGATCGGTCAGTTTCAACTCTTCGACCAGTTGGAAGACTTCATCGCACAACCAGCCGCGTCCTCCGCACATGACGAGTTGCGGGCGATGTTCCGTAGCGCGCAACAATTCATCGTAGGCGCGAATCAGCGTCAGCAGATTCTTGCGCGGTTCGATGGTTCCGACGTAAAGCAAATAAGGTTGCCGAATCTGATGTTTGTCCAGTGTCGGCTGGCATTCGCCGGTCGGCAAAGGCTTCATGCCTTCGCGCGCGGCTTCGAAGATGACTCGGATTTTGTCTTCGCGGATTCCCAGATGCCGGATGATCTCGCGTTTTGTGAATTCGCTTGGCGCGATGATGCTTGTCGCGCGCCGAGCCATCAACGGCATTCGCCGTCTGCCGCGTTTGACGTTGTCGTCTTCGTGAGTGTGCGATTGAGTGAACAGCGACAGATCATGAATCGTCACCACAGTCGGGCACGGCGAAAAAACCGGAATGCAGTAATTCGTTCCGTGAAAAACATCCAGCGGAGAAATCCTCAGCATCGCGGGCAATCCGGCCAGCCACCATTTGCGGAACACAGAGCGAACCGGAAAAAACATCTTGCTCAGATTTGGCGGCGTGCCGTTGCCGGCGTGAAAAGGGAAATCGAATGGCGACAGCAACAGATATTGATGGTCGTGATGGATGCGCGCTAGCGATGCCGCCAACGCGTCCGTATAATGCCCAATCCCTGTTTTTGCTGCGACCAATGGGATAGCGTCAAGCGCGATTCTCATAAGCGCGCCACAGATACCATCACTGACTGTTAATTTCAAATGACGACAATTTCAAAAGATAACGAGTTAAGACAAATTCTGGATGACACCGCCGCCGATCAACGCAATGCTCTGGCGATGACCGGATGGTGGCACAGCATTGATCTGGGCGACGGACAGATCACTCCCGGCGCCCACAAGATCGAAGAACTGCGCGACAATTATTCCAGGTTTCTGCTGCCCGAAGACCTGTCAGGCAAACGCGCGCTGGACATTGGATGCTGGGACGGCTTTTACAGCTTTGAAGCAGAACGTCACGGAGCCGAAGTCGTTTCGGTTGATTGCTGGCGTCCGGAAAAGTTTTTTGCGGCGAAGAAAGCTCTGAACTCCAAAGCCGAATTTCACGAACTCAGTGTTTACGAAGTGACCAAAGAAAAGCTCGGCTCATTCGACGTGGTTTTCTTTCTGGGCGTGCTTTATCACCTGAAACATCCGCTGCTGGCGTTGGAACAGGTTTGCGAAGTGACGCGCGATTTCGCCGTCATCGAAACTCATCAGATTGACAAACTGTTCGACACTCGCCATCCGGTCATGGAATTTTACGAGATGGACGAACTCGGAGGCCAATACGACAACTGGTGGGGGCCGAACACCGAATGTTTGATTCAAATGGCTCGAACCGCCGGTTTCGTGCGCGTCGAAGTATTGCGGCGACAGGACACTCGCGCCGTCATCAAAGCTCATCGCCGTTGGGATGACAGACCCGTTGAAACCAATCCATCGCTGAACATCGTTGACGTCCTGAATGCAGTTACGCTCAACCGCGTTCTGCCACGTCGAGGCCGTCACGCTGTGCTGGCTTTGTCTGTGGCGGGTTTGCCAAACGACGCAACGCGGGACACTGTGCGAGTCGAAATCGGCGGCTTTGGAGCCAGGCCGGTTTACGTTGGCCTTTGGGGAGATGAAGGGAACTGGCAAATCAACGTTCCAGTGCCGCTGGGATTGGAACTCGGCAAAAATATAGTCAGCGTTTGGAACGGCAAGCAATTATCAAATAACTTCGAAATCGAATTGGTCGAAGGCGGTCAGTGGTAGGCAGTCAGGGAGAAGTCATGAGCAATCGCGAATTGCGCGAACAGGTCAGAAAGATAGGAGTTGAGCAGAACGAAATGCTGCTGTCCGGTTCATGGTGGCACAGCATTGACCTCGGTAATGAACGGGTGACTCCGGGCGTGCATTCGCTGAATGAATTGCAGAACCTTTATCGCCAACTGGAACTACCCGATGATTTATCCGGCAAAACTTTACTGGACATCGGCTGCTGGGACGGCTTTTACAGCTTTGAAGCAGAACGTCACGGAGCGCGAGTTACTTCTGTTGATTGCTGGCGGCCACGTAATTACTTCGCCGCGCGCGATGCGTTGAAATCCAACGCGGAATTTCATGAACTGAGCGTTTATGAAGTAACAAAGCAGAAACTTGGTTCATTCGACATCGTTTTGTTTCTTGGAGTTTTGTACCACCTGCGACATCCGCTGCTGGCGTTGGAACAGGTTTGCGAAGTGACTCGCGATTTCGCTGTCATCGAATCTCACGTGATTGACCGGATGCGACAAGGTGATGAACCGGTAATGGAATTTTACGAGTTCGACGAACTCGGCGGCCAGTACGACAACTGGTGGGCGCCGAATTTTGAGTGCATGGCGAAAATGGCTCGCTCTGCCGGATTCGCGCGCGTTGAACTGCTTTACCAGACAGAAACGCGCGCGGCGATCAAAGCTCATCGAAAATGGAACGATGATGCTGATGATGCGATCCCTTCTTTATGCATACGTGACGTGATCAACGCCTCTACTTTTGACCGCCACTTTCCCCGATGCGGGCGAAATTCATTCATATCCATTTGGATGGAAGGATTGCCACCGATTGCACGACGCTGGGATGTTCGAGTTGAAATTGGTGGTTTCGGAATTCATCCCACATATGTCGGCCCTCCTGGCGATCCTCAATATTCTCACCTTAGACAAGTAAACTCACCGCTGCCACCTGGGTTGAACCTGGGAAAAAATGCGGTGCGTGTGCAGTATGGCAAGGAAATCTCCAATGACTTTGCTATTGAAATTGTTGAAGCAGGCAGATGGTAAGTTACCGACAGAAGCAGTTTCTTACATCTTAACTGGATACTCCCGTTTTACATTGTTAGGTTGTTGGAAAATGCGTGTAGCTATTTCTCTTACACTTAGTTAAATATCTAGAAATAAGCTATTTAATGCCATCACACCTCTAGCCAGATGGCTCGTTAATATGCTAGCTTGTTTTTACCCCACAAAAATCAATGTGAAGTACAAAACAACGCGGTAGTTTTGCTTCGTTGATTTCAATTCTCACAAGCAGGTTTCAAGCTCGTATCGTTAGTTGTTGAGTTTTTCAGCTTACGCTTTCCCCACTCCAAGCTTGATTAGGGCATTCGATCGAACTCCTCAGGATATGCTCGATAGAGTGCTGAACCTCGGTAATCAGAATAACTAGGTCCTTACTATCGGCTTGCCATCGGGCAAGTATGTGGAAGGATAAACATCAACTGAGATTTCCTGTTATCAAGGCAGGAATATACTCTTATGGGAAAGGTGTACCATCATGACGAACATTAAACGAACCAATAATTGGAAAATGGTATTTGGCGCGCTGGTTATTTTGTTGGCGGGTATTTGCACTTCCGCCGGCTTTGTTTCAACTGGTGTAACAAGCGCTCAGTCCATTTCAGTTAGCTCTCCGAATAGACAGGATGTTGTCCGTAACACCAACGATCAGGCAGGAAAACAGGAATCACAAGTGCGTGAAAGTAACCTCCTGAAAGATGCCGTGACGCAAACAGCAGAAAAGGAAACCGTTAAGAAGGAATCCGGTTTGAATGAGAGCAGGACGATGCTTCTGGCTGATGGATCGTCAAGTGATGAGCCTCTGCTGCAGAAATTCATCAAGAAACTCGGCTCAATAATCTGGGGTTAGATTGATGACTGGATCGTCAGTGTGGTGAGGAAACATTGGTAGTAAATCGAGTATGAATTTGTCGAGCAAGGCTTTCAGTTTCCAGTTGTTGGTGAGCGGGAAAAGATAACCAAAGCAGGGATGCCTTTGGATGTCCAATAGGTGCGATATTCTCGGTGTTGGGTTATCACCAACAATTGGAAACTGAAAGCCGGATAAATACCTCGTCTTTATCCGTGATTGGTAGATGATCAACGATCGGATTCAAAAGCTGGTAATGTAACATCACGCTCGAAACGTATTCTGAGAATTGTGCCTGGCGCAAGTTTTATATCGTTGCCCTTGGTCATCAAAACCCCGCCGAGCACGCCGCCCCCTACGCCGCCGATAACTCCACCAACGCCACCGCCCGCTGCTCCAATAATCAAACCGCCGAGCGATCCAAGCCCTCCGCCGATGCCCGCGTTTTTAGCTGTTCGCGAACCGGATTTGCCGCCGCCGACTTTGCCCTCGTCGTCTTTGGAGCGCATCTTTTCGTCGTTGGCATAATCGTCAATCGCTGTAACCACAGTGGCAATCTTCTCCGTCCCGTAAGACATGCGCATGGTTTCAAAGACTATAGTCATCGTCGCTTCGCGCTGAGGGCGTTTTGCGGCCTGCACCTGAGTTACGCGTCCGATGAATTCAGTCCCGCGCGGAATAGCGACTCGGCCATCAGCCGACCTGACCGGTTCATATAACACGCCGATCACTTCATCGCCGACTTCGTTGATCTTCGAACTCAGTTGGGATTGCAGCGACAGTTTGGCCGAAGCGCCCTGCGCCACAATGATGTTGGCGTTGTTGCCGTTTTCTGTCTTTTCAGGTTTGGCCTGCTCTTCAGTTTGAGCCTGCGCTGCAACAGCAAAAATCAGGCTCGCTGCCAGGAGCAGAGAGCCGGAAAAAATCTTTTTCATCGTTTACCTCCGAATACTGTTTGTGAAAATTTGCGGATGGCGTGCGATGAGGGCGCTGTTTGTGGTCGCTACCATCGTCTGCGTTGGTCGCTACGCCGTATTTCATCAATGTCGAAATCGCGCAACTGACTGCGGTCTGAACGTGACTCTTCCGCTTCGCTTGCACCGGAAGCGCGGCGAACCAACCGGAGCGACCCATCACGGGATTTTTTGATTTCCCGTCGTCCGTCTTCAAACATAATTTCAACGGCTGCGCCGCCTTCCAAGAGCCGGACGACTTCGCCATACGCTATTCCGGAACCGAAGGCGTATGAAATTTCGTCGCCGACGCTGTAATTTGTGACTTTAGATTTGCTGGAAGCTACCATTGCAATTTTCCTCCAATAGGATTTATCAGCGCTGATTATACGGCCAGTTGCTGGCATAAGCACCTAACAAATGAATTACCTGAAAGTTTGCAGAGAAGGAGCAGGTATATGCGGAATTGAGTTGAAAGTGTCCAGCGAAATGCGTCCGCCGCCGAAAGTGAATTCAGTCAGCGAACAATTTTTGACTCGCCAGTTCAGTTGCAGGGCTTGTCTTTCCGGCGCTTCCAAAACGGTTTGCACTGTCGTGCCGATGACCCCGCCGGAGGTGAAGACCGCCACGCGGCGACCGCGCCCTTCGGCGGCAACGATTCGCTTGAGCGCCCTGCGAACTCGCGATTGAAATTCCGACCACGATTCGACCCCGTCAACTTTCAACTCATCGCCCAGCCAGGCAGTCACGACGACCTCGAACATTTTCTGGAAGTGGCGATTGCGTTCAGGCGTATGTTTGTATTGTTCGTGTGCCGCCAGCAAAGCGCGAAATTCCTCGTCGCGTTCGGCAAGCGCCGGAATCAACTTGCCCGTGATTCCATCAGCGTCATATTCGTTGAAATCGGAAATTGATTGAAGCTGTGGCCAATCCTTTCCGGCCTCAGCGAATTGCTGTCCGACGATTTCAGCCGTACGAATCTGCCGCACCAGCGTGCCGCTGTAAATTTCATCGAAACCGATTCCGCGCTCGACCCAAAATCGCCCCAGCGTTTGCGCCTGTAACTCGCCTAGCTCAGAAAGCCTGTCGCTGTTTTTTTCAAACGGCCTGGCTTGGCCGTGTCTGACAAGTGTTAGTGTTCCCATATTTGCTATTT
>CAYRQB010000046.1:0-24842 GCA_964426025.1 uncultured Heliomicrobium sp.
AGCTGGGAAAACAGAGCGCCGACCACGATCATCGTCATTCCCCAAAGCAGCAATTGCCCGAACAGCGTCTTTGATTCGGTGGGGTCGTTGACGGTCGCGATGCACAAAGCGCCCAGCGTTGACAGCGGCGAAACGTCCACAATCGAAGACCCGACATTGATGCTGAGCGCGATGGCCAACGGTTCTCCTCCGATTTGTTCAGCCAGTTTTGAAGCAGTAGGCAGGAAGGCAGGCAAGACGACGCCCGAAGTGCTGCTGTATGAGGAAATCGCGCCTGTGACAAGTGCTATGATTCCGTTGATTGTGGCGGGCGAAGCGATCTTGCCGATCAGCGCTATGAACTGTTCCATGCCGCCGGTCTTTTCCAAAATGGCGATCAACAACGACACGCCGCTGACCATGATGATGACGCCCCAGGGAACTTTTTTGATTGCCAGCGTTTCATCCGTCGTTTGCAACAGCACCAGCAAGGTCACGGCGGCGAATGCGCTCAACCCGACGTTCAACTTGAATACCAGCACGCCAACGATCCAAAGAGCAATCAAAACAATCGTCAGAATTTGCGCACGATTCATCGGCGGTTCTTCCTGTTGATCGGTTTGTGTGCCCGCGTCCGGTGAATCCACAGCTTTCTGTTTCGTTATCTTTCTGGCCAGCCACAAATATGCGACGGCAGTCACCAACGCGTGAGCGATGAAGTTGGCAAACCAGACTTTGCCTTCGTGACCTCCGACGCCGCCTTCGGCCATTTTGGAATTGGCAATCACGCCCAGCGCGCTGATCGGCGAAAGGTTTCCGGCATTCGCGCCGTTCGCCACCGCCAAAGCCGTCAGAAGGCGCGGGATTCCAGCGCGGTCGCCGATCACCATGGCCAGCGGAATCACCAAAGCCACCGCCGAAATCGCGCCCGGCCCCACAGTCGAAAGCGTCATAGCAATGACGAAAAACAACACTGGCAGCAGGCGATTGTTTCCGCGTGCCAATCCGACCGCGCGATGCGCCAACCGCTGCAATGTGCCGTTGGCTTCGGCGCAGGCAAAAAGCAAAGTCACACCGGTCAGCATCAGAAACAGCGTCGCCGGAAAACCGGCCATCACCGCTTCCGGCCTCATCCCAGCCAGGTACACGCCGATCAACCAGGCAAAAGCAATGGCTACCAACCCGACGTTGATGCGCGAAAACATGGAAAGCAGAATTGCGAGGATCAGAGCGATTAACGAGGCAAGGGCAGGGTTCATCAGTGTTCGAATTTTGGCAGCAAATGTTTCTGGATTTTGCCGAGCGCCGTTCGCGGCAAACTTTCGACGCGGATAAACGCGCGCGGAACTTTGAACGAAGCCAGCGATTGTCGGCAGACGGTTTCGGCCCGGGCTTCGTCGAACTGATCGTCTGCGACGACGTAAGCCACTGGCAATTCGCCGCGCCGTTCATCCGGGACGCCGCAAACGACGACTTCGCGAACGCCGGGTAATTCCAATAACAGTTCTTCGATTTCTCGCGGGTAGATGTTGAAGCCGCCCGAAATAATCAAATCCGTTCGACGCCCACACAAAGTGTAATAACCGTCGGCGCTGCGTTGTCCCAGATCGCCAGTGCGAAACCATCTGCCGTCATCGCCATCAACAAAAGCCTCAGCCGTCGCATCCGGCCTGCGCCAATATCCGGCGCAAACGTTCGGACCTTTGACATACACTTCGCCGATTTCGCCTTCGGCCACGGGCTGCCGCTCTTGATTCAGAAGCTTGACGGAAACTCCTGGCAAAGGCAGTCCCACCGCGCCCGCGCGACGTTCGCCTTCGTAAGGGTTGGAAATGTTCATCAAGGTTTCGCTCATGCCGTATCGTTCCAATATTCGATGGTCGAATTTGGTCTGGAACTCTTCCAGCGTTTGCGCGGGCAAAGGAGCCGAACCGCAGACGAACAAGCGCATCTTTTCGCCGATGCGACGCGCCAACTCTTCCGGCAGTTCCAACAACCGAACGTAAACGGTCGGCACTGCAAACAGCAGCGTCGGTTGAAACGATTCAAACCAGGCAGGCGCAAGTTGCAAATCGAATTTTTCCACCAGCTTCATTTTGCAACCGCTGGCCAACCACGCATGAATGCCGTTGCCCAGTCCGTGAACGTGAAACAGCGGCAGCACCGCCAGATAACAATCTTCGTCCGTGATGCGCCAGCACGTCAGTATGTTGACCGTGTTCGCGGCAAAGTTGTTGTGAGTCAGAACTGCGCCTTTTGATTTTCCGGTCGTGCCGGATGTGTAAACGATTGCCGCCGGATCATCGCCATCAATTGCCGTCCAAACGCGCGCGGCATCCTGCGTTGATGCGGATGCGGCCAGTTCTGCGATTTTCCAAACGTTCGTTTCCGCCGGAATGAACTGCGCCAAGCCTTCAGTCGTGGCCACGGCTTTTGGCTCGGCGTCAGACACGATGTGAGTGATTTCGCGTTCGCGGTACAGCACGTTGATCGGGACGACGATGACGCCCAATTTCACGCACGCCAGAAACAGATCAATGAACTCGACATAGTTCGGCAAAAAGAATCCCAGCCGATCTCCGCGCGTCAATCCGCGAGCCGCCAACTCACGAGCCATCGCATTGCTACGAGCATCCAGTTCGCCGAATGTCAGCGTTGCGGTTGCGCCGTCCGGGCGGTCGTATTCCAACGCCTCAGCCGCAGCGCGACCCACGAGGGATAGATTGAAAATGTCTGTTAGTTGCATTGTCAGCAGGTCACGAGATGAGAGACTCAGATCGCTTTGCAATTGCGTATACGGAGTTCATCGCCTGACCGTAATTGGCTGGAATTGGTGGGACAATCTGCCGGATTGTCCCACACGAATAGCGACGGGACGGTTTCAAGCTTCGTTCATCATTGCCTACCACTTGATCCGATCCGGAAAGAATTCGGCGACAAGTTCTTCGTAAAATGATCGCAACTCTTCAAGATTCGGTTCGACTTCGCATTTGGAATACAGATCGTAAGGATTGAACGCCCGCACCCATTTCAACGCTTCTTCATCCTGTTGGTTGAGCAGATGAGAGTAAGCGCCTTCGCGGTGAATCGGGTAACAGGAATGGTAACGCAGCATCCAAAGAGCTTCGCTCGGCAAATAATCTTTTGTCACCAGGTAAAGATATTCGTCGTGTCCCCACGACAGATGCACGTTATCCAATCCGCAGCTCGGTTCGTAAATGCCATTCGGAGTTTGATACGCGGGGTTGTGATAATCGGGATTGTCGGCGAATAGTTCCGGGTAAACGATCTTTTCCGAGTAAGCGCAACCGACCGGGAAAGTGTCGCCGACGACAGCCCATTGCGGTTCGCCGTAAAGGTAAAGAACCTTGCCCAGGTCGTGAATCAATCCGGCCAGAATGAACCAGCGCGGATGGCCGTCCTGTCGAATGGCTTCGGCGGTTTGCAGAGCGTGAACGATTTGCGGCAAAGCCAGATCAGGGTCGCTGTCGTCAACGAAATCGTTGAGCTTTTCCAGAGCTTCCCAAACGCTCATCTCTCCCTTGTTCAGTTTCGAGTATTCGGCTTTTTGGGCCAGCACGAAATCAAGCGTCTGATTTGTGTGATTCAGGCGGTAAAGTTCTTTGACGCAATCGCGCGCTTCGGCTTCATAGTTGCGGAATTTTTCGGCGTCGCCGATGTTGCTCAAAAACGTGACGGAGGCTTCATCGGCGGATGTTATTTGTGAATGTACTGCTTGTGACATTTCAGACTCCAATTGCTTGCTTGTTGATTGAAAAACAGGAGCACGGTGATCATTCGGGGAAGACATTCAGATGATAGGCAATTTCCGCGACGACCGAAAGCCATCACTCGTTTGCCGGTCAGAAATCATGGGAATAGTTTGCTGTCTCGGTAAATTACCTTGCCGTTGAAGACAGTCATCACCACGCGGGTTTGGTGAATTTGAATCGGGTCAGTTTTGAACAGGTCTTGTGAAAAGATGACGATGTCGGCCAGCATTCCCGGAGCGATGCGGCCTTTGATGCCTTCCTCGAAAGATGAAAACGCTCCGCCGAAAGTGTAAGCGCGCAAAGCGTCCGCCATGCTGATGCGCTGTTGAGGAATCCATCCTTTGGGCGGTTGACCGTCAATCGTCCGGCGGTTGACTGCGCTGTGCAATCCGCGAATCGGATCAATGCTGATGGCGGCAGGCCAGTCGCTGCTGAAAACCAATCGCGCGCCGCTTTTCAGTAATGATTGCCAGGCGAAAGCATATGGCACGCGTTCAGCGCCGACTGCTTTCGACCAGACCTCAGCCGTGCCAGGGTCGGCGTGAATCGGTTCCATCGAAGCCAGCACATTCAGTTTGGCGAAGCGCGGAATGTCGTCCGGAGAAATTACTTCGATATGTTCGATGCGATGTCGGTTGAAAGTCCGCTTGTTGATGTCGAGCGCGGTTTGATAGGCATTCAGCGCTTCGCGAACAGCGCGGTCGCCGATGGCGTGCGTGTAAATTTGAAAACCGGCTTTGTCGAATTTCAAAACCAGTTCGCGGAAAATGTCCGGCGGCATGGTGGTTTCGCCGAACGGGATGCCGGAAGATTGCGGCAGGTCAGCGTAACGATCAATCATCGCCGCCGTGTGCGATTCGATCACACCGTCCAGCACGAACTTGACTGAAGCGGCTCTCAGCTTCGGGTTGAGGTCGTATTGGTTTTTCAGTTCGATGAAGCTTTTGATTTGCTCTGCAGTAGTGCGTTCGCCGACAGAAAACGCCAATGAAAATCTGACGGTCAGCTCGCCGGATTTTTCCAGTTCTTCGTAAAGCGAAAATTCTTCGGGCGAGCCGCTGGCGTTTTGCAGGCTGGTGATTCCCAGCGAAGCGGCCAGTTTCAGGCCTTGTCGCAGTGCGTCAAGTTTTTGTTCGCGAGTCGGTTGTGGCAACAGACGGGCGATCAAACTTTGCGCGCCTTCTTTCAATGCGCCGGTCGGTTCGCCACTGGCGTCGCGGACTATTTCGCCGTAACCGGTGAATTTCGTCTGACTGTTGATGCCCGCCAGTTCCAGCGCTTTTGAATTGGCCCAACCGCTGTGACCGTCATACGCTCGCAGGAAAACAGGGCGATCTTTGATGATTGCGTCGAGATAAGTTTTGGTCGGCAAACCGCCGGGAAACGGCGTGTATTCCCATCCGCGACCGGTAATCCATTGACGGTCGGGATGCTGTTTGGCGAAGGCGGCGATTCGTTCGATCATCTCGGCCACGGATTTGGCATTGGTCAGATCAACTTCGCTCAGTCCCATTGCTCCGCCCAGGAAGTGAATGTGAGCGTCATTGAAACCCGCCGAGGCCAGCCGACCGCCGAGATCAATGACTTGAGTCCGCTGGTCAATTGTCTGTCTGATTTCGGCGGTCGTTCCGACGCGTATGATTTGATCTCCGCTAACGGCCACGGCCTCGACCATCGAAGTCGAATCTGCGCCAGTCCAGATGCGACCGTTGATCAGCACAAGATCGGCAATTTCTGCCTTTGGGGTTTGCGCATAGTTTGAGTTCAAGAAGCAAGCGAGAAGGATAGGAATCAGGGCTAGCCTGAGCCGGAGCACAATTTTCATAATTTGATCCTTTGTCAGATTGGGCAATCACTCAAGGTCGAAATCTTAATCTGTTCAGCGCCGATTGCAAGATGACGGAAAAATGAGAAAATCAGCGTGCAAAACAATCTTGCAACTACACTCTGCTTGGCTTCGTCTTTGAAGTCAGCTAAACCATTGTCAATGTTTCAATCGGTGATCATAAATCCCGGTCAACACTTTTCAATTACAGTCGAAGAAATGCTGAATAGTCAGGTCTAAAGTGTATGCAAAAACTTGCAGAAATTTGTATCAGCCGCCCGGTCTTCGCGGCGATGATCATCCTTTCACTGGTGGTTGTTGGCGCGTCCAGTTATTTCAAGCTAGGCGTTGATCGTTTCCCGGCGGTTGATATTCCGACGGTGACAGTTCGCGCCAACCTGCCAGGAGCTTCGCCCGAAGAGGCAGAAGCCGTGCTTGCCCAAACGCTGGAAGAAGCCGTCAACACTGTTGAAGGCGTAGAGCAATTGCGTTCGGTGTCGAGTCAGGGCAGAGCGTTCGTAATGGCAACGTTCAACTTGAACCGTGACATTGACGACGCAGCGCAGGACGTGCGCGACCGTGTGCAGGGCGTGACCAGATTGTTTCCGCCGGGCACAGACCCACCAATCGTCCAGAAGTACGACAATGAGCGTGGGGGAATCATGACGATTGCCCTTTCGTCTAACCGTTCCATCCGCGAATTGAGCGAACTGGCCGACAAGATAGTCAAGAAACAGATCGAGCGCTCCAATGGCGTGGGCGAAATCGCCGTCAACGGAGGAACCGTTCGTTCGATCAATATCTGGGCGGATGCCGACAGGTTGTCGGCTTATCGAATACCGATTACTCAGGTGCGTAATGCCGTGGTTCGTCAAAACTCCGACGTTCCAGGTGGAAATGTGGATGCCGGGCGGCGGGAATTGACGCTGCGGACAATGGGGCGCGTGGTTGATCCGCGCGATTTCAATGACCTGGTCATCGCCAATATCAATGGCTCGCCGGTCCGCGTCAGCGACATAGGTTATGCCGAAGACGGAACCAAGGAACCACGCTCAATGTCTCGCCTGATAGATTTGACAGCGGCAGGCGAAGACCTGAAAGCGCGCGCAGCGGTTCCGTCAGTTCCGTCGGTGACAATCGAAGTTCGTCGCCAGACCGGCGCCAACACCATGGCCGTCATCGAAGACGTAAAGAAGAATTTGGAGCGCGTCAAAGAGCAACTGCCTTCCGACGTCAAGCTGGAGGTCATCAACGATCAATCGCGATACATCAAAAACGCCCTCAGCGAAATCAACGTCCATCTGATTCTTGGCAGCATACTGGCCTGTTTGGTGGTGTTGCTGTTTATGCGTTCGTGGCATGCGACCGTCATCGCCGGCATAGCGATTCCGGCTTCGGTCATTTCGACATTCGGAATGATGAAGGCGCTGGATTTCACTCTGAACAGCGTGACTATGCTGGCGCTGGTTTTGATGGTCGGCGTGGTGATTGACGACGCCATCGTTGTTTTGGAAAACATCTTCCGCTTCGTCGAGGAAAAGAAGATGCATCCAATGCAGGCAGCCAAAGAGGCCACGAAAGAAATCGGTCTGGCGGTGCTGGCGACGACGCTTTCGCTGGTCGTCATCTTTCTGCCGATCTCGTTTATGTCCTCGATTTCGGGCCGATTCCTTTATCAATTCGGCATCACGGCGGCGGTGGCAATTCTGGTTTCGCTGCTGGTGTCATTCACGCTGACTCCGGCAATGAGCGCGCGTTTGATAACCGTCGCCGATGTACGTCATCACGAAGGCCTGGCCGGGTCGCGCAGGGGCTTTTACAGCTACATTGACCGCTTTTACACCTGGATGCTCAAATTCGTTCTGCGTCATCGCATACTGGTTTGGGTGTTGGCATTGCTGGTGATGGCTTCGTCAATACCGCTTTACGGGATGATCAGACAGGATTTCATCCCCAGCAACATTGACGAAGCTGAGTTCAGCGTTTCGCTTTCAGCGCCTGAAGGTTCCAGCCTGGTTGCCATGAACGAGGCTCTGAATGCGGTCGAAGCCGAATTGAGGCAGATGCCGGAGATTCTGCTGATGATGGGACAGGTTGGCAGTTCGTTCATGGGATCGGTCAATATGGCCGAAATTTATGTGCGTATTCCGCCGCACCACGAACGCACCGTCAATCTGGAAAAATTCTGGAATGGGTTGAAGCGCGGCGAACCGCTGGCGGTTTTTCGCGGAAATTATTCGGCGCGCGACGTTCAGCAGAAAGTGCGCCAGAAGCTGCGCCGGTTCACTCATCTGCGCCCGACAGTGCGCAATCCGCAGACGATCAATTTGGGCGGCGGCGGATTTACCGATCTGGATTTTTCTCTGCGCGGCCCTGACCTGAATGCGTTGGTCGGTTACGCCAATCAATTGCGAGAGCGCGCTCCGCAATTGGGATTGCTTGACGCGGATGTGACGCTGAAAGTTGATAAGCCTGAGTTGCGCGTCAACATTGACCGAGCGCGCGCCGCCGATCTGGGAGTGGATTCGACCGACATTGCTACGGCTCTGCGGATTATGGTTGGCGGCGACGAACGTGTTTCGCGCTTCCACGACGCGCAGATGAACGAAGATTACGATGTGCAGGTTCGGTTGCAGCAGGGTGACAGAAACGACGCAGAAACGATTTCCAGATTGTTTGTGCCGTCGTCGAACGGCAGCCTGGTAAACCTGGAAAATCTGGTCAAGGTTGAATATTCGACGACATCGTCCAGAATTGATCGCCTTGATCGTCAACGACAGGTTTCGCTGCGCGCCAACATCGCTCCGGGTTACGCGCTGGCCGACCGCATTGCCGTGTTGCGCGATGAAGTTGCCAAAATGAATTTGCCGCCCGGTTACAGCAATGCAGTTTCGGGACGCGGGCGCGAACTCGAACGCACTTTCACGGAATTCATCATCGCCTTTCTGCTTTCGATTGCCTTTATGTACATGATTCTCGCTTCGCAATTCGAAAGCACAATTCATCCGGTGACAATCCTGCTCAGTTTGCCGTTGGCCGTGCCGTTTGCGCTTCTGTCGCTTTGGGCGTTGAACGACACGTTGAATCTTTATTCGGCGCTGGGAATCCTGGTGCTGTTCGGCGTCGTCAAAAAGAATTCGATTTTGCAGATTGATCACATGAACGGTTTGCGGGCGAAGGGAATGCCGCGTTACGAAGCAATCATCCAGGCCAACCGCGACCGATTGCGCCCGATTCTGATGACCACGCTGGCGTTGGTTGCGGGTATGATGCCTTTGGCTTTGGGAACAGGGCCTGGAGCCGAAGAACGTCGTTCGATTGCCATTGTGGTAATTGGCGGTCAAAGCTTGTCATTGCTGTTGACCTTGCTGATGACGCCTGTGGCTTATTCCATCTTCGATGATCTTGGCGATTGGCTGAAGCGACGCGTTAAATCGAAGACTGGAAAGAACGCCGGAGAAGCGCAGACCGATTCAATCGAATTATCCGATCATGTTCCGGCTTCGGGTGAAGTCGCGCAGGCCAGAACCATTCGCACTGAGACAGGTGATTGAATCCGACGACGTTTGTCGTTTGATCACGTCTTCTTTTTTCGGGCGGTGATCGGTTGTACGCGTCGTTCAACCTGTCCGCGTTTGCGCCCCATCTCTATGCGGTAATCCGCGCCTTTGACGATGACTGTCTTGCACATCTCATAAAGTCTTGAGCGCAGGCGTATGCCGACGCGATCAGTCAATGATTCTTCGTTTGGATTGCTTGGGTCGTCCACGTAATTGGAAGTGAAGATTGTTGCTTTGCGGTGGTTGTAGCGAGTGTTGATGATCTGGGTCATTGTGTCGCGAACCCAATCGGTCGGCTTCGACGCGCCGAGTTCGTCCAGCACCAGCACTTCCGCTTCGTAAATCGGCGCCAGCACCTGCAACTCCGAAGTTTTGGAAATCGGGTTGTAACTGTCCTGAATCTCTTTCAGCAGGTCGCGAAAATCGTAGAACAGGCAAGTAATGCCTTTTTCAATCAAAGCCTTGAGCGTTGCCACGGCCAGATGAGTCTTGCCAACGCCGCACGGCCCCATAAACAACAATCCCATTTCCAGCAGCGGATATTCGCGAACCAGAGTCTGTGCGTCGTTCAATGCGTAGGATTGAGACTGGAAAATCTCGTCGAACTTCACGTTGTCGCCTTGCGGATTGTAATTGAGCAGCGTGCAGCCTTCGTAGCGTTTGGGAATTTTGGCACGCGTCAGCAATTGCGTGCGGCGATCTTGCATCTTGCAACGGCAAATTTTAGCGCCCTCGCCGACGAAAACTTCCCAACCCGTCCCACTGCAAAATTCACAGACGATTTCCTGTTGTTTGCGCATTTCCGAGGCCATCTCAAAAATCTCCGGTTGATTGTTGACGTTGTAATTGTTCGGTTGTTTACCCTAAGGCATTGAAAAAGAGGGCGGATTATATGGACGAGCCGAGTCTGTTTCAAGAACCCAACAGCGGAAAATCGCTTTCTGTTGCAGTCAGGGAAGATAAATTTTTTCGAGAGCCAATCATCGGCGAAAACCATGGCTGGCAATCCACGTTTTTGATCCAGCGCTTTTGCCTTTTGATTTTTCAGGATTGTACAATCCCTGACGTTGGCGCATTGCCATCGGCGAAATCGAAGTCTCAACATCAAAAGGGTAAAGATCATGTTCAAGCAGTTATCGAAAATATTCCTGGCTTTGTCGGCAATTTTGATAATCGTCATTGCCGGATTGCCTGCGCTGGCGCAGAAACAAGCTTCGTCTACAGAAAAGAAGAACAGCGGCACGATTGAAAAGAAGGGAAGTGAGGCTGGCGCTTCTTGCGATGGAGCTTTGGACATTGTTCCGACCAAAACCATGAGCTTCGTGCGAAAACGCCGCCCAGCAAAAGATGACGGCAAACAGAAAGCTTCGCCGACGGATTCCAAATCTCAAGCTAAAAAGACTGACGATTCCAAACAGAGCGTTCAATGAATCCTCTGCGCTTAACCCACGATTTCGCTGTCAAAGCGCCGACCGCCCTTTTCTATGAAATCCAAAACCACTCCGAAACCAAAATCCGGCGGGATTAACCTGTTGGAAGTCGCTTTTCTCGCTTTGCCGTTTCTGGCTTTAGTCCCAAATTTTTTCATCATCCCCGATCTGACCTATCCCGGATTGGCCACGCAGGAATTGGTTTTTTCAATAACGTCGGCAATCTTCGCCTTGATCGGGTTGATAGAACTACTTCGGTTGGCGGACGGTTCGTTCAAACTCCCGCGCCAGCAGGCAATCATTTTTGCTCTGCTGTTGGCATTTATCGTTTGGCAGGCCGTTTCGTTGATCTGGGCGCCGGCCTTTGCCGATGGCGTCAGAGTCGTCAGCATCTGGTTCGGCTTCGGAGTTTTTTTGTTGGCGGGAATTTCACGCCTCAGTCATCAAGGCGCTCTCAGATTGCATTATGTGACGACCGCCATATGCGCGATTCTGGCGATTTCATTGCTTTACGAGCGCGCGAAGTTTGGCGATGTCATGTTCGGCATTTTCTTCAGTCACGGAATCACTTCCGAGCTGATGGCGACTTTGTTGCCGTTGCAGATTGTCAATTACCTCTGCAGCCGCAAACGCTCTTTGATGTTCGTATCGCTGATCGTTTCCGGCCTGACCGTACTGGCTTTGTTGGCCGGATTGAGGCGCGGAGCAATTCTGGGAACGGTGATTGTCTTTGTCGTTCTTGGAATTCTGCTGGCGGTTAAGCAAATCAGACTGGCCAACACACAGCGCCTGGCAGTTGTCGCTGCTGTTTTGTTGCTGGCCGCTACTTTCGTTGGCGTTCGTTATCGCGAAGCCATTGCTTTCAGGATTCAGGGCGCTACGCAGTTAAGCTCGGTCGAAGGCGGTTTGACCACGCGTTTGCGCGGCTGGTTGACGGCTGTTGAGATGGGAAAGCGCAACGCTTTGATTGGCGTGGGCAATGGCGGTTATTCCAGTTTGTACGGCGAATATCGCCGCTACTTTGTCGCCAATCCGAATTACGATGAAGTGGCCAAAGCCTCCGGCTCGGAAGAATCCGACGAAATTCGCAGTCCTTTGGTTCATAACGAATATTTGCAAATCTTCGTTGAACTCGGCGTTGTTGGATTGGCGCTGTTTGCCGCTTTCTGGCTTTTGCTGGTGCGACGATTATGGGCTGGAAGAAATGCCGTAGAAGGAAATTCATACTGGGTGATTGGCTCGCTGCTGGGATTGACTGCTTTCGCCATCAGTTCGATTTTCAGTTCTTTCTCTCTTCGGTTTACTCCTGGCACGTTTATGGTCGCGTGTCTGCTGAGCATTGGCTTTGCTTTTGCAAAAAAAGCTGACAATCCGAGAGCGAAAGAAGCAACGCCCGAATCAGAAGAAGCGATGATTACGTTGCCGAGGTTTGTTGGGGTAACCATCATAGCCGTCAGCGTAATTGTCTGTCTGATTTTTACCGCCAGAATTTACAACGTCTACGCCAGCCAGAAACTTCAGGGACGCGAAACGCTCAATACCGAAGCGCTGGATTTCAATTACTACCCTGATCGCCCGTCTGACAACGAACGTCTGGAGCGCCGTTATAAACAGGTTTTGGATCTGGATTCTGAAAACACAGGCGCTCATCTTGGTTACGGCCTGTTGCTTTTTCAGATGAAGCGTCCAGCCGAAGCCGTTCCGCATATGGAATACGGGATCAGGCATGGTTACAACAGGCCATACGGTTACGTCGCTCTGGCCTTCGCGCATGAATGGGCTGGCAATCCGTCTCAGGCTTCGCAGGTGATGCGCGAATGCCTGGAATCTTATCCTTCGTCGGTTTTCGCGAGGACGGTTTACGCTGAAATGCTTCGCAAAGAAGGCAAAGCGAGCGAGGCTCAGTTACAAATTGAAATGGCTCGCAAACAGGATTCATTGCTTTCGATGAGTTGGGAAAACGCTTTGCGATTAAAGCCAGAAGAAGCGTTGGCAGAAGCCGAACGCCGCAATCTGACCCCGCCAAACAAAATGTTGCCATCATTGGCAATGCGATTGGTATTCTGGCGGGCGTATCATTACCTGCGATGAAAGCCCTGTTACATTCAGAATGAAGGCGATTTAACGAAACTTTGCCAACCTCAGTATCCTCCTGCACGTCCAAAGAGAGTTAATTGGTCTATAATTGAAATGCCACGACTGAGAATCAACCACGAAGATGGCATAGTTAATGGAAGGGGGAATTGATGAGACAAAAGTTTTTCCGCAAAGCCATGGCGCTATTTCTTACCACGGCGCTCGTGGCGACACCTGTTCTTGCGCAATCGAGTTCAAGTTCAAAACAGAAACCGCTGGATACGAAGAACGACCCGACGATGATCGGCAAACGCGACATCAACAAAGGGAGTTTGTCGTTCTATTCGCTTGACCGCGAAGTCGCGCTCGGACGGCAATTGGCCGCCGAAGTTGATCGTAGCGCGAAGCTGGTTACTGATCCGATCATCAACGAATACGTCAATCGCATCGCACAAAACATCGTGCTTCATTCGGACGCCAAAGTTCCGTTCACGATCAAAGTGATTGACGCCAACGAAGTGAATGCTTTTGCATTGCCGGGCGGATTTTTATACGTCAATCGCGGATTGCTGGAAGCAGCCGACAACGAAGCCGAAGTTGCCGGAGTGATGGCTCACGAAATTGCCCACGTGACGGCTAGGCATGGAATCGAGCAGGCGTCCAAAGGACAGTTGCTGCAATGGGGATCGTTGCCGCTGATTTTTCTGGGCGGGTTGGGCGGATTCATCATTCAGCAGGTTGCCGGAATCGCTTTGCCGCTGACGTTTTTGAAATTTTCTCGCGGAGCCGAAAAGGAAGCTGACAGACTTGGCGCGCAATATATGTGGGCTTCCGGTTACGACCCGAACGCGCTGATTACCTTCTTTGAAAAATTGCAGGGACAGGAAAAGCGCAAGCCCGGAACGCTTGAGAAAGTTTTCAGCACACATCCGATGACAGGCGACCGGATCAAGGAAGTTCGCGAATTGATAGCCCGGTTTCCAGAACGTAGCGAATATCAAATCAGCACTTCGGAATTTCGCGATGTCAAATCGCGTCTGTCTACTTTCAGCGCGTCCAGTCAGGCGATTGGCTCGCGTGACGACGGGCGTCCGACGCTCAAACGTCGTCCGCAGTCGGATGCAGATGATGCCGATATTGATCGTGACGATTCCGAAGCCCCGAATCGCCCGGTGTTGAAACGCCGCGATTCTTCCGACGATCCTGAAACAAGCGGCTCAAGTCCGTCCACAGAAGAATCCGAGCGCCCGGTTCTCAAACGCGCCGATTCAAAAGCAGAGCCGGAAAACGCGAGCGGCAGTTCATCATCGAATGAAACCGGACGTCCAGTGCTGAAGCGCAGCGATGGCTCGGCTGCAACGGAACAGTCATCAGCCTCAAAGCCGGAATCAACCGCCAAAACCGCATCAACTTCTGGTGAATCTTCTGATCGTCCGACCTTGAAGCGGAATTCGGATTCAAGTACATCGCCCGCAAGTCCGACAAGCAAACCGTCAAACGGAACGTCAGACAAGCCTGTCAAACCATAGCTCGTAAAATCTATTATCTGTCGAAGGTCAGCCGATAAGTTTCTTATTGGCTGACCTTCGTGTTTGCGCCAACTTACTGCTACTGGGTTGAACCGCAAGCGCATGAATTGTTGGTGATACTGCTGTCGGTTATGTAATGCCATCCTCCAATTGGATTGGGTTTGAATGTCACATTGCCGCGATTCTGGGGAGCGATTATGCAACGGTCCAGAGTCGCCGATACCTTTGCATCCGACATCATGGTCAGACAAGGTGTGCGAGTGATCTCTCCGCGTCCGATGACCGTGAAACCGCCAACGCCGCATCGGGTGAACTGATAATCGCCTGTCAGCGAATTGAAGAGCAGATAATCGCCGCTCTTATCATCCTGCAAACAGACGTCGTAGACAGTCACCTTGAAGCTGCAATTTGCCATGTTGCCTCCAACATCCGTCACTTTGCAGTTGACGATGGTTGTGCCGAGAGAAAACGTGGAGCCAGAAGGCGGCGTGCAGACAGTCACAGTGTTGGGGCAATTATCCATAACCTTTGGCGCGGTGTAATTGACGACCGTCGTAACCACGCCCGGCATGGCTGTGACGGCAACGACATCTTCCGGACACGTAATTACTGGCGGCTGAGTGTCCCGTACAACTATCGTTTGTACGCAGGTAGCCATGCGACCTCCTGAATCAGTGGCCTTCCAAAGGATAATCGTCACGCCAACCGGATATACAGCGCTGAGTGGGAAGCCATCATTGCGAATACCATTGATGACCACGCCAGGACAATTGTCGGTCGCAGTGGCCATACCCGGATTGACCGTGGCAAAGCACTGATCAGGATCATTGCCGACGTTTATATCCGCTGGGCAGGTTATGATCGGCGGAGGGTTGGACGCCGTCACAGTAACTTGCCCGATGTTATTGCCGGAATTCGGATCGCGCGCCAAAGAACCCACCGTAACCAGGTTTGGTATCGGCGTCCCGTCAGCCAGCGCACAACTTACTTGAACGGTAATCGTCACAGTAGCCGATGCATTAGCTGCGAGCGAATCAAAAGTGACTAAGCGATCGTTGCCCGTGCCGAGACAAGCGCCATTAGTTCCACCGCTTACTGTACAGGAAACGAAAGCTGTCGTTTCCGGCAGCATATCCGTTAACCGGACGTTCTGTGCGGCATCCGGGCCATTGTTGGTGATGGTAATCGTGTAGGTGACATTGGAACCGGTAACCACAGTGCTTGAAGTGGCTGCTTTGGTAATTGCCAAATCGGATACGCGATCCTGCAATGTAATGCGCCAGACGCCTCGCCCCTGTGTGCCGACGTAAATATTCAAATCACCGCCTTCGTGATCGAAATAAGTGAAGCGCGGGCGTGGCAGATGCGGATTGGCGTTGCCTCCTGAATTGTCCGTCAATGTCGTCCAACTTACTCCGCCGTTGGTGCTGAGGAAAAGCCCGGAATTTGCTCCGCCTGCCAACAATGTGTTTCCGTCCGATGGATCGAAGGCGACCAATGTTGGTTGAGGATAGCCACCGCCAGATTGAGTGTGATAGCGGTAAACGCCACCACCTGTCATCTGATTATCCAACGCGTCCAGGGTATGCCAATTTGCTCCTCCATTTGTCGAAAGCACCATATGAACGTCGTTGTTAAATATCTGCGAAGCAATCAGCCGGTTGGGATTGTTCGGATCAACATCAAAAATGCCTATGCCGCCAGCAGGTAAATTCACTGACGACCAGGTTCCGGTTGAATTGGTTCCGGTGAAACGCCACAACCTGTCCCCGCCATATCCGCTGCAACCGCCCGTCTGAACATAGAAAGTGGGCGTGCCGGAACTGGGGATTGAGGCTTTGATCGCGCAAGCCCCGCCGAAACCTCTATTCAATGGCGGCTCTGTCGCATTTCCCAGTTCAGTCCAACTGATGGGGGAAGCAGCGATGTTGGAGGTAACGAATATTCCTCCATCGCCGTTATTCGTCCCGGTGCAACCGCCGTCAACCTCATCATTATCAGCAAGGTCAATTTTTCCATCGCCGTCGTTGTCAATCCCATCAGCGTAACCACAATCGCGCGTGATCATGGCATAACTTGAATTGCCGAATCTGGCGATGACATCAGGAAAGATGAAGCCGGGAATCAATCCGTCAGGCGGATAATCAGTCGGGTCGTTTATACCTGCGGGACTGGTCATCCCCTGTCCACTACGCACCAGGGAGGTGAATCGTCCTGTAGAGGAACCACAACAAAACGTATAAACCGCGCGATTGGATTCCCCCACGGTGTCGAAAACGTCGCAGCAACCAGCGTTCGTCCAATTGGGCGATCCGGCGCCGGCATCGGTTGTGGCGTATGGACCATTGTCCTGGTTTCCGAAGTAAAGGTCTTCATTATTCAAGCCAGGCTGATCCACCCCGGCCAGCGACCATAACCACAAACCGTGTGGAGTGACCGTCGGTTGATCCCATTGCGGGCTGTGGCATCCCGGACTGGCCGTGTTCTTATTGAAATAAACTCCGCCGTCCGAAGAAAAAATTCGCGGGCAAGCGTCATTGCTAACCTGAGTGTCAAACACTATATCGCCCAGGTCATCGTGCCCGCCGAAATTTCTGGTGAATGGCCCTGCCCATCCGGTAGGAGTTGCTGTTCCGCTGGGAATAGGATCAGCGGTCGTTGCCATAGGACAGCGTAAGCCGCCCGAAGGCGGGTTGCTGGTACAACCGCCGCGAAACAAACCTATGTCGCCGTACCAAAGATCAAATTCATTGGTTGATCGCGAGTTGGTCGCGACAAAAGGTATACGCCCCTGCCTTGTAGAATCCGGCGTTCCCAGATTAGTCCAACTGCCACCGCCATCGTCTGACTCATAAATGTTTGCGCCAACCGTGGCCAGAAGCACATTTGCTTCATGAGGTGAAGCGGCAATCGAAGCCAACCCCATTGGCAATGGGGTGCCAGTGGCTGTCGTCCAATTCATTCCTCCATTGATCGAGCGCAGGTGTCCATCGTCGCCTACTATGTCAATGATTCCACCGTGATGAACTACCACATCCCAAACCGTGTCAGCGTCTGAGCCGGTAAGTGAAGGAGTAGGATCAACGAATTGCCAGTTTGTGCCTCCGTCATTGCTGATTGCCAAACCGCAGTTTGTTCCGATGTAAACATTCTGCGCATTGGCCGGGTCAATGCTGATGCCGAAAGCCGCAGGTTCATCTCTTCTGGCTGCCTCTCGGCAAAAATTTGCCGGTGGAGTTGCAGTGGCAGGATGAGTCCAGGTATTGCCTCCGTCATTGCTGACATTGATGCCTGAGACGCTGTTGACGCGTCCGTCGTAGAAGGATGTGGCAAAGACTCGATTTTGATTGGCGTGGCTGACCTCGACATCCCAAGTGTCCGTCGGTAGGTGATTATTCAGACGCGCCCAATTGCGTCCGCTATTGGTGGTTTTGTAAAGACCTCCAAATTCACTGGCGGCATAAAATATATTGTTGTTGCCAGCAACGCTGGCCAGACCGTTGATGCGTCCGCCTGAAGCTCCATCCGCATCAGTGTTGTGATGTGATGATTGATCGGGATTGATCTCGTTGATGGTGATCTGACCGGAAACCGGCTCATTACCTGTGAGCGCAAACATCAGGCTACAGACACAGGTAATTACAAAAAGAAATGATGTTAGGTGGTGAACAAAGTGTGTGGAAATTCGGTGGTTATTGATTTTCATGGCTGATCTCCTTACAGCAAAAATTGCTGCGCTGTGCGTCAGATGCACTATGACTGTTAGCCCCGACGCAACATGGCTGACTGACTTTAAGAAAAACGCGTTAGCGACGCGATGGTGTTGATTGCTTGATTATCCGCTTACTCGCGAATGTGGTCTGCCGGGCAAATTGGTGATTGACTTCGAACGACTTCGCTCAGAACCTCGCCGTTTGTCGCCGAGCAAATTCGCCAGGAATAATTTATACCGGGAGACAAACCGGTGATGCGAATACTAACTCGACCGTCGGCCTGAATTACTCGTTTGGTTAAAGAGAGTCTTGTCTGTTGAACAGCGTCTTCAGTGCGTAAGTTATCTGGCATTACACGGGCGAACGTTTGATCCCGGCCAACGGATGTCAGACGATTCAACAAGCCCCGCTTAAATCCGTCCTTGTATTCGGTCACTTCCAGCATCTGCTTATCCAGATCGTCCTGACTGGCTCGCCAGGTAAGCTCGACAACCGGTGTGCGCAACTGAGTATCGCTGCAAAATGTTTTGGACTTTAACTCAATTGGGCCATCCTGAACGGCAATTGTAGGTGGGCTTAAACGCCAGGCTGAAGCCAGGAAAATACAAAGCGCTAAGACCAACAATGTTGCTGAGAGAATACGTCTTCGTTGTTGCATGTTTAACCTCCAATAGGTAGAGCATTCAAAAAGATGTTTGGATAGCAATGTCGCTTATGGATGGCGATTCCATAAATCGAAGATTGGAGTACATGGTTGGGCTACAATCTCACCTTCTTGAAGTCTGTGTTGAATTGTTGACCAGACTAATAGCTGTGCTGGCTGACTGCAAGCCACTCAAAAAGGATGCCGGTAAATCAATTACATCCATATGGCTGGCACTGAGAGAATTCATCTGTGAGGTCTGGCTGATAGGCTACAACTGTTTATTGGCCAAACGACGGTCGCCTTATAACATTAACTGATTATCGAGAGCAAACAATTCTTTAAGGTGACAATCACTGAGTTAGCTGCTTGTCTGATTTCATACGAGCAAGGCTTGCTGCGCCAATCGTCGAGGCATTTTCTTTCAGCATGGCGCTGACAAAGCGGCATTGTCTGGCGGCCTCCGGTGTAATCCATCGCAATGCTTCTTCGCGAATTTCGTCGAGAGATTTTCTTAACACCGATCCGATTTCTCCGCCGAAAACCACTGCTTCCGGATTGAGTATTGAAATCAGGTTGGCCGCGCCTCGCCCCAACCAGCGACAGGTTTCGCCGACCACCTTCACCGCCAATTTGTCGCCGCCGCGAGCCGCGCGAATGATCGTTGCCGCATCAAGTTCCGAACTGTGAGATTTGATCAAACCGCTGAGCATAGAATTGCCGTGTCCGCCCCATTCTTCGATGGCGCGCCGGGTTATCGCATTCATTGCCGCTTCAGCCGACAGACAACCGTTTGATTTATATTCGGCCTTGAAATTTTCAGTAACGGCCAACCAGCCCGCAGCGCCTGCCAGACCGCCCGCGCCGGTCATTACAGTTCCATTGATCAAAATTCCTGCTTCGATCTCGGAGCCGATGGAAAGATAAACAACATTATTTTTGCCGCGAGCCGAGCCGACCCAGCTTTCAGCCGCCGCCAATGCCGCCACTCGCGAATTGGTCGTTATCAGTGGATGACCCGATTCGACGTGATGAGCGCGCGCGCGATTATCGCTTTTGTGAGTGCGAATGTCGTGGCCCGAAGAATCCAGATTTTCTTCCAGCAATTGAGCCAGAGGCACTCGCGTCCAGCCTTTCATCTCGGCGATTGAAACTCGCCCGGATGAAGGATCAACCAGTCCGGAAGCGGCCACGCCTATCGCTGCTATTGGGCTTGCCCCGCGTTCTTTCGCGGCAGCGAGATCAATTACGGTTTTGGCCATCGCAGCCACCGCAGAGCGCGTTGTGCGTTGTGGAGTTTCAGTTTGCCTGACAGCGACGACATTGGCCTGGTCGTCAATCAGCGCGGCGGTTATCTTGTTTTGATCGAATTCCAGGCCGACGATCAATTGTTTCGTTTCAGTTCGATGAGATCGGACAGAGCTAATGGATGATGCTTTCAACGGCACGGCTAATGACTCCTTCTCAGTAATTTTGACCACAACCAAAGCGATGGCTATTATACAGCCCGCCCGCCCAAAGGCGATTTCAATTCAATCAAACAGGAGAAAAACAATGACGCGGCAAATTCGCTTCATACATTATTTCGCACTTTTGTTCTGTACGTTTGCGCTGGCCGGATGCCAGTCGCCTTCTTCGACGGATGTTGCAACAACTCAACCGAGTCCCACGGCCACGCCTGCTGCCTCTCCGGAAGCAAGCGCGGATGCCTCCGCCACGCAGGGAGAAATGAAGACCACGCCGTCGGGGCTTCAATATCAGGATTTGCAAGTTGGCAAAGGTCCGCGTCTGTTGATTATGCAAAGCATCAAAGTCGCCTATGTCGGCAAATTTCCTGACGGCCATGTTTTCGACAAAGGCTCGTTTGATTACACGCTGGGCAAAGACAAGATGCTGAAAGGCTGGGATTGGGGAATCGGCGGGAATTCCAAGGAAGGCATTGAGCCAATGCGCGTCGGCGGCAAACGCAAAATCATAGTTCCGCCGCAACTCGGTTACGGTTCCGAACCGTACGGAACAATTCCGGCCAATTCAACGCTGATTTTTGAGATCGAACTGCTGCGAATCAACGGCGGCGGTTTCTGAAAGGCTGTAAGCGGTGAACATTCTTTCGCTTGAAAACGTCAACAAGACTTTCGGCATCAAGCCGCTGTTTTCATCCGTTTCGTTCGGGCTGGACGAAAACGACAAGATCGGAGTCATTGGCGCAAACGGATCAGGCAAATCAACTTTGCTGAAAGTCATCGCCGGTGAAGAGCAGGCAGACACGGGTCGAGTCGTCATCGCCAACGGCAAAATCGTCACTTATCTTTCGCAAAATCCGCCTTTCGATCCTGACCAGACAGTCATTGAAGCCGTGTTCAGCGGCAACAACGAAGCTCTGCGTCAGAAGCTGGATTTGTTGCGACAATACGAAACCGTCTGCCATCAATTGGCAGAGCAAGGCGGAACGGACGAAAAGCTGCTGGCTCGCGTGGCCGATCTGGCTCACGATTTGGAAACCGAAAACGTCTGGCAATTGGAAACCGAAGCTAAAGCGATTCTGACCGAATTGGGAATCACGCGGTTGGACGCGAAAATGCAGACGCTTTCCGGCGGCCAATGCAAGCGAGTGGCGCTGGCTCACAGCTTGTTTATCAAACCCGACCTGCTGATTCTGGACGAACCGACAAATCACCTGGACGCTGAAACCGTCGAATGGCTGGAACGTTGGCTGGCGGATTTCAAGGGCGCTCTTTTGATCGTCACGCACGACAGATACTTTCTGGATCGAGTCACCAATCGCATCATTGAAATTGATCGAGGCCGGGTTCAAACCTTCACGGGCAATTACGCGACTTATCTGGAAAAGCGGCAGCAGCAGGAAGAGCGTCAGGCCGTCGAAGCTCAGAAGCTGAAGCAAATGGCTCGGCGTGAATTGGAATGGCTTCGCCGAGGCCCGAAAGCCAGAACGACAAAAGCCAAAGCCCGAATTGATCGCGCCAACGAATTGATCTCACAATCCCGTCAGGCAGCCAGCGACATCGCCGAAAAACGTTCGCTCGACATTGCGTTTGAATCGAATCGGCTGGGCAAAAAGATTCTGGCCCTGCGTGACATCAGCAAAAGCTTCGGCGACAAAATGGTCGTCAACAATTTCAGCTTTCAGTTCAAACGCGGAGACAAGATCGGCGTCATCGGCGCAAACGGAGCAGGGAAGACGACTTTGCTGGAAATCATCGCCGGGCGTTTGCAACCGGACGCCGGCGAAATCGAAAAAGGCGAAACGGTTGTCATGGGCTATTACGATCAGGAAAATCGCGAATTCGACGAATCGCAGCGCCTGATTGATTACATCAAGGAAGTCGCCGAGCAAATTGAAACTGCCGATGGCGATTGGATCACCGCCAGCCAGATGCTCGACCGTTTTCTGTTTCCGCCGGCAATGCAGTATCAGCCGATTGCCACGCTGTCCGGCGGCGAACGGCGCAGACTTTATCTGCTGCGAATGCTGATGAGCGCGCCGAACATTCTGTTGCTGGACGAAATCACCAACGACCTGGACATTCCCACGCTTGTCGCTTTGGAAGAATATCTGGAATCATTCGCGGGCTGTCTGATCGTAGTCAGTCACGACAGATACTTTCTTGACCGAACGATTGATTACATCTTTCGGTTTGAAGAGGAAGGGAAGATTCGCGAGTATCCGGGCGATTACAACGGCTTTCTGGAAATTCGCGAACGCGAGCGCGCCGAGGCAACAGTGACTAAATCCGAAGGGAAAACTCGCGAACAAAAACAAACCGCCTCAGCTCCATCCGCTGAAACTTCGACGAAACGCAAGCTCTCCTTCAAGGAAAAGCGCGAGCTTGAAGAGTTGGTGCTCCGTATTGACGCCGCCGAAACTCGCAAAGCCGAGGCCGAAGCCGAACTCGCAGCCAACGGCAGCGATCACCTGTTGGTCGCCAAACTTTATCAAGAGTTACAAGCGCTCAATGAATCGCTGGATCAGGACATGGAACGTTGGGCGGAACTTGCAGAATTTTCCGAATAAGTCGCGCTGCGCAAGAACAGTACACAGTGCAGTACGCCAGGTGTAAGTTACCGCCACATCAAAATCGCTCACATCCGGCTTTGCGGAAAATCGCCATTTTCTGAGCGAAATCACGCCATAAATCGCATTCGACCCCGATCATCAAAACCCTGTTATGCCTGTAACGCCTGCTATTACGGCCTCTACGTGCATCGGAGCAGCGGCACGGAGCTTGCAATTTATAATTACGGTAGGCAGAAAATAGCAGGGGAGTAAAACAGATAAGGAGGACAAGATTATGACGCAGTTGATGAAGATATTGATTGGTTACGACGGATCGGATTGTGCTGATGCGGCAATGGAAGATTTGCGGATTGCAGGTTTGCCCGCTAAGGCTGAAGCGATGGTGGTTTCGGTGGCGGAGCAGTTGATGCCAATTCCGGCAAGTTACGGAATGGTTGAGACGGACTTCACCGATAACATCATTGGCGGTCGCGGCGGGGCTTTGTCGCACGCCGAACAGGGAGCTGAAAAAATAAAAGCCGGATTCCCGGAATGGACTGTGACGACAGCCGTTGGCTTTGGCTCTCCGGCCAGCTTCATTCTGAAAACATCTGAGGAATGGAAGCCTGATTTGATTGTCGTCGGATCGCACGGACGTTCGGTTTTGGGCAGATTGATTCTGGGCAGCGTGTCCCAGAAATTGGTGCATAACGCCACATCGTCGGTGCGAGTTGCCCGTGAACGACCTAAAGAAAATAAAGGCGGGGTGAAGCTGATAGTCGGCATTGACGGTTCGCCTGATTCAGAAGAAGCCGCGCGCGAAGTCATACTGCGCCAATGGCCTGAAGGCAGCGAAGTTCGACTGGTCAACGCATCCTGGTCTTATTCTCCGGCGTTGATGAATTCCACTTCGCACCCGATCACTCAATGGCTGGCAGATGAAAAAGCCAGAATCGGAAAAATTATCAGCGAAGCCGAAACTCAACTTCAGGACGCAGGATTGAAAACCGTTATGGTCGTCAAGGAAGGCGAAGCGAAACAGATTTTGCTGGAAGAAGCTGAAAACTGGAAAGCCGATTGCATTTTCCTCGGCGCCAGCGGCATGGGCAAAGTCGAACGCATGATGCTCGGCAGCGTCTCGTCTGCAGTTGCTTCCAGAGCGCATTGCACCATCGAAGTAGTCCGACGCGCGTCATAAAAACTATTGGTAAACGGCCAGCGCAGAGCGAATCTCTTCAGGAATCTCAACCGCCCGATTGGCGGCATAATCAACCCAGGCATTGACGCTTGTGGCCAGAGCGGATAGTTCGTCCGTGCCATGGAAAAAGATTCCGTAAACGAGTTTGACGCTGCGCTGGCTGATTTTCTCCACGCGAATGCCGACATCCAGCTTGGCCGGATAAACTACCTGTCGTTTGAAATCGCAGGAAGCGTGAACCAGCGTCGGCCCAACCGCGCTTCCCGCTTGTTTTCCTCTGAATCCGGTTTTCCGAAACATCTCGACTCGCGCCGATTCGCAGTAGGTGAAATACATCGCGTTGTTGACGTGACCTTGCGCGTCCATGTCTCCCCAGCGCACTTCAATGGTTTTCCAGTAACGGAATTGATCACGGGTGATTGTTTGAGTGGTCATTTTGAATACCAAAACTTTTTCCACGAAGGTACTCGAAGAAAACACGAAGAGGGGAACAGTAGACAGGATTTACAAGATTGAACAGGATTGGCTCCAACTCGCTTCAAGCAAAGTTTTCATCCTGTTGAATCCTGCCAATCTCGTCTAAAAATTCTGCTTTTCTTCGTGCCTCTTCGTGTGTCTTTGTGGGGAAGGCTATAGTCCTAACTGCTGTTCGTGCGCTTCGCGCAGTTTGAATTTCTGTATCTTGCCGGAAGCCGTCATCGGGAAATCGCCGACGAATCGCCAGTAGCGCGGAATTTTGAATCGCGCCATCTTGCCCTGACAGAAAGTTTTCAATTCGTCTTCGGTCGCCGACTCGCCGGGTTTCAATCGCACAGCCGCGGCGACTTCTTCGCCGAAGAATTCGCTTTTGACCGCGTAAACGTAAACGTCCGAAACCGCCGGATGCTGGCGCAACAGGTCTTCGATTTCTTTCGGCGAGATGTTTTCGCCGCCGCGAATAATGATGTCTTTGATGCGACCCGTGATGCGCACGTAACCTTCGTCGTCCATCGTCGCCTGATCGCCGGTTCGCAACCATCCATCGGCATCAATCGCCGCGCGCGTAGCTTCGGGGTTGTTGTAATAACCGCGCATCACGTTGTAGCCGCGCACGCAAAGTTC
>CAYRQB010000047.1:0-24672 GCA_964426025.1 uncultured Heliomicrobium sp.
TTGGCAGAAAGTGGCAGGGGGTATCAACCAGACTGCCGAAAGAAAACGAGTGGTGAGCAATTAAAACACTCACCACTCGTTTTCACGACTCACCTTTGCACCATTGTCTAACGGTTTGCTGTTCTCTACTGCTCCGAGCCTGATGCTCCGGATTTGCGGATTTCGGGCGCTTGCGGCGGAGATGTCAGCCCCTTGTTGACCAGCACGCGAACTTCGACGCGACGATTCTGCTCACGGCCGTCGCGGGTTTCGTTGTCGGCAACGGGATTCAACTCGCCATAACCGAAAGGAGTGATGATGCGTCGGAGCGGAATCATGTGGTTTTCAGCAAGGTATTGAACAACAGCATCGGCGCGCTGACGGCTCAGGCGGCGATTGTATTCAGTGTTGCCATCCGCAGAAGCGTAACCCGTGATCTCGATCATATACGCCTTCTCGACTTTGGCCTGCGATGCGATTTCGTCAAGAGTTTCCATCGCTTCAGGCGACAGCTTGGCGCTGTTGACCTTGAAATTCACCATGATGATTTTCTTCTCTTGATAATCATCAAGGGTCGAAACCAACTGGTCAATTCTCTTGTTGGTGGCGACTACGCCTTCAACGGCTGCGTCGGCAGTTTCCTGTGCGGCCTTCGCGCCGCCTTTGGCTGCGTTGGATACTTCCTGCAACTCAGCAATCTGGCCGGAAATGCGTTCGGCATTGGTTTCGACCTGAGAGATACGCTCTTCAGATTTGGAAACCCGGCCTTCAACCGGTTTCATTCTGGTTTCAACTGTGGTGGCCATCACCAACGCGTCTTCTTTTAATTTGACTTTGTCGGCAACCAACGCGCCTTCGGAATCGCCACGGCCTTCGACTTCAACGGTCAGCCCGCGAAGCAATTGAGTCACGGCATATTTCTTGGCGCCGCGGAATGGATTGCCTTTCTTTTCTTCAACTTTGGTGCTGCCTGTCAGTGCGACCTCATAATCGCTGCCTGTCCGGTCGCGAATAATGAAACTATCCGGCTCGCGACTGACAATAACGCCTTCAAGCTTTTTCTTCGTTCCAGCCGGAACCTTCAATATCTGGCTCTGATCAATCTTTTCGTCCTGAGCCATAACCCCGTAACCCGGAATCATGACCAAACCGCAGAACAGCAAACCAATCAATGTCTTTTTCATTGCTATACCCTCCCTGTGAAATTTTGGAGCTTAAACTTCTTAACAAACTTTGTGAGTCGTACTTCCCGTTTGCTTGAATGAGCAAATGCAGTGCCACTTGCAATATAAAATTGCTTGCGACTTGATTTTCAATGTCTTACGAGGAAAACCCTAACTCCCCAGTCCAAATTAGATTCAGACTACAATCCGAAAGTAATACACTTGTCGAAAAGTGGATGGAGATATTACATACACACCAAGAAGAGTTTTCCAAACTGGATTTGCTAATAGTGGGCAACGTAGGCAAATCATATCCTGTGATGATTAGAAAGTGAAGAGGCAGTTCACTTTGACAAGAATTGAGTTACGGATTGGCCTTGCCGCCGATGATTCTTGCAAGAGACTTCAGATGATGGCGTTCTCCGAATGTCCCCAGTCTCAGTCGAAAAGTAAACCTCAGGTTAGCCAATCAAGGAGGAATTATGACAGTTGACCAGAAGTCAGGAAGAATGTTGGCAGCTTTGCTTGGAATTGCGTTTTTTGCCATCGCCGCACAAGGGCAGGGAATTATTCTGCCGCGGCCTTGTGAAAGGCCAATACCGCGTTGCCCTCCGCCGACGCAAATTATTCAACAACCACTAAAAGTAAAAAGTATCAAGTTCACAACCAGGATCAATGATCAGGTAGCCGTCACACACGTCGAGCAGGTTTTTCAAAACGATACGCCCTACGTTTTGGAAGGCATTTACTTTTTTCCGCTGCCGGAGAATGTTTCGATCACGGAATTCGCTATGTGGGACGGTGACAAGCGCTTGGTTGGCGAAGTCCGTTCGCGCGAAGAAGCTCGGCGAATTTATAACGATATAGTTCGCACGCGTCGCGATCCTGCATTGTTGGAATATGCAGGCAAGAATCTTTTTCAGGCCAGCGTTTTTCCCATTCAGCCGAACAGCGATAAGAAGATAGAGTTGATTTACAGCCAGATTTTGACAGGCGAGAACGGGACGGTCGGTTATCGTTATCCGCTTGGCACAGGATGGAGAGCCAATGGTTTTGTGCCGCCGCGTCCGATTCCCATGCCACGACCTATTCCGCGACAGCGCAATTTTGACAGTCAATCGCAACCAAACCTGCCGCGAACCACGCCGGGCATGATTTCGGCTCAAATTGAGATAATTTCCGGAACGCCGATCAAGGGGATTTACTCGCCTTCTCACAACATCGAAGTCAAACGCGACGGAGAGCGACGCGCGCGAATCAGTTTTGAAGCCATCGCTTCGGCGGCTCATCCTGATTTCCAACTCTTCTACAATTATTCAGAACAGGATTTCGGTGTTTCGCTGCTGACTTTCCGCGAACCGGGTAAAGACGGCTACTTTATGCTTCTGGTCTCGCCGAAAGCCGAGCTTGACGAACGCCAGGTCGTTTCCAAAGACGTGATTTTCGTGCTCGATACTTCCGGTTCGATGGGCGAAGACAGCAAAATGGACAAGGCGAAATCGGCGCTTCGTCACGGCGTCAACACGTTGGATGCACGCGACCGATTCAACATCATCTCGTTCGCCGGCGAAGAGCATTTGATGAACGAGCGCCTGATCGCCGGCAATGACACAGGCAAGAAAGAGGCTCGCGATTTCATTGACCGAATGAAGGCGACGGGCGGAACCAACATCAACGACGCTTTGCTGGCGGCTTTCAAACAATTGCAGCCGGGCGACCGACCGTTGTTGATCGTCCTGATTACCGACGGACAGCCGACAATCGGCGAAACGAAACATCTAAAAATTTTGGAAAACGTCCGCCAGGCGAACAAAGCTCAGGTGAGATTGTTTACTTTCGGTGTCGGTTACGACGTGAACACTTTGTTGCTGGACGGTCTGGCGAATGAAAATCGCGGGGCCGTGGCTTACATCGAACCGAACGAAGATTTGGAAGTGAAGGTCTCGAACTTCTTCGCCAAGGTCAATCATCCGGTTTTGAGCGAGGTGAAAATTGATTGGGGCGGAGTTCAAACCGATCTGGTATATCCGCGCACGCTTTCGGATATTTTTCATGGCTCGCAATTGGTGTTGGTTGGTCGTTATAACTCCGGTGCCAGCGACAGGCGGCTGACTCTTACCGGCAAAGTCAACGGACGCGAACGCCGATTCGTTTACGACGATCTTTCGTTCCCGGAAAGACAGACCGATAACGAATTCCTGGCTCATCTGTGGGCGATGCGACGCGTGGGTTATCTGCTGGATCAGATTCGCACGAACGGCGAATCGAAAGAGCTTCGCGACGAGGTAGTTCAACTCGGAACTCGTTACGGAATTGTGACTCCTTACACCTCTTATCTGGTTTTGGAACCGGGTATGCGAGTGGCGGGTATTCCCGGATCGGTGAGCGAGACAGTCACGATTCAGGCCGATTCGGCTTATGCACAACGTACCGCGCCTCAGGCAATGCCGAAATCTGCTTCCGGTCAACAAGCCGTTGCCATCAGCAAGCAGAAAGAAGAATTGCGCCAGGCAGAGAAAGTGTCAGTCCTTCCTGGCGGCTCAGTCAGCAGTCAGATACGGCAGGCATCGGGCAGGACTTTCTTTTTGCGCGACGGAGTCTGGACCGACAGCGAATACAAATCGGATAACAATCTGCAGATTGTCACACTGAAATTTGCGAGCGACGAATATTTCGATTTGATAGCCAGAGAACCTAAGCTGGCCGATGTCTTCTCGCTCGGCGAGCGTGTGGTGGTCGTCTGGGAAGGCAAGGTTTACCGAGTCGAAATGTAAGTCAACACTTCAGGCGGGCGGTTTGAGATGAAGATCAAAAACCGCCTGTTTGAGTTTGAACGCTTCGCGACGGTTGGGTTACAGGAGGCGAAATTGAACTGTTGATTGGCAGACGAATTTCAACAGTTGTTCCTTCGCCAGGCTGGCTGTGAAAATCCATCTTCGCGACTTCGCCGTAAAAACATTCCAGCCGCCGCTCGATGTTCGCCAATCCAACTCCGCGCTGTCGGCCAAGTTTGAAAGCCGATTCGCTGACACCTGCGCCCGTATCCCGAATCGAAATACAAAGTCGAGGCTCTTCAGAATTGAGAAAGCCGTCTATCAGTATGGCCGATACGATCACGTCTCCGCCGGATTTCATCGGAGCGATTCCGTGCTTGATGGCGTTTTCAACCAAAGGCTGAATCACCAACTGCGGGATTCGCAACGACCTGAGTTCGGGCGAAACATCAATCACCACTCGCAATCTTTCTTCGAATCGTGTGTGTTCGATTGCCAGGTATGATTCGATCAAATCCATCTCCTCGCCCAGAGCAATGAGTTCGCCGGTCGGCGTTCGCAAAACAGCGCGCAGCAATCCGGTTAATCGCATCAGAGTTTCCAGCGCGCGTTCAGGAGCGGTTTGAATCAGATAACTGATGGTCGTCAGCGCGTTGAAGAGAAAATGAGGATTGAGTTGCGCCCGCAGAGCGCGTAATTCGGCTTCCGTCGCCAGCTTGCCCATTTCCTGCTCTCGCAAATTTCTCTCGCAACGTTCGTGTGTCACTCGCACGGCGTCAATTCTTCGCGCCAACATCATCGCCACCGATTCGAGCATCGCCACGTCATCGGACAATAACTGACGACCCGCCGACAATTCGCCGATGATCAGAAAATAGCGCGGCGGTTCATGTGTGGGAATCAGGATAGTAGCGGCGGGAAATCGCAGGCGACCGCTTCGACGACGAACTTCGCTCCTTATCTCTTCCTCTTGCCGGGCTATTCTCACCAGTTGAGCAGGGAAGAGGAATTCAGAATCGGCGACGCTTTGGGTATCAACCGAATCTGTCAGGTCGTTTTGCTGCCATCGGACTTCTTTAGCCGTCAAAGCTGGGGCCAGGCGCGAACAAGTGGTGTCGAGTATTTCGTGTGTTTCTTCGCAGGATGGCAATACGCGAGCCAGTTCGTCGAGCAATTTCTGATAATCCGCTCTTCGCAAAACGACGGCATCCACAAACCATACGCACCAGCGTCGCAAATGCGGGTATATCAAGGCCGTTCCCAACCATAATCCAACAAGAGCGCCGATCGCCGTCGCGGACAGATCGCCCTTGGCGTCTCGCGTTTTGAGCAATGGTGCAGCCACTGCAACGTACAATCCAAACGCCAATGCGACCAATGCCACAAACGCCAATGCCCGCTTCAAAAAGATGTCAGCCAGCGCGAAACGATAATCCTGATAAAGCATGGCCAGAACCAGCGGCAGCGACGAATGATGCCCGATCAATTCAATAAACCAGGGGGCGTCGCCGCTGGTATGGCTGCTCAGATGCAAGGCCGAGACGGCGAAAACAGCCAGCGCCACAACCCACAGCGCGCGTTTCCATACCGAAGAACGCCGTGCATAAATCAGCAAGGCAATAGTCAAACCGCTGAATCCGAAAGTCAGCGCCCTGAGTGCGGTCGGCGAAGGCGTTTCGCCAACTGTGGCCGCGGCATGGAAATGCAGCATGCTTGCAGCCGTGCTTAGCGTATAAGCAATAGTGGTAATCAACTGCGCTCCGCGCCATTGGGCAAGCACGGTTTCCGCACGCAGGACTGAATGAACAACCACTGCGGGCAAAAATCCCAATGCCGTGAAGACAAAGGAATCAAACCAGGGCGATAACTTGCCTACGTTCCAATCACGAGCTCCGTAAATGGCCAATGCTCCAAGATTCCAAAGCAATCCCAACAGCGCCGTCGCCAGTAATAACCGTTCTGCGGAAAAAGTCGAACGTTGTCCCGATCCAGCCGAATCGGCGGATCGCACGACCATTATCAGCAGCATCGCATATAAAATTGCCCCCGTAATAAATCCCAGCAGATTTACCAGCGCGGCGACGTTTTGTGATTCCATGGCTTGTAATTCCTCGAATTGACGATCAAAGGAACATGATGGGTTTGATTGTCGGGCTTGGCAAATACCATCCGGCAGATGGATGAAATTGCCGGATGAACGGAAGGAACAGACTGATAAACAGTTTGTCCGGTCGCATCCATAATGAGATCAGCCGATGATCGCAATCAATTTGGTCGCGCGCTCATCGGCTGATCCGTTGTTAATCTTGTGTTCAGATTTTGAATTGAACTTGAAACTTATCTGTTGCTCAGCACTTTCACTCTCGCCACAAAGGCTCCGTTGTTGTCTCTCAGATTTCCTTCGTTGACGCTGAGGAAAAGTATCCCGTTATGTTTAGCCTCGAATTCAGTGGATTGGCCGACAAATACGAAATCGTTATTGTCATCGCCAATAACCGCGATCAAAGCTCCGGTCGGATGTTCGCTCATCAGTTTGTCTTTGTCGGCAAGGTTCAAACCTCCGGGACCTGTGCGCTTGTTGTCTCCCAGATCAACTTCGCCGATGGCGCTGATGACTATTCGCTGACCGCGTTGAACTCGGATATCTGTACTTGTCCAATCAGCGCCAGCAGCCACGCTGACAGTTTTTTCAGCGATTGTCGCTATAACGGCGCTGTCATTTTCCGGGTTTACCTGAGGAGTCGCGCTGACCGGCGCTCTGTTATCTTCTAAAGGCCGATTGGCTTGGACTGTGGCTGTGTCGCGCGCAACGTCGGTTGAAATGGGAGGAGTAGGGATTTGTCCGGATGCCGTTGCAACGGTGTCGGTTGAATCGAACTCGACGCTTTCCACTTCATCAACTGAAATGACATGCTGCGAATTTGAACCTCCAATATTGACGACAATCGTGAATCTGCGCTGGTTGTACGATATGACTTTGCCTTTGAGCACACTGCCATCACGGAGCTTGATGGTGTCGGCATAGGCCGAAATTCCAAGCGATGACAATGCAGCAATGCAAACAAGCAGACCGAGAAGTGTTCTACGGATTTTCACACTTACCTCCATGTGGAGTGATTGACTTTAACCTGTGCAAGGGGTTGTTGACGACGTTTAGATTACCACAAAATCTCATATCTGACAGCGAACTTGGTCAAGGATGACATTGCGAGTAACTGCCGATTCCCAAATACCGCATAGAAATGTAAAAGTTTATGAATGAAAGTTAAAGGTTTCTTGACTCGACTGCGTTTGGTGAATATACTGCCAATGTCTTTCAGGGGTCGTCCCTACAACCCCATTCTAAATCAGCATTCGCTGATACAATTCAAGCAGTGGAATTGATTCCTGACGGTGGTTGCGTTCGGCAACTGCTTAAAAATCGTTACCAAGAGAATTTTTATACGCAATAGCAGTTTTTATTTTATTTGCTGGCTCCTTTCGGTTTCTGACGTTTACCTCCCTCCTTCTCCTGCTTGATTCCCACGATGCGACAAATCGTATCGTGGGATTTTTTATGCCCCAACCAAATTTCCGGAATTGCATTTCAGTAATGTCTGGGTTTTCTTCTCACATCGAAGCCAATGGCGTTACAATGCGTTTATGGCTGCCAAAGGATCAAGAACAGTTTATGCCTGTCAGAACTGCGGATTTCAATCGCGCAAATGGATGGGGCGTTGCCCGGATTGTGGCGAGTGGAATTCATTTATCGAAGAGCGCGAACGCACGAGTGGCAAGGATTCAGCAGGCGCAGCGCGTATCGGCATCAGTTGGCGAGATACAAAGCCAGTTCAATTCACCGACATCGAAGCTCAGGATGAATCACGCGAAGTCACCGGAATAGAAGAATTCGACCGAGTGCTTGGCGGCGGCATAGTGCCGGGATCGTTGATCCTGATCGGCGGCGAGCCTGGAATCGGAAAATCCACCTTGCTGTCGCAGGTCGCGGACAAACTCAGCACGCTTTACGGCAAGGTGCTTTACGTTTCCGGCGAAGAAAGCGAGCGGCAGATCAAACTGCGCGGCGAGCGTTTGGGCATCAACCCCACCGGATTGTTTCTGCTTTCCGAAACCAGCCTGGAACGAATCTTCGACGAGATCGAACGATTGCAGCCTCAAGCCATCGTCATTGATTCCGTTCAAACCGTCTTTTCTGAAAAGCTGGAAAGCGCTCCAGGTTCTGTTTCGCAGGTTCGCGAAGTCGCAGGACAATTTCTGATGCTGGCCAAAAATCTGACCGTGCCGGTGTTTCTGATCGGTCACGTCACCAAAGAAGGCACGATTGCCGGGCCGAAAGCGTTGGAACACATCGTTGACACGGTGATTTATTTTGAAGGCGAACGCCATCACAACCATCGTATTTTGCGCGCGGCCAAGAATCGTTTCGGCGCCGCAAACGAACTTGGAATATTTGAAATGACCGGCAATGGACTGGTCGGCGTGCCGAACCCCTCGGAAGTTTTTCTGAGCGAACGGCCAATCGGAGCCTCAGGTTCGGCGGTGGTTGCAGCAATGGAAGGCACTCGCCCGATGCTGATAGAGATTCAGGCGCTGGTCAGCTCTTCCAAGTTCGGAACCGGACGCCGAACCACGCAAGGCGTTGAACTAAATCGCGTCGCGCTGTTGGTGGCGACGCTGGAAAAACGCGTAGGGTTTCACCTGATCGGCGATGACATCTTCGTCAATCTGGTCGGCGGCATTGAAATTGGCGAACCGGCGGTTGATCTGGGTATTGTGGCGGCGGTCACTTCCAGTTTCCGCAACATTCCGATCAACGAACACACAATTGTTTTCGGCGAAGTCGGATTGGCTGGCGAGGTTCGGGCTACGAGTCATGCCGCCATTCGTTTACGCGAAGCCGCGAGAATGGGATTCAAAAAAGTAATTCTGCCGCAAAATAACCTGAGCGGTTTGCCGATTGATGACAGGTTGGAACTGATAGGCGTTCGTTCTGTGATGGATGCCCTGGATGCTTTGTTTTGATGAATTGGCCGCTTGTTGCAACTTTGTTCTCTCATCCGTAAACTCACCGTTGTTTCTGAACATTCCAAATTTCAATTCGCAATCACTTTGAGGACATAAAGAATGAGTTTGTTGAGCATAAGCGGCCAAACCCGGCTCGGCGTGTTTTTATCTGTGTCAGTTTTGCTGCTGGTGGCGGCTTGTTCTAGCGGTTCTTTGTTGAACGAAACGGCTTACGTCGTGCCTGAAAAGCTTCGGCTGAAAAATTCAACAGCACAGGCTGCCCGCGTCGTGGGCGAACTGAAGTCAGGCGACAAAGTCTCAATTTCCGGACGGGCGAAATCCGAGGATGGAACCCCGTGGGTGAATGTCAAAGGGCCGGAAGGGCAATCGGGTTGGGCTGAGTCGCGTTATTTCGTTCAGGAAGAGATCGTCAACAAGTCACGCAAGATGGCCGATGATATACGAGGCATTCAAACTCAAGCAGTCGGCAAATCGAAAGCGACGCTCAGATTGAGATTGACCCCGGACAGAACCAATGACGAAAACGTGGCGACGACGCTTCCATCTGGCACTGTCCTGGAGATCGTTGCTCGCGAACGCAAACCGCGCCCGGTTTCGGTTGATGCAAAATCCGATGGCGGCCAGGCTGGAAGTGAAGCCGCTGACTCATCGGAAAAGAATGAAGTGAAGTACGACGATTGGTTGCAAGTCCGGTTGAAGGATTATGCGGTTCTGCCCGCCGGCTGGATATATGGCGGTTCTGTCGAATTGGAAATTCCCGGCGAGATCATCTATTACCTCTCTTCCGGACGACGAATTACAGGATGGCAAAAGCTCGGAATGGCTCTAGGCTCAGACAATCGGGCGGGCGATCATTACCTGGTTTTGGAACGCAAAGTTTTCAAGGCCGATGAACGAGTTGATTTCGACAGAGTGAAGGTGCTGGCTTACGACCCTGCGTCAAGAGATTACTCTACGCCGTTCCGCGAGGATGTTTCGGGGCAGTTCCCGGTCTCTCTGAAAATGGAAGGGCAAAGAGGCAGTTTTCGCATCATAGCGTTTGATAAAAACGATCAAAAACATGAGTTTGAATATGATGTCGAAATTTCCGGCGGCAAAGTCAAAGTGACGAAGTTGACCGCTCAAAAGACAGATAAAAAATAAGCACAAGGAGAATTTACTGATGGCGAATCATCAGAATCAGTTAGAGGTTTACTTGAACGCTTTCGACGATACGGGCTGGGCGACAGTTATCGAAGAGTTGCAAGCCGCGATTCACCCTGTTGACCAGAAAGCCACGCGCATTTGGTTTGCATTCCATCCGGTCAAACTGAACAAGGCTTTGAAAGAAGCCGAAGACCCGGAAGCAATGGCCAAAAAGTTGTTGTTGAAGGGCAAATACTGGCTGGCCGATCAGGTAGATTCATCGGCGGAATTTCTTTACGGCCACAGGTATTGGCCGCAGGTCAAAGCCGCCGTGGCCGCTTATGCGGAAATCGGGACGACAGCGCCGCTGGAAGCTCAAATCCGCGACGTTGCCCGTAAGGTTTCCGCTGAAGTGAATGCGCCATTGTCTTTGCTGGTCGGCATAACGGCTGTGGCCTTCGGCACTTTGCAGCAGGTTGGTCTGGAATTGTTCAAACAGCCTGCACAGGCTGGCAGGTACGGTTCGCAGTGGAGGAAATCCGCGGATGATGTCGTCGCGGATCGCGCGAAAGACGACAGCCAGGGACTGCTTGGATTTCTGCGTTCGGTCAACAAAACCTTCACCGTGACTTATCGCGAATATGAGCCGGGCTGTTCATTCAAATTGGTCAACTTGCAGGACGTGACAATGGCCGGGCGGAAATACGAGCGCGATTATCACTCAGAAGAACCGCGCTGCATGACCGGCGAAGGCCCGATTCCGGTTGAATGCCGTTCGGCATCGTGCGGAACCTGCTGGGTCGGCGTACTGTCCAATCCCGGCAAGATTTCTCCACCAAACAACCGCGAAAAAGATCGTTGGCGGTATTTCGGTTACGAAGGCTTTACGGGCAAGGACGATTCTCCCATCCGACTGGCTTGTCAGATCAAAGCTCAGGGGAATGTGTCGCTGGTCATCCCGCCGTGGAATGGGATGATTGGCAAGCTGGATGAAAAAGAGAAAACTGCCGCAGCAACGGCCTGAATATCTAACAAGAAAATTTGAACGGCGTAGCGGTGTCATCATCGCTACGCCGTTTCTATGTTCAATTCGTCGGTCGGATTATTTCGCTACCCAAACAGAACCTTCGCAAACATACAGAGTCGTTTTCGGACCCCCGTTTGTTCTGGTGTACAAACTGCCGGAAACGCACGAACCGCCGGGAACGCTGGTTCCGCTTGTCCAGGTTGGCCCCGACGCCTGCTTGAAATAGAGAGCGGCATGCGGGGCAAAGCTGTTGCCGTCGCCGCTTCTGGTTTCCAAGATGCTGCCGTTGTTTTTAAGGGAAGCCGCCCCACCCACAATCAGGCGACCGCCGATTGTTAAATTGGGTTGTGGCGACGATCCGCCGGAAATGTAGGAAGCGTTGTTGAAGTCTTTGATCCAGACGGAGCGCGAGCCTGCCCCGAGTTGAACGACTGTCGGCACGGTTCCCGGTTCAAGCGTGTTGTTCTCAATCACCAAACCGCGAGCTGTGTTGGCGCGAATCGCGGCGACCGAAGCTCCTGCGAAAGTGTTGTTGGCAATTACGCCCGTCACATCCGCCCAGCCGTTCATATCAATGTTGAATTGAGCGCTTTTGCCGCCGAAAAGGTTTTCGGAAATATTCAAACCCTGCGCGAATCCGTTGTTGGCAATTCGGATCAGCGACGCGTTGGAACCGTCAATATTCTCAAAATAATTTCCGGTGATGGAAGACGCGTAAAGCACTTCGGCTTGGATTGCGCCTTGTAGGTTGCCTTCGATGACGTTGTTGTTAATTTGGAAATTGGTTGAAGGCCAGCTTCCGCTTGGAATCACCTGATTGATGCCCAGCAGATTCCCACTGATGTGATTACGCTCAATCCAAATGCCTGCGCCGCCGCCGGGGCCGCTGACTCTGATGGCATCGCCGACACAAAGCCAAATCTCACCATCGGTGATTCTGATAATTGCGCTGTTTGTGTAAGGGGTGCTGCCGATGATGTGTATCCCAGCGGTTCTGAATCCGACAGTTGCGCCATCAATGAATAATCCGCTGAGCGTGACTTGATAATTGTTGGTCAATTCGATTCCGGCGGTCGAATAAGAATTGGTCGTCAGAGTAAAGTTCATCAGCTTCAAATTATCGTAACCGTTGACGTAACTTCCCTCTGGCTCACGCATCGCCACGCCATTGCCGGTGTAACAGAGGATGGATTTTTTGCCGATGCCGAAAATGCTGCTGTCTTTGCGAAGCGTCAGGGTTGAATTGAAGTTGAACCTGCCTTCAGGAATTAGCACGGCGTAACCTGAATTGATTGCGTTCTGCAAAACCGCGGAATTGTCTGTTATGCCGTCGCCTTTTGCTCCCAGCGAAACGATGTTGCGATAAACATTCAGACGTGGGTCGTTATCGCCAACGGCTATCGGGTCATAGGTATTGGCAGGCTCGACTGTCAGCCTGCTCATGCCTTTGTTGACGGAAGATGCATCCTGCGCCAATGCCAACGATGTTAAAAGGTGGAGCGAGAGGAAGATCGCAAACAGGGCTTTTCTTGAATTCATGTCAAACATCCTTTCTGGTTTGTTGAACCGCTCTGTTTGCAGTAGGATGGTTTTGCCAAACGATGCATCCTTCCCCACAAACTGGCGGAGGTTGTATTGCTTCCGAGCCTCGTCGTTACTTGCTGGTAACGACGAGGCTCATTGATTTATAGGCTCAAACTGCAGAGGTTATGATTCGGGTTCGCATCAATTTCTTCGCCAAGCTTGAATCGAACGTAGCCCAAACACACTTACTCCATACTTGATGAGGCAAACCGGCGAAGGCTCATAACCAAAATTGAGATGTTGGTCTTTACTGTGAAAAAATTTAGCTCAAAATGGTTATCATCGAAAACCTAAGCGTTACTTGTTCCAGGCTCATCAGAGCTTGCTGAAAATCAAAACAGATTACGTAGAAAATTACACCTTCAGGAGAGCAGGTGGGGGATGAAGTCGTTGTAATGCGATCACCCTACAGTAGCTAATGAAAAGTGTCAATGGGACAAGAGGAAAATGTAGGATTATTCCCTATAAGATTGTTAAAATAAGTGGTTAATGTTAAATGTTGTACTCTAGTTTAACTACTGGCTAATTGGTTTCAGGGCTTAAATGCGCATATGATTACAAATAATGAGTTTGAAATTTACTGCTTCAGCCTTATCAAACGATCTTTTGTGTGACGATAAGCCGTTTATACTGAGTTTCCAACGGCTGATTAATCGTAGGGAACGCACACTTCCTTTTGTCCTACACTGAAATCCAAATTGTCAGCAATTCTCGGTTTGGTACTGTGGAGTGGATACTTTACCCATCCAAACAGAGAATTACTGTCAAATTCAGTCCTTAATCGCTAAGCGTCAGGGAATAAACGATATTGAGATCAATTTTGCTGGAAATACTGCTTTCTTTTTCCTGGCTGAATCTTTAATATCTGCCTTGTCATTTAACTATTTACCGTTGGCTTAATCATAAAATTTAGTTATGGGCTTTGCGACAAAAGCAATACACGCAGGACAGGAGCCTGATCCGGCTACCGGGGCGGTTGCCGTGCCAATTTATCAAACCTCGACTTACGTTCAGGATGCGCTCGGTCAGCATAAAGGTTACGAGTACGCTAGAACACAGAACCCCACGCGGATTGCACTTGAAAAGAATTTGGCCTCGCTGGAAGGTGGCTTGGCAGCTCATTGCTTCGCTTCAGGAATGGCAGCGATTGATACGGTAATGAAATTGCTCAAGGCCGGTGATCATGTAATTGTTTCAGACAACACCTACGGAGGCACTTATCGTCTTTTTGAACGAGTGATGCGTGGATTTGGTCTGGATTTCAGCTACGTTGACACCACCGAAGCAATCAACGTTGAAAGCGCTCTTCGACCGAATACGCGTCTGATCTTTGTCGAAACACCGACCAATCCGATCATGGCGGTAGCCGATCTCGAAGGTATTGGAAAGCTGTCTCAAGCCAATGGCATACGGCTGGTTGTGGATAATACCTTTATGAGCCCTTACTTTCTGCGACCGATAGAATGGGGGGCGGACATAGTCGTACATTCAACGACGAAATATTTGAATGGTCATAGTGACAGCATCGGTGGCGTTGTCGTCACGGCTCAGAAAGAAGATGCCGAACGGATAGGATTTTTACAAAACGCGGTGGGAGCGATTATCTCGCCTTTTGATTCATTTCTGGTAATGCGAGGAACCAAGACGCTGGCCGTGCGTATGCGTCAGCACGATGAAAACGGACGCGCCGTTGCCAATTTCCTGGCTGATCATCCGAAGGTTCAAAAAGTTTACTATCCCGGACTGTCGCAACATCCACAGCATGATCGCGCACGGAAATTGATGACAGGATTTGGAGGAATGATTGCGTTTGAAACAGGTTCTCTTGCGGCTGCGCGCGGTGTGTTGGATAATGTAAATCTCTGCGCGCTCGCTGAAAGCCTCGGCGGCGTTGAAACACTGATCTCACATCCGGCGACGATGACGCACGCTTCCGTCCCCGCAGAGCAACGCGTACGGTTGGGTATTACTGATGGTCTTGTGCGAATTTCCGTCGGAATCGAAGATGTTGAAGATATCATTGCTGATTTAGATAGAGCGCTGCAACGAGCGTAAAAGCAGTGAATTAGTGAACGGTGATAAGTGACAGGCTGCAATTATCCACTCACTCATCACTCATCACTCATCACTCATCACTAACTTTATGGCCGATCTTCCAACCATCAACCTAGCGCTTTATGCCCAGACAGATGTGGGTATGGTGCGCAGTGGAAATGAAGACAACTTCCTGATACTCGACTTATCATCCGGCAAAAGCTGGACCGCTAGCGAGGAAGAGCCGCAAGATTTACTGACCTACTCCCAGGGTTATTACGGCACTTTACTGGCGGTTTCTGACGGCATGGGAGGCGCATTGGCGGGCGAGGTTGCTTCGCGCCTGGCGGTTGAGACGGTGCGAGACCGAATGCTTCAACTACAGGCGCATGAAGTTTACGGGAAAATGCCTTTCCACGAGCGCCTGCGGTTAGCTGTCGAGGAAGCCAACCTGATTATTCATGCCGATGGGCAAACCAATCAGGCTCACAGAGGCTTGGGAGCCACATTCACTTCCGTCGCCACCAACGGCAATCAAATTTATTTTGCGCAGGTTGGCGACAGCCGCGCTTACCTGATTCGACAGGGTGCAATCAGCCGCATTACCAAGGATCAATCGCTGGTTCAACAGTTGATTGACGCCGGACAAATTACCGAAGAAGAGGCTGAAACCCACAGTTATCGAAATGTCATTTTGCAGGCGCTCGGCGCGCACAATAATGTGAACGTCGAAGTCAACACACTGTCGCTCTGCCAACTGGATACGCTGGTGCTTTGCAGCGACGGGCTTTCCGGCAAAATGCACGCCGAAGAGATAGCCCGCATCGTCAATGAAGCCAACGATTTCAAATCGGCCTGCCAAAGTTTAATCAATCTGGCAAATGACCGGGGCGGAGAAGACAATATTACGGTGGTTATCGCGCAATTTTCCGGCTCGGGTTTGCCGTTGCCAAACAACGGCTCAATTGAGCCGAAAAGTCTGGCCCGTTCGCCGGACACGCCGACTGAGATTAGTTGGACGACGGGAGCGAAGACAGACCCTTTGGATAATTCCGAGCCATCGCAACCCCGCACTTCCGGCGGCAAACCCACAGAACCATTGCCGCCGCCGTCACAGTCCACTTCTTTCACTGCCCCGCTTCAACGCAATCAACCTGTTCGGCAACGCACAAATGATCTGTCTGATCGAGTTGAACCGATTACGGCAGTTTTCGCGCCGGAAGATTTATATGGTGAAGCTCCGGCAGTCACGGAATCTGTGAATCCGCAAAGTACTGTGCCGCTTGAGTCGCCGAACACGAAACCAATTTCCTCTTCACAGACCCATCCGATAACTGAACGGGGTACAAAATCCACCAACAGCAATAATGGCTCGCAGGCATCCAACAAAACCTCAAAAGCCAATATGTTGATCTTCATCGGCCTGCTTTTGGTGGGAATCGCCGGTTTGGTCATTGGCGCCACCTGGTATTTCAATCAGGAAGAGCAAAATCAGAAAGCTAAAGATCAGGAAGCCGTCAAAGCTCAGGAAGAAATCCAAAAGCAAAAAGAAGGCAGCATTGATCGGATCAAGAAAGAAATTGAAGACCTGAGAAAGAAGCTGGAAGCGACGGCCAAACCTTCACTGGTCAGCAAACGTGATGGATGGAAAGATAAGCTGGAACAATTCGAGCAGAAGTTGGCGGCGCTGAATGACGATGGCAAATCAGTTGACGAAGTCCGGCAAACTTGCGAAGAGATAGAAAAAGAACTGAAGGAAATCCAGAAACAGTTTGATGAAGCCCAGGGATTGTTGCCTCCGCAAATGACATCGCGCGCTCCTATCAAAATCTAAACCTGCTGATTGCTTTCAGCCAGGCAGCCATTCGATCAAAGAATAATTACGAAAACCGACCTGACGCCTGCGACCTTGCGTAATTCGTGAACCATCGAACCGACGTTCACCGGATGGTTAGGCGGGACTTTGAGCGTCAACATACCGTCTTTGACCGAAAAGATAACTCCGCTCCATTCTCCATGTTCAAGAAACATGTCGGAGACGTCTTTGGCGGTGTCATCGTCGTTGCGGCGGATCATCGAATTGGCTTTTTGTTGAGCTGCGCGTCCGGAAAATTTCAATCCCTCCCAGGAAGCAGCGGCTGCGTCTTTCGATTTTGAAGCGGCAAAACTGCCGGCGTCCCAAGTCTTTTCCAACCCGTAACGAGTTCCTTCCTTGACGGTGCTGCCGACTTGTTCAATCAAATTCGGGTCTCCTGGATCGGGCGCAGGGTATGGCAGTCCAAGCTTTTCGTATGTGGCGTGATCAATGATGCCGGTGACGGGCAATCGGTTTTTTCTCTGATACTCTTTCAGAGCCTCACGCGTATCCGGTCCCAAAACGCCCGAAAGATTCGTATCCAGATAACCCAATTTGCGCAGTTCGACCTGCACGGCTAAAACTTCACGCTGCGTGATGCGCGCGTTCGGTGGCAGTTTATTGCCGCCGGATTTCTGTTCGGATTGTTGATTGGATTGTTGAGCAGGTTGCCGGGTGGATGGCTGTTGTCCCAACGCCGAAGCGGCAAAAGAAAAAACCAGGATTATGCCGCAGCAGATCAAAAGCCATTTATCTTTATTCGCGATGGTTGTTTGTTTCATCTACTTTCCTTTCGCGTTTGCGCGTTTCGCGCGGCACCTGGATTCTGTACTTCTTGATCTTACTGTACAGACGCGGACGATAAATGCCAAGAACCTGCGCCGCAGCCTGTTTGTTGCCCATCGTCCGTTTCAAGGTTTGTTCAATCACGACTCGCTCTATTTCTTCCAGCGTCATGTTCGGCGGAATATAGAAAGCTTCTGAGGCGGCTTCCGCAATCTGTTCGCCGAATGGCAAATCTTCCGGTTCGATGCGCGAGCCTTTGGCCAGCAACACAGCGCGTTCGATGGCGTTTTGTAGTTCGCGCACATTGCCCGGCCAACGATGAGCGAAGACTCTGTGATAAGCCGTTTGCGAAAACCCTTGCAACGGACGATTGTACTTGTCCTTGAACTTGTGAAAGAAAAAGTCCGTCAGCAGTTGTAAATCTTCGGCGCGTTCGCGCAGCGGTGGAACGTTGATCGTGATGGTCGAGATTCGATAGAACAAATCCTCGCGCATCAAACCTTCCTTGATCGCCTCGCGCGGTTCGCGATTGGTGGCGCAAATCAGACGGAAATCGGCTTCGAATGTTTCCGTCGAACCGACCGGGCGATAGCGTCTTTCTTCCAGCACGCGCAACAATTTCGGCTGAAGCTCAATCGGCATTTCGCCGACTTCGTCCAGCATCAGGCTGCCGCCCTTCGCCTGAGCGACCAGACCGGAACGATTCTGTATCGCTCCGGTGAATGCTCCTTTGACGTATCCGAACAGTTCGGATTCGATCAGCTCTTTGGGCAGCGCAGAGCAATTGACCTTGACCAGTTCGTTCGAAGCGCGCAGGGAATTGAAATGGATTGCGTTGGCAATCAGCTCTTTGCCGGTTCCGGATTCGCCGATGATCAGAACATTGGCATCGCTTTTGGCGACGCTGGCGATGGTTTCGTAAATCATCTGCATCGCCTTCGATCCGCCGATGATGTTTGAAAATTCCTGCCGCTGAAAATGCTTGCGCAGGCTTTCGGATTCGCTGACCAGACGGCGGCGTTCGATTGCTTTTTCGACCAGCAGCAGAATCTGCTCCGGCTCGAATGGTTTTTCGACGAAATAATATGCGCCGGATTTTGTCGCTTCGACTGCTTCGGAAACAGTCGCGTGTCCTGTGATGACTATGACTTCTGTATCCGGAGAACTTTCCTTGATCAATCGCAAGAGCGACAGACCGCCTTGCCTGTCGTCCGGCAATTGCAAATCGGTCACCACCAGATCGAAGGTATGCTGTCCCAGCATTGCACGCGCCGAACCGAAACTCGGCGCTGTTTCAACCTCATAACCTTCTGCTCCAAGCAACAGACGCAGCCCATCGGTAATTGACGGCTCGTCATCCACGACCAATATTTTGTTGTCTCTGTTCAAGGGCAACTATCTCCATTGATGAAAGTTGAATGATTGACGATGAATTGCAAACGAGATGTGTATGGGTGGTTGTCATCGGATCATCGTCTTCCATCTCACCGATCTCTTAAATCCGAAACTTCACCAGAAGCTCCGCGCCTGAAGGCTCAGCGGCCATCGCTGCAACTTGCCCGCCGTGCAACTCTACGATTCGACGAGCCAGCGCCAATTGAAGTGAGGTTTTGTTCAGCCGCTGATCAGTCAAATAATCGAAAAGCGATTGCCGCTGTTCACTGCTCAAACTTTCTCCCGAATCAATGATCGAAAACCGAAGCTCATCGTTCTCAGCGCGCAATAACAGCTTCAATGTTCCGCCTTCGGGCGAGGCCGCGATTGATCGAGCAATCAAACTGCCGAGCGCCAACAGCATTTGTTGTGAATCCAATTGCAGCGACGGAATCGGCTCAGTCAAATCGTTTTCAAGCCTCAGCCCGCGCTCGGAAATTTGCGGTTGAAGTTGATTGATGACCTGTTCGACCAGGTTTCTGAAATCCGATGCCGTGGTTTTAAGTTCGAGCGGGCGAGTCAACTTGCCAATTAGCGCGGCATTCTCCGCCATCTCGTTGACGCTTTGAGCGATTTTGTCGGCAATCTCCAAACCTTCGGCCAGTTCCGGTTGCGAAGCAAAACGCTTTTTCAGATATGCGGCATAAAGTTTCAAACCGCCCATCTGATTTTTGAAGTCGTGAATCAATTTGCTCGCCGCCCGCCCGACTTCGATCAACATTGTCTGTTCGCGACTGGCTTCATCCTGACGATTCAATTCAATTGCGATCAGGGGCTGCGATTGAAAACCGTTGAGCCTGCGAAGCGAGACCCTGTATTCCTGAGCGCCGCAATTGACCAGCGTTTGAGTTGAGCCTTGATCGCCGGCAGCGAAACTTTCAAAGATCGGAACCAATTCCGAACATGAAACCTTCGCCGCGAATCCGGCGACCGTCAACTCTTCAGCCCTTTGTCGCAGAACATCAGGCGAATGCAAATCGCCATCGTAGCTGAATAGCGAAACCGCCTGGCGATCCGCTGTCACGATACTGCCATCAGGTTGGCACAAAAACATCAGGGCATACGGAAACATTTCTGTCATCGTTTCACACTTTGAAACGGGGGAGGACGGGAGGGAGTTTTCGATTGATCATTCCACTAAATCAAACCACAAAGCTTTGAGACAGGATTGAAAGGATTCAACAAGATGAAAACTGTGACTGACCCGATCTGACGACAATCCTGTTCAATCTTGTCAATCCTGTCTACTTTCTCTCTGTCCCAATATTGCTCGTTCTGATTTGGCTACAGCGCGCGTATGCTAACAAAAACAAAGGTGTGGGACAATTTTCTGAATCGTCCCACATCTCTGATTTTCAGCCTTCGAGCGCCTGCTTCACAGCCGCAGGGCGATTTTGGCCTATTTGCATGGCGATGCGAGCGATCAGCAGTCTTTCGTCGCCTGATATTTTGCGAAAGCCCAGAAGACCGCCGGAAACATCAGCGATTTGAGTGCAGTATTCGACCAGGCTTTGACGACTGGATTGACGTTGGTCTTCGGGCAGCGCTTCGATCATGTAATGCACGGCTCGCAAAGTATTATCGAAAAATTCCTGCGGCGGCTCTTTTTCCATCCACTGGATCAACTGTTCGTAAGCCGGATCGCCTTCATTGACTCCGCGCGTCTGAGCGATTTCCAGAATCATTTTGCGCTCGTCATCCGTTACGCCGCCTTCGGCCCAGGCCACTTGCAACAACGGCACGATTGACAATAAACGAACTGTGTCCGATGTGTAACCCAGGTCTTGCAAAGCTTCAAGCGCTTCCTGATCGGCCACGCCTGTGGCCTCTTTCATTTGGTTCAGCTCTTCTTCGTGCGCAACTTTGGCGCGCATCTTTTCGATCAACTCCTGTTCTTTTTTGTGGAAGTATTCGTTCTCCAGTCCACGTTCACGTTCTTCAAAAATATTCTTAGCTGCCATAAGTCCTCTTTGCAAAATGATGATTTTGATTTTGGTAAAGAGTAAGGTTTGCCGCTCTTACTGGCAATCCGTCACTCCGTCTTTTATGAATCCGCGGTGCCATACTCCGGGCGAGTAGGTGTTTTCCGTCAACACTGGAGTTCGGCCTTCCAGGTCAGTGCCGGAAAACGAAAGTCTGTATCTGAATTTGACATCGCTTCTGACCTCGCGCTCGAAACGTTCGCGGATGCCTTGTTGACTGTAAGATTTGGTCATCAGGCAAAAACTCTTTTTCTGCTCGTTGTAATTGGCATAACTGGGAACCATCTCGACCGTGAAATTGTAAACTACGCCGCCTTTGAAAGACGGGCGACCGCTGAAAAAGATTTGCTGCGGTTGCTGTATTCCGTCAGGCAACGGTTCGACGTTGGAGCGATGTACGCGCAAGCTGAGAGCGCCAGTGTAAGCGCTGGTGATTCGTTCGGGGAACGCCTGCGGATAAGGCGAAAACTGACCATCCACCGGAAAACGAATCGAGTATTTCAACCGCAATCCAATCGGATTTCCTTTTTCGGAAAGCAGCGGCTCATCCGACCATTCAATGATCTGAGCGCGAACGATCTTGTATTCTCCGACCACGGCGTTTTTGTCCCAATCCAGCGGCGGTTGATTTGGCGTCACGTTTATCGGCGCGTCAGGTTTGGCGTTGGCGGGTTCTGCCGCCGCAGGGCGAACCAACCAGTAGAAAACTCGCTGAAATTGTTTGCCGTTCATATCGCGACCGCGAGCGCGAACGCGGAACGGCTGATCGGGCGTTTCCAGCAGCAAGCTGAAATTGTACGGGTTGGAATAATCGCTCTGGCGAATTTTAAGCTGCGAGATCAATTCACCCTGCTCGCTGATTATCTGGAATTCAATCGTGTCAATGTTGAAGCCTGATGCGTAAACCTGAGCCGGCAGCCGCGAGCCGCGAACTGGTTGCAGTTTGTCCAACTGGAGTATCTGGTTGCGAGCGAAAAATTGCAGACAGCAGATGTAAAGCTCGCTTTGCACCGAAGCCGACGCAGTGAAATCGCCCGAACCGGTCAGCCGCATCTTCCACAGTCCAGGCCGAGGATCCCACATAGAGATCATTTGCTTGTCGTCGGAATCAGTGACGGAAATGTTGGGCGCTTCGAGCGAGATGGGACGGCCTACCGGAGAGATGACTTCCATTTTGATTTTGTCGCCTGCTCGAACGGAGAAGAAAACTCGAAAGACGCTGACCTCGACCGGAACTTCGATCTCGCGCGTTTCGCCGCTGAGCTTGCCGCTTAACAAAGTGACGTATTGCGAATTCGGGTCTTCCTGCGCCCGAGCGGTTGAAAACATTAAGGCGGTGAAAATAATCAGGCCGGACGCGATAGACGCAAAAGATGATTTCGGAACGGATTTCAAATACATTTCAGAAAAGTCCTGTTTGGATAAAACGATCTCTGAGGCGATGAAGGGCAAGCTTTCCAGCTTGGACTATGTTTCGTCAAGTCTGATCTGGCGGCGAGGGGATTTACACGCGAATCAGTTGGCACGATTGGATTGACTTATTGTCGGGGCAAATCGTTGAGCCGTCGCCATCAGGCGTGATAGATTGCTCCAACCCACATGAATCAGGAAGCTCATACCAGGAGGTACAGATGGCCGAAAGAGTATTGATTGCCGATGATGACAGAGACGCCCGCGTGTTGTGGAAAGCGGTGGCCGAATCCGAACAGTTACAGATCACCGAAGCCGAAGATGGCCGCCAAGCAATCGAAGTTTTGGAAAAAGATTCCGATTTCAAGCTGATTATCCTGGACGTCATGATGCCATACGTCGAAGGTTACGAAGTGCTCAAATACATCCGCCAGGACGACCGTTTGAAAAACATTGCGGTCATCATTTCCACCGCCGACCGCACAACGCGCGGATTGACGGGCGTACCGGTTGACGACAAAACTTCGTTCATCAACAAGGCTTCGGGTCTGGACAACATGCGTCGTGGAATAGCTCAGGCGCTTGGCAGGCCGTAACCGTTCTCAAACATTCGGCAACTATGTCACACGAACTATGTCCGTTGTGCAGCCGCACAGGCCGCCAGCCTATGCACGACGCGGACGAATCGCTGATTTCACTGATCACCACAAACGAGACTGGCTGGCAACCCGAACATGGTTTGTGTCAGCCATGCCTTGATCTGTTTCGCGGCGCTCGCGACCGGTTTAAAGCCAATCCGAACATTTTCCGCGACGGCGAATATCGAATTCTGCCGACGCCACTTCGCGTCGGAGCAGACGAACGATTCACAGGACGCGGAGTGACCATCGCCTTTCTTGATTCAGGCTTTTATCCGCACCCCGATTTGACTCAGCCGCAAAACAGAATTCTGCGTTACGCCAACATCGCCGACCCGAATTACAACGAAAGCGAATACCACCAACCGGGAGATTCCAGTTGGCACGGAATGATGACTTCAGTGGTGGCTGCCGGAAACGGTCATCTGGCAAACGGCGTGTTTCGCGGGCTGGCCTGCAATGCCAATGTCGTTCTGGTCAAAGTCGGATCGGCCAATCGCATTTACCACGAAGACATCCAGCGCGGTTTGGAATGGGTGACGGAACGCCGCGAAGAACTCGGCATTCGCATTGTCAACGTTTCCTGCGGAGGCGATTACGAAGAATCTTTTCTGACAGACGGTTTGTCGCAAGCCGCCGAGCGCGCCGTCAAAGCAGGTATCGTCGTCGTTTGCGCCGCCGGCAACGCTGGCAATTCGGGTAATCACACGATTTTGCCTCCGGCTTCTTCGCCGTCTGTCATAACCGTCGGCGGTTTCAACGACCGCAATACGCTGGAACTGATTGACAACGCTCCGTACCATTCGTCATACGGCCCGACGATTGACGGATTGCAGAAACCCGAAATCGTCGCGCCAAGCATCTGGCTGGCCGCGCCGATTCTGCCGGACACTCCGACGGCGGCGGAAGCCCGGCTGTACGATCTTTTGCAGGATTCGCCCGACAGCGAATTGCGCGACGTTTTGAAAGCCAATCCGGGCATTGATCATCAACTGGACGCCGCCAGCGATCTGCCGGTTTATCTGATCCGCCATCTGGTTTCGATCAAAATTCACGACGCCAACGTCATCAGCGGCCATTACAAACACGTTGACGGAACCAGCTTCGCCGCGCCGATTGTTTCATCGGTCGTGGCGCAAATGCTGGAAGCCAATCCCAAACTGACTCCGCAACAGGTCAAACGAATCCTGATTGACACGGCAATTCGTCTGGAAGGCGTGGAAGTTGATCGCCAGGGATGGGGAACGATTATCCCTTCGCGCGCAGTCGAACGGGCTTTGCAATCCAAATGAATAAATGTACCTGATAGACGGCAACAACGTGATTGGGCAACGCGGAAAAGGTTATGAAGACTGGTTCCGCGACAAGCCCGCATCGCGTCGTCGTTTGCTGGATGATCTCGCCAGACTGGCGCGAGTGAAAAAGTTGCGGCTGGCGGTGGTTTTCGACGGAGCGCCGGACCAGAGCTTTCCCGATGGAGCGAGCTTTCGCGGAGTGAAGGTTTTTTACGCGCGGCAAGGTTCGGATGCGGACACTCGCATCGTCGAAATGGCCGAAGCCGAACGCAACAAAAAGAATCTGACGGTTGTTACTTCCGACGGAAAGCTCGCGGCTCGCGTGCGGGTTTGCGGAGTGCGAGTGGTTCGATCCGGCGAATTTCGGAAGATGTTGGAAGAAGCAGCAGAGCAAGACGACAATTCAGTCAATCAACCCGGTGTAGACGATGAAGGGTTGGATGAATGGATGCGCTATTTCGGCGTTGACGAAGAGGAAGATTAGGACGAGTAAGCAAGCTCGCAGTTATAGAATTCAAGAAAATGTTTTCCCCGCGGATGACGCGAATGAGCGCAGATACT
>CAYRQB010000048.1:0-16156 GCA_964426025.1 uncultured Heliomicrobium sp.
GCCGTCGCCGGTTCGGTGTCGAGCGGCACATCAATCTTTCGCAGATTTTCGTAACCGGACAAATTGCGATTGACGCCGGGCAAAGCCATCGCTTCCTGCGCTTCGGTCAATTCAATGCCGATCAGCTTTTCCGTCGCCTGCATCATTTCGCGCGTAACTCTTTGCGCGGTTTGCTGCTGAGCCTGCGGGTTTTGAATCAACGACGAATCCGGATCGGTCGTAGCCAAACCGACTACTCCACCGGCCACAGAAGCGGGCAGCAATGTGACGAATGAACGGCGATTTAGTTGCGAATCGAATTCTGAGCGCTGGGAGCGAGTCTTTTTCATATCTCTCCTGAATTGGTTATTGTACTTGCTTGAATTTACACGTTTCCGGTATCGTCTCGAAGTTGCAATTCCGATCTCAAATTATGTCATAAGAAGGTATATATGATCTGTCAGATCGAAGCGCGTAATTTTCGCTGCCTGAAGTATATCAATCAACAGCTAGAATCATTTCATGTATTGGTTGGCCCCAATGCCAGCGGCAAAACTACTTTTCTGGATACCATTTCGTTTTTAGGTACGTTGGTTTCCTCCGGTCTTGATGCTGCTGTAGGCGAAAGAACGCAAAACTTCCTTGATCTGCTGTCGGGGCGAAGCGGCAATGAGTTGGAGTTAGCGATCGAAGCGGAAATCCCTGTTGAGTTGCGCGAAAAATTATTTACCAAGGACCACTGGCGAGTCCGATATGAAGTTGCGCTTACAACTGATGACAAAACCCGTGAGGTTTCGATTTCCGCTGAAAAGGTTCTTCTCAAAAATGGTGCGCCACCTGCTAGAAAGATAAGAGAACAATTCCCCCTATTTGATGAGTCTCCGGAGAAACTCGCGACCCCCAAAGGCCAGCCGGGGACTCGAACTGTCATCAATAAAGTTCCCGGAGGGAATGATAATTTTTATTCGGAAGTGCATGAAATGGGGAAAGGTTGGGCTCCGTCTTTCAAGCTTGGCCACCGGCGCTCAGCACTTGGCAACCTACCTGAAGATGAGTCCAAATTTCCGGTAGCCACTTGGTTAAAGGCTCTACTTACAGAAGGAGTGCAACCATTTGTTTTGAACAGTCAATTAATTCGCAAGGCCAGTCCGCCTGGGCAAGTTCGCGGATTCAAGCCCGATGGATCGAATTTGCCATGGGTAATTCATCGTTTTCAGAACTCCGCCCCGAATCGTTTTTCCGACTGGATTGCTCATCTGCAAACGGCGTTACCGGACATTGAAAGCATTCGCACCATTGAGCGAGAGGACGACAAGCATCGTTATCTGATGATTTGCTACAGAGGCGGTTTGGAAGTTCCCTCTTGGATGGCTTCTGACGGCACGTTGCGTTTGCTCGCGTTGACGTTGCCTGCATACCTGCCAGATTTCAAGGGAGTATATTTGATCGAGGAGCCGGAAAACGGAATACACCCTCGCGCGGTAGAAACCATGTTTCAATCGCTCTCTTCCGTTTATGATGCGCAGATGTTATTGGCAACTCATTCGCCTGTCATTCTGAGCATGGCGGAAGCCAGATCAGTTTTATGTTTTGCCAAAACTCCTGAAGGAATCACCGATATAGTTCGTGGCGACCGCCATCCGGCGCTCAAAGAATGGCGCGGCGAAGTGAATCTGGGCACACTTTTCGCCGCCGGGGTGTTGGGGTAATTCCGATGAAAGACCTTGTCCTATTGGTGCCTGACAAGCACATCGAATATACGCTCAAGGGCGTGCTGACTCGCAACCAGGCATTGGGCATTCGGCAAATTGAGTTTGATTGCTTTGCTCATCCAGAACACGACCCCGGCTGTTTCCGCGCCAGCGAAAGTTTCCTGCGACCGTTCATCAATCGTTACGGATACGCACTGGTTCTGTTTGACCGGGAAGGTTGCGGCAAGGAACAGTTGTCGCGTGAAGCCATCGAACAGGATGTGGAAACTCGATTGTCCCAATCCGGCTGGCACGAGCGAGCGAAAACGATTGTGCTTGACCCGGAAATCGAGATCTGGGTTTGGAGCGATTCCCCCCACGTTGATAAAGTGCTGGGCTGGGAAGGCAAGCAACCTGACTTGCGTACTTGGCTGCAAAGGCAAAAATTTCTTTCTCTTGACCAGCCGAAGCCGGAACGCCCCAAAGAAGCAATGCAAGCGGCCTTGCGCCAATCAAGCAAATCCCAATCTTCGGCGCTTTTTCTTCAATTGGCGGAAAAGGTCAGTTTCAATCGTTGTACTGACCCGGCCTTTTTGAAACTCAAAAACACTTTGCAACATTGGTTCGCTGCAGGGTCGTAAACAGATGGAGGACTAAGAATTGCGAAAACAAATTTTCCTATGCGGATTATTGGTCACACTTGCAGCATCTGGCGCATTCGGCCAGACAAATGCCAGACGAGTTGGGAGAAGCGCTCGTCCTGCAACCGGCGGAGTCGAAGCGCAATTGAAAAAGCTGGAGCGCGAATGGTTCGATGCGGTCGTCAAAAATGACGAAGTCGCACTCAATCGAATCTTCGCCAGCGATTTCAGCGCCACCAACTCCGATGGCAGCACCGTCAACAAAGCCGACATGGTTGGAATGCTGAAATCCGCCCAGATCAAACTGGATGAAATCCGCAGCGACGAATTCAAATTGCGGCTATACGGCACGACGGCTGTCGTCAATGGTCGTTCGACTTATATTCGCGAAGGGAAAGAACTCGGCTCTTCCAGCCACACGGAAGTCTGGGTCAAACGAAACGGCAGATGGCAGGCGGTTTCGTGGGTTTCCATTCCAATCAAAGCATCTGTCCTGGGAGCAAAAGCTGTGACAACAGAATCCGGATTGAGATACGAAGATTTGGTGGTCGGAACCGGCGACAGCCCGCAAACCGGCCAGGAAGTGACGGTTCATTACACCGGCACGCTGGAAGACGGGACAAAATTCGACAGTTCGCTGGATCGCGGACAGCCGTTCAAATTCCAGATCGGTATTGGCCGCGTGATCAAAGGTTGGGACGAAGGCGTGATGACGATGAAAGTCGGCGGCAAACGCAAACTGGTCATTCCGCCGCAACTCGCATACGGCACGCGCGGCGTCGGACCGATTCCGCCAAATTCGACTTTGGTTTTTGAAGTGGAATTGTTGGGCACGAAATAGCCAGGTTGGACTCTGGAATTTTGAGACAGGATTACGGGATTGCTTCAGGATTTACAGGACAGGAAAAGCTGTTCAACAGCCATCACAAGGCCGTCATTCTGTTGATTCTGAAAAAACCCTGTCAACCCTGTCTCGATGTATTGCCTTCCTGCCATTCCTGCAATTGCCGCCGAACGGTTTCAGCCGAAGGATGTTCGGCGATCTCGAAAAGTTCCAGTGCGGTTTGAGCCTGTTCGACGGCCTGCTGCCGGTCGCCGAGTTTATCCAGCGCCAAGGCAAGATTGAACAGAGCAGTTGCTTGTCCGGCGGCGTCGCCCATCTGGCTGGCGATGTTGAATGCCTGAGTCAGCAATTCTATGGCGCGCTCGGTTTCGTTGGACGATGTGTATGCTTCGCCCAGATTGATCAACGCAGAAGCTTCGCCTCGTCGGTCGCCGATTTCGCTGGCCAGCGTTCGTTGCCGTTCCAGCAATTCTATAGCCTTCGATTTATCGCCGCACAGATAATGCGCCAGGCCTAAACCTCCCAAAGCTCCGGCTTCGCTGCGGCGGTCGCCGATTTCGCGCGCGATGACCAAAGCCTGTTCGTGGAAGCTAATGGCTTGTGCGTAATCCTGAAGATTTGCCCAGGCGTGACCTAGATTGCTAAGCGCGTTGGCTTCGCCGCGACGGTCGCCGATTTCGCGCGTGATGCCCAGTTGTTCTATCAGCAGGTCAATCGCCTGCCGCGAATCGCCCATCGCATAATGCGACAATCCCAAACCGCCAAGCGCGTTGCTTTCGTTTCGCCGGTCTCCCAAATCGCGAGCGAGTCGCAATTGTTTTTCCAGCAAATCGGTTGCCGATCGCGCATCGCCCAGCGCGTAAAGCGTCATTCCCAAAGCGCCAAGCGCATTGGCTTCGGCGCGCTGATCGTTCAATTCGCGTGCGATTCGCAACGCGGATTCGTGATGTTCGCGAGCGCGAGCCAGGCCGCCGCCAAGATAATAAGCCGTTCCCAAACCCACCAGCGCGTCCGTTTCGCCTCGACGGTCTTTGGTTTCGCGAGCGATTTCCACTGCCTGTTCGTAACAATCAATGGCGTGATGAACCTCGCTCAAATCGGCGTAAGAATCGCCGAGCGCGATCAAATGTTTTCCGGCGGCTTTTCGTCGCTGCATCTTTCGCGCAGCCGCCAGCGCAGCTTCGCTCCAACGAATTCTTTCGCGCGGATGTTGGCGCAGATCAAGCACGTATTTGCCGGCGTCAGGAAAAGCGTTGCACAGATCGCAGGCCAGGTGGTTGTTTTCAAATTGCGTCGCCGCCCAAACCTGCGCCGCCTGAATGTTCTGCCATTCCAGATCAACCAGGTCCAATCCCTGTTTCAGAAATTTGCCGCCCTGTTCGTAAAGCGCGTCGGCTTCGTGCAACAAGCTTTGATAATGCGCGGCGTGATGGTGGCGCGCGATTCCGCGTTCTTTGCCGTTGAGAAGTGATTCGGCAAACAGCGCCATCAGGTCGTGAAGCCTGTAACGTCCCGTCACGCGGTTTCGTTCGACCATGCTGAAGGCCATCAGACGATCGAGCGCGTTGGCCGCTCGTGCCGGATGAATCTTCCACACCGCCGCCGCAGCGTTCACGTCCAACGTGTCGGGGAAAACCGACAGCGTCCGCCACAATTTTCGCAAACCCGGAACCAGCATTTCGTAACTGATTCGCAGAACGGCATCAACCGGGCGACGCGCGCCATCCTGCGATTGCCATTCGGCCAATCGCGCGGCGTATTCATCAATGCTCAGGTCCGGATTCTGCGTCAGCGCGCTGGCGGCCAATCGCAAAGCCAGTGGCAGATTGCCGCACAATTCGGCCAATCTGGGGGCGCGTTCGCCGACTTGAGGAATCAATCGCTGCAACAATTCCTGCGCTTCGGAATTCGTCAGCGCGTCCAAACGGCTGGCGAACATTCCCGGCAATGAAAGATGCTGGCGCGAAGTGACGATTAGCAGACAATTATCAGGCGGAATCAACGGCGTAATCTGTTGCGCGTTTGCGGCGTTATCGAAAAACAGCAGAGCGCGTTTGCCATTGAGCACAGAGTTGTAAAGTTTGGCCAGATCAGCTTCGTTTTCGGGCAAACGCGCGGCTGGCATATAAGCGCGTATGACATGCGATTGAACTTCGGCTGGCGGCAAAGGCTGCGGGCTGGCGCCTCTCAGGTCAATGAAGATTTGCGAATCGGGATAATGCGGCGCAAGTTGATGCGCCAGCTTCAGCGCAAGTGTGGTTTTGCCCACACCGCCCAAGCCCTGCAAACTGAGAATTCTGTTTTCCTGATTGGCGCGAGCGGCCATTAATTCAGCCAGTTCAAACGAACGTCCGGCGAATTCCGGCAACGCGGGCGGAAGCTGATTGATCGAGTTGGTGGCGATGATCGGCGATTCATTCATAACGGGCTGTGGTTCGATGAAATCGAAGTTGATGTCCTGTCCGGCTTCATTGGCCGATTCAAGGTCTGTAGTTTCGTCAATCGTCCAGGTATTCAATAATCGCGCAGTGATGCGGGGCGCGGCGATTGTAACACTCTCCGCCTTGCGCGCAATCTTTGGCCTGGCCGGCAAAGCCTCAAAACTCCACTCCACTTCCTCTTCTTCAGCAATCTCTTCCTGCTCTGTTTCTGCGTCCGGCAGCGAATGCAACTCAGATTCTTGGCCGATGACGAAATCGTCTCTCCATTGTTCTGCCTCTTCGACCAGGCGCCTGGCCTCAGGATACGCGGTTTTCGGTTTCCACTTGAAGGTGATAACCAGCAGCGCAACCGAAACGGAGCAAACCATTGCGGCAAGCGGCGTCAGGTGTGACAACGGATGCAAATGTTCGCCCTCAATGCCTCCAAGTCCAATCAGCGGCAACAACCATCGGGCGGTCAGCAGAAACACCGACACCAAAGTGATTACGGCAAGTAAAACAGTCGTCCTTTTTTTCATATCGGCACCACCTTCGTTCGCCATGGCGAAGCGGGTTTGATTAAAATTGGGGGTGATGTTGAAAAAGAATCAGCGCCGAACTCAATGGCCGAAATTCAGCTAATTTTGCAGGGCAAACGTCGGGAAAATAAATTTGCGGGGCAAGTCTGTAATAGTGGCGGGGCAGCAAATCCGGCGGGATGCGGGATGATCAAAAACCGGCAGTATTTTGCCGCATATTTATCCGGTCATCAACCATCATTTGCGGCTTCAAAAAACTCCTTCCAGAGTTTCTTTCATCAACATATCAACTACGGCGCGCAGGTCGCCGGTTTCTTTGTAAACCTTCAACTGGCGATCGGCGCTGGTTCCGTTCGCCAGAATCGTGTGGACGTAATTGATCTCTTCACGACTTCCGAGTTCGTCAACCACGTCATCAACAAATTCCAGCAATTCCAGTATCAGGCTGCGAAGCGGGACTTCTTCCCGTTTGCCGAAATCAATCAGTTTGCCGTCCACGCCGTAACGCGCGGCGCGCCATTTGTTTTCTTCGATCAAGGCCCGACGGTAAAGCCTGAATCCCATGTTCTGGCGATACAGTTTGTAAAGCTTGGCGGTGATGGCTTGAAAAAGCGCGGCGACGCAAACCGTCTCGTCAACTTTCGTCGGAATGTCGCAGATTCGGTATTCAAGCGTCGGATAAATCGGATGCGAGCGAACGTCCCACCAGATTTTCTTTCCGTTATCTATGCAGCCGGTTTTGATCAGCAGGTTGACGAAGTTGTCGAACTCGCCGACTGAGTTGAAGTATTCGGGAATACCCGTTCGCGGAAATTGTTTGAAGACTTCGTACCGGTAACTTTTCATTCCCGTGTTGCGCCCGATCCAGAACGGAGAACTGGTTGAGATGGCGTAAACGTGGGGCAGGAAATATCGCGCGGCGTTCATCACGGCAATCGCCGCTTCGCGATCGGCCATTCCGACGTGAACGTGCATGCCGAAGATCAACAACGCCCGAGCGGAATGTTGCAATTCCTCGATCAACTGGAAATAACGTTCGTGTTCGGTGATTTGCTGATCCGCCCAATGAGAAATCGGATGCGTCGAAGCGGCGACAATCGCCAATCCTTTGCGTCCGGCCAGTTCGGCAATCGCCCGGCGCAATTTGATCACATCCTGCTTGGCTTCTTTGACATCGCGACAGATGCCCGTTCCGACTTCGATCATTGACTGATGCATTTCGGGTTTGACCTGCTCGCCGAGCAGCATCCGGCCTTCTTCCAGAATCTCGTTGACGCGAGATCGAAGCTCGCGCGTCTGCGGATCAATGATCTGAAACTCTTCTTCGATTCCAACTGTGAATTCGTTGTCGAACGGCATGGGCAACTCCGGTGTCCAATGTCATCAGGCTTTCAGTTAACTTTACAGTTATCTTTTTGCGATTTTCTTGCGATTTTCAGTTCGAAGCAGATGTGAAAGCAGCTTCGAACCAGGTCGGTTATCGGAAGCTGAACTTCCGAAGCAGAAGCAGGCGGATGGTAAGTCTTTTGCTCAGACGTGGCAAGGAAAAATTAGGGCGTTGTGGACGATCATTCTTTCGTCGTTGTTGCGGAGCTGTCGTCCGCTTCGCTTTGGCAATTAGTGAAGCCCTTTTGGCCACGGCGAACCTTCTTGACACTCCCGCCGCCGCTGGCTTAACGTCGCGCGCGTTGCCTCATTCGATTACTCGAACACAATTTGCCAGGCTGTCAGCCTGAACAATCTGATGAAAGCGCTCCCTGATTTACGCTTGCCCGAAACCAGACAAACAGACAGTTTGTCCAACTTCAGAACTTATGACCAAACAGAAGGACAACAGAAAGACCGGCGGCAAAACGCAGAAAGCCGCATCGGTCGAAACCGATGCCGGAAGGCGGAAATTCATTTTGGCGGGAGTTGGCGTTCTGGCCGCTGCCGGATTTGGAGGCGCAGCTTACAAGCTGGGATGGTTTGGCGCGAGCGTTTCGTATCAAGACGCATTGGCCGCCGCCAACGGAATGCTGCAACAACGCGCGCAGGAAATCGGCAACGCTTCTTGTCTGATTCACGCCGTGCGCGGATTCGGCAAAAACTTCAAACTGGCCGACGGATCGAATGCGGTTGATCACCTATGTTCGCGTTACGCCGCCGACAGGGAAGTGAACGGCAAACGTTACGTTTATTTCAAACGCGACGCCGAAGTTCACGAAAACAGTTTCCTGAAAACTTTCATCGAAACGGGCGTCGGCCTGGATCAACCGGTAATTGTTGGCGAAACCCGATACACGCTCAGCGACGTGGCCGAAAGCGGCAAGGCTTTGTTCCGTTGCGATCCGCAGGACTTGTTCAAATTCGACGCCGTCGAATACCGCTACGATCCGAACTTTCGCGAGCCGCAAGCTCCGGGACAACCGCCCGCAGACACACGCGGCCATTTGATTCACGAACATCTGCCGTGGGGATTGATCGCCTTTTCAAATTTGATGAAGCCCGATCAGGCGAACTGGGTCAATGCCTTCGGCGAGACGATCAACCTGCCGACGGTGATTGACCGCAGTCTGGTTGAATACGAAACGACCTGCGCTTTGGGCGAACGCGATCTGACCGCCGAAAGAATAGCTCCGAGGCCTTTCCGCGACGCGATCAAAAAATACAGTTGCTTCGGCTTTCATTCGGTTTACGGTTATCTGTCGTGCGCCAGGAACGGTTATCGCAACAACGGATTGCCTGAGCGCGTCAATCGCATGCTCGATCTGGTGACTTATCGTTTGAAAGGCGACGCCGAAGCGATCAACGCCGAATACGCCGCCGCCGGACAAAGCGCTCCGGCGGATCAAGTCGAAGCTTTTCGTCTGCGCGCGTTGATCAAACATTACGGCCACGCCTTTGAAGCGATCAATTTCGCCAAACTGCACAAGCTGATGAACTTCAGTTCCGAACAGGAAAGCCGAATTGGCGAAGGCGAGCAGGCGTTTTACGACAGCCTGGTCAAAATGCAGGCGATGGATTGGACGATGATGAAATCGAATCTCGGCGAAAAGTTCGTCAGCGACATAGTCATCGCCGTCGGACACGCCGCGCGCGCGTTGAAACTGCTGACGCCGCAAAACCCCGACACCGCAGCTTGAAAAAAAACAAAAGGTAAAAGATGAGTTACAAATTCCGCAGCATCTGCCTGGTCTGTCTTTGGTTGCTGTTCGCCGCAACGATTGCTCAGGCGCAAAAGGCTCTGCCGCTTTACGATCAATGCCAGTCGCTGCAAACCGTCGAAGCCGCCACGTCAGCACTCGCCGCATTGAAAGACAAAGACGCTCAAAAGCGAACCAAGGCAATTGAAGCATTGGCCAATTCCTGCGATTCGCGCGCGTCGTCGCCATTGCTGACCATCGCCCGCGAAGACGAAGAGGTTGCCGCGCGCGTGGCGGCGGTCGAAGCTCTGGGGCAACTGGGCGACAAGGAAGCGATTGATCCGTTGATCGAATTGATAGAAGGCGCCGATTGGCGAATGCGTCTGGCTTTGACGCGAACGCTGGCTTCGTTTCAGGTTTACCGGTCGAACAACGCCTTGCTCAACGTTCTGACCAATCCCGGCGACAAACAGATTACCGAGGAAGGCGATTTTCGCGCTCGATGCGCGGGCATTCTGATGGTCAATCAACTGCGCGACGTGCGTTTTTCGCGCAAAGCCATCAGCTTTCTGTTCGTTTTCATGGATCACGAAAAGCCTGATTTCCGGCGCGTCGCCCGTGAAACCGCGATGGAATTGAAAAACACTCGCAACGGTTATCACGAACTGATTGGAATTTTGAAGCAGCACAACTTTCCGGATTTTCGCCGCAAGGCCGCGCAATGGCTGGGCAAATTCAACATGGAAGAAGCCCGCCCCGCTCTGGAAGAAGCCGCAGCCAGCGACCGCGATTCCGGCGTCAAACAGGCCGCGCAGGAAGCTCTGGCGGCGATGAAGAAATAGTAGCCAATGGATTCGATCAAACTGGAAATTTATCGTTCGCTTTACACCTCGGTCGCCGAAGAGATGGGCGTCAGTCTGCGCCGCACTGCGTTTTCGCCGAACATCAAAGAGCGGCGCGATTATTCCTGCGCGGTGTTTGACCGGCGAGGACGCATCATCGCGCAGGGCGATCACATGCCCGTTCATCTGGGTTCGATGCCGATGTCCGTCAAAGCGGCGATTGATTATTGCCCTATGCATCCGGGCGATGTGGTCATACTGAACGATCCTTACGCGGGCGGGACTCATTTGCCGGATGTGACGATGGTCGCTCCGGTGTTTTCGGCGCGACAGGCGAAAGGGTCGCAGCGCCCGATTTTCTTCGTCGCCAACCGAGCGCATCACGCGGACATTGGCGGAGCGACGCCCGGTTCGATGGGAGCGGCGACGGAAATTTATCAGGAAGGAATTCGCATCCCGCCGATCCGCATTGTCCGCGCGGACGAATTGGATCGAGACGTTTTCAACTTCCTGCTGGCCAACGTGCGCGGGCGCGAAGAACGCGAAGGTGATTTCGCCGCTCAGCTTGGCGCGTTGAAAGTCGGCTCTGAGCGTTTGCTGGAATTCGTCGCTCGTTACGGTTTTGCCGAGGCCGACGAATACGCGGGGCATCTGGTTGATTACGCCGCTCGCCGAGTTCGCCACAGATTGTTCGCGCTGCCGGACGGCGTTTACGAAGCCGAAGATTTTCTGGACGACGACGGCGAATCGAACGAACCGGTCAGGATAGCGGTGAAAATAGAAATTCGCGGCGACCGCGCGCGAGTTGATTTCAGCGGCAGTTCACAGCAGGTTCGCGGCCCCATCAACGCCGTTGAAGCGATCACGGTTTCGGCGGTTTACTATGTTTTTCGCTGTCTGATTGCCGGAGACGTACCGGCCAGCGCGGGCATCATCGAACCGATTGAAACAATCGCTCCCGCCGGAACCATCGTCAACGCGCGCCATCCTGCGCCGGTCGCGGGCGGCAATGTCGAAACTTCTCAGCGCATAGTTGACGTGTTGTTGCGCGCTTTGTCGCAGGCCGCGCCCGATCTGATTCCGGCGGCTTCGCAGGGGACGATGAACAACCTGACCATCGGCGGTTGGGACGCGCGAACAGGCAAAGAGTTCGCCTATTACGAAACCGTCTGCGGCGGAATGGGAGCGCGGCCAAACGCCGACGGCATTTCCGCCGTTCATACTCACATGACCAATTCGCTGAACACGCCGATTGAAGCTCTGGAATACGCTTACCCGCTCAGAGTTCGGCGATACGCCATTCGTCGCAACTCCGGCGGACGCGGACGCCATCGCGGCGGAAACGGAACGATTCGCGAAATCGAATTGCTGACCGACGCCAGAGTTTCATTGCTTGCTGATCGCAGAAAGATTGCGCCTTATGGTTTGTACGGCGGAGAAGACGGCAAGCGCGGACAAACGGAATTGATCACGGCTGAAGGCAGGAAGAAAAAACTGCCGGGCAAATTTTCAATCTCGGCAAAACGCGGCGACCACATAGTGATTGAAACTCCCGGCGGCGGCGGATTCGGAGAGGAATGACCGTAGATGAATGGAGTCGCCGTTTCAGCATTCGACCAACAATTTGCCATCAGGAAAAATCCTGATCTGCTGATTGTTTTGCAAACTGTCAAAATCGCCTGCGTCTAATGCAATCACCGGAATTGGCTTTTGATACATCTCGTCAGCCACAATCGAAGCCAGCGCAAAAAAACGGTCAGTGCAGGCTGTGATGATTGCGGCTGGCGCGTTGCCGTTGCGAATCGCTTCCAAGAGCACCGCCGTGGTCGTGCTGGAACCGCGTGAAGCGGGAACGACCAGAACTCGTCCGGCGGCATTCTGCCCGGATAACGGATGGCGGCGGTCAATGATTTCGCCGGTAAGCTGATCGTATCCGCCCCAGAAGCTAAGCGGTTCATCAGTCACCAACGCCAGGCCACTGGCCTCACCGGCAACCAACGGTTTGCCTTGAATCACTTTTGCCATAACGATTCGTCCCTGACCACGCGTCCTTCAACAGCGGAGCGCACACAATCTTCCAATCTGCCGAAAACCACCTGAGTGTTAAGCAAGCCCGGTGAATAGTAGGCGTATTTCGCCGAATTGGTCATCAGCGTTTTGATTTCAGGATGAAGCATCGGCGTTGTCAGAATGCAGGTGTCAACGGTCACCTTTCCGCCGAAATCTTTCAACGGTTCGATGCAACCCGATTGATCAGCCAGACTGGTCATCAACCGGCTGGAAGTCACCAGAAATTGCACATCAGGATGGCGGCGTTTGCCGACAAGCAACGGGGCCAGTTTTTGAAATTCGGCCAGGGAAAAATGCGGACTGCCGAGCACCACCATATCCAGCTTTTCTCCGTCGGCGGTTGATAATTCATGCCGGGCCGTTCGGAGTTGCTCCATCGTGATTTTGATGGTTTGTTGTGGAAGTTTGTTTTGAAAAGCAGCTTCCGTTGTCTGAGCTTCTGGCGTGATGCCGACCAGATGCATCAGGGCAACCGCTCCTGATGAGGCGACGGCGGCACACAAAGCCTTGAGCTGATCTTCCGACGGAGAGGTTTCCAAACCTTCGATGACAGGAATGCGTTCCTGCGCGATTTTGCCAATCAGATGGCCGAGAACCGGATAGAATGAATCATCTTCCTGAATGTGGCGCGGCACGCCGGACAATTGCAGCAGCATTTGCCCGGCACGGTTTTCCGTCAGATGCAAACCTATCGCTGGAACTCGGCCTGTGATGGCGGCGCAAACATCCATCAAGTCTGGATACCGTTCCGACCGTGCGCCGATCACTGAATTTGCAAAGGCGATGGCGTTCGATTCTCCCCACGCGATTTGTTGGCCGAACTTCGGGCGAAAAGCGGTTTGATAAGGAGCGCAAGTCCAGGTTGGTTCGGTTCCCATGCTTTGGTAAGCAATCATCTGCCGGTGAGCGTTTTTTGCCCATTCAGGCGGCGTAGCCCATTCGCGCCAGCCGTGTTCGTCAACTCCGCTGACATTCAACGAAGTAGGCACTGCGACTTTAGCGCCATTAGCCGCCAGCCGTTCGGCGAACTCCATTGTCGCTTCGCCCTGGTAAACGGTGCTGTCAATGTGAGCGCCGCTGATGTCCATCAACGATTGCGCGCCGCTCACCTTAGCCATACGGACGATAACCGACATGGCCATGCGGTTTGCCGGGCCGCGTTCGCCTGCGAATTGAGCGCGATCTTCGTCTGTCAGCTTCAGATTCATTTCTTCTCCGCCATTGCCGACCGCAACATCGCTATTGCAGTGTAGACAACCACGATCACCACCAGCCAGCGCACGTAATCCAGCGGCAGCGATTTGACGATATAAGCGGCAATCAAAACGGCGGGCACGCCTCCGATTGCCAAACCGAGCGCGGCTTTCAGGCTGTAACTGGATTTGCGGACAAATCGTGCTCCAGCCACTGGCATCAGGAATGCGCACGATCCCATCATGATCGGGAAACTGGTTGTCGGTGACATGCCCAACAAACTGACCAAAATCATGCAGGGAGCATACATCCCAATGCCCAAAGTCATTAACGCACCCAGGACAAAATTCCCGGCCAGGCCAATTCCCAGTTTGACGCCGCTCAAGGCAAGCGCGTCGCCTCCGGCCGGCAGCCATTTCAGCAATGACATCAGCATCAACGCCGCAGCCGCCGCCAGCGCCAAGCCCATGCCGATTTGAACTTTGCGGCGAGGCAGATCGGCGACGATTCCAGCGCCAAGCCAGGCTCCCGCAATTGAGGCTGCAATCATCAGTAACAACGTCACCGGATCAACCGTCACAATGGCGATGTAAATGAACGCCTGGGCAATTACCGGCAAAGTATGGCCGACATTCAGCGTGCCCGGAATCAATTCATCGGCAACGATTTTCTTCAACTTGTAAACCGAAGTCGTTGGCGCAAACGATCCAATGCCCAGCGTGTCAAAAAAGTTGGTGACAAAGCCGATGACGGATTGCAAAACTGTGGGAGTGGCGGATTCGGTCTGGCGTTTCTGTTTAAGCACCGACCACCAGGTGAACAGAAAGAAGACCGTGAAAACAGACAAAGTCAGAAAGAGCACGGTTTTGATCGTCAACATAATGTGTGTTGGGAAGATGAGTTGCCGGTAAATGTGATTTTGAAATCAATTGGAAGTCGCATTAAATATTTTCGGGATTTCCGCAGTCGCCAGATTGCCTCCGCTGATGACGTTGACGACGTTCTTGCCTTTCAAAGCTTCGCGCATTTTGATTGTCGCCGCCGTTGCCGCTGCTCCGGCGCCTTCGACCAGATTGTGAGTCGTGCGCCACAACATTCGAATGGCTTCGCGGATTTCTTCATCGCTGACCAGCACGATTTCATCCACGCCATTCAGAATAATTTCCAGCGTCAGTTCAGCCGGAACTCGCGTTGCAATGCCATCGGCGAAAGTGTCGGCAGTTTCGGTCGTCACTGCCTTTCCAGCTTTCCACGACAGGTAATGGCTCGGCGCAGCATCGGACTGCACTCCGTAAATTTTCGTTTCCGGCGACAGCGCGCGAAACACGGTAATCACTCCGCAAATGCCGCTGCCCATTCCGATGGGAACAAAGATGGCATCAGCTTGCTGGCCGAGTTCTTCCAGCGATTCGATGATTTCCATCGCGTAAGTTCCCACGCCGTTGATCAGGTGCGGTTCGTTGGCCGAATGTATGTAGCGCAGATTTTCCGCTTCGGCCAGGCGCGCGACTTCTTCGCGGGCTTCGTCAAAATCGCGTCCGTATTCGACCAGCCGAGCGCCGTATGCCTGCATCGCGGTGTTCTTTTCCGGGTTGTTGCCGAAAGGCACGACGATGGTTGATGGAATGGAATGAAGCGTCGCCGCCAGCGCCACCGATTGCCCGTGATTGCCTCGCGTAGCAGTGATGATGCCGTGATGCGTCCGTTCAATGGCAAAGTGATGCATGAAGTTCAGCCCGCCGCGAACTTTGAAAGCTCCGGTCGGCAGATGATTTTCGTGCTTGAGGAAAACGCGCACGCCGAGTTCCGCATTGAGCAATGGATAATCCATTGTCGGCGTCGGCTTCAGCATGCGATAAACGATGTTGCGCGCGGCGAGGATGTTATCGAGAGAGACTGAACCGGTTGAAATCTTGGAGCGTGAGTCCATAAAGCTTATGGGATTGAAATTTCCAGGTAACTGCCGGGCAGTAAGCCGTTGATCGCTGGGATGACAATTGCAAGATGGCTTTTGATTCTCGGCCAACTTATGGTCATCAGAACCACGATACTGATACGCCGCCCAGTCAGATTTTGCTGATAGCGAAGATTCTGATCCGTGGTGATCAGCGCATCGAAGCCTTCGGCTTCTGCACGCTTCAGCAACTCACCATTACTGACGTTGCTCCAGCCGCGCTCGTAAGAGGTCTCAACCGAATGATCCGGCAAATATTTGCGAAGAGGAACCGGTGTTCCCTGATCAAACAGTAACTTCATCTTTTACGCCGCCCGGCGATCTTCTCTGAGGCTTTGAATAGTGTATTCGATAACGGCAGCCACCTGTTCTTTCGTAACACCGGGAAACCAGGACAAAAAGTCTTCCACACTGGCGCCATCCTCAAGATTCTCGAAAAGGGCGACAACGGGAACGCGTGTGCCCCGGAAAACCCATTCGCCGCTAACTTTTTCCGGGTCACGCTCTACGGCTGTGCAATGCGACCAATACATCACAGATTACTCCTAAATTTTCTGAATCGCGGCGGCGATTATTCTGTCCTATCTCAAGACTCAATCCGCTGCCACGATCTCAGCTTTTAGCACATTCAACGGTTTAGCCGGTTTCCATCCGTCAGGCAAGTCGCCGCAATCTTCGCGCAGGAATTGCCGCTGGTTCGGGCGAATGGTTTCCAGCAGTTCTTTGCGCGATTTTGTCTTCAGCGGTTTGCCGATGTAAATCTTGCCCATCTTGCCCATCAGGTCTTCGGGCAGCGCCGAAGCGAACATCATCAGCGGCCAGGTGAAATTCGGCCCGTTGATTTTGCGCAGCTTCCA
>CAYRQB010000048.1:16256-24427 GCA_964426025.1 uncultured Heliomicrobium sp.
TCTTCGATGGAAAATGGCACGCCTTTGCTGGGCATGATCTTTTTGCCCAATCGCGTCGAGCCGGTTTCCAGCCCAATCAGCGGCGACAGAGCTTTCTTTTGCGGATGGTTGCTCAGGTAAGGCAGGTGAATCGGGCTTTTCGGCAAAAGCAGTTCGGACAGTTTTTCGATCATGACCGGATCAACAACCGCCGGAGCGATTGTCGAATGGCTCAGCACGTGTTGTTCGACGCCGGGCGTGTTGATGACAGACGAATACAAATCAAGCAGGGCTTCGCGGTTGGGAAAGTAAAACGGCGTTTCGGTGTGAACCTGTCCCCAGATGAACATGTCTTCGGTCGCCAGACTGATTTGTTTGTTGCCGTCGCGGACGTTGGCTTGGACGGCGTGCATGATTTTCTCTTTCGGAAAATCAATTTGCGGATTCAGATCGGGCACGCAGAATTGGCAGCGGCGTCCGCAACCTGTGGTCATTTCAACCACGCCAAAAGTCGTGCGTTTGTCGGGAACCAGCAGAGCTTCGCGTTCCTTGGGATGGCCGACTTCGATTTCGCGCGGCAATTCTTCGCCGTTGATTGCTTTGTGAAACAGCGACATCGTGTCGGCTGATTCGCTGCGGCCTTCGACCACGCAATCCACGCTCAATTCTTCAAACGTATTCGTCTGAGTGATCTGCCATCCGCCTGAACCGCCGACGATGACTTTGAAGTTCTGGCGGAAAGGATTCTCTTTGATCTTCGCGAACATCAGCCGCGCGTAATGCGAATTGATCGGCATTTTCGACGAACCGAAAATCGAAGTGTAAACGCCTGCGGCAAAAGTCACGCCCAGCGGATTATGAGTTGAAACGGCGACGACGCGCGTGTTCGGACCGACGAATTTTTCCAGATCGTCGGGATAACAGCAGGCAATGTCTTCGGGTTTGAATTCGCGCAGCAATGCCGCTTCGACCAAACGGACTCCGGCGGGCATGTATTTGGCCGAACCGTCTTCGTTGTATTCGACTTCGCGCCAGTGCGGATATTTTTTGTTCATGACGCCTTCCATCCAAATGGGCATCGAAGCCATTCCCATCTGAATGAAGTAACCGGCGTGATCAATCGTTTCGGTCAGCGGCGCGGTCAGTACAATCAATTTGCCGCCGTCTGCCGGAGCTTGAATTGTTTTCGCGGATTGTTCGGCGTGATGGCCGTTCGATGTGCCATTTCCGTTGTTGTGAGTTTGCGGAGAATTCATTCGGGACACCTCGCTGTTAATGCCGCAACATACATGCGGACGGTTCTATTAATTTGTTTGATTGATGATGCAACAACTTTTTATTGAATGTATCGGGTTGGTGATGAGCGATTATAGACCAAGAGTTGACGGATTTGGCACAGCGGTCAGGTTTTATTTCGACTGCGCTTTCTCATCCGTTTTCAGCAAAGACAACACAGCCTGTTGTACCGATGTCCAGGCCGAAGATTTCGGGTCAACGATTTCAAAATGCCCGGCCTTTTCGATGGCGACAAGTTCCGCTCGATCGTTTTTCTTTTTTGCTGCTTCAATGTAATCGGTCGCCATCGCCATCGGAATGATGTTGTCGGTTTCACCCTGAACTATCTTCTGTTTTACGCCCAGCGGCAACAAGACAATCGGCGAGGCTTGATCGTAAATTGCGGCTTTCTCTTTGGCTTCGCCGCCGGTGAACATGATGACTTCTTTGTCGCAGGCCGTTCCGGTTCGACGCAGGTCAGTGATTCCGGCCAGCGAAACCACGCCTTGCAGCCTGAGCGGATTGGGCGAATACAGCGGATTGTCTTTTTTGAATTGCGGACGCGCGCCGAGCAGCAATGCCAGATGGCCTCCGGCGGAATGGCCGACGGCGACTACTCGATTCAGATCGAGCGAGTATTTGCCTGAGATTTCGCGCAGGTAATCCGCCGCTTTCGCTGCGTCTTCAAAACTGCCGGGCCATCCGCCGCCCGGATTTCCCACGCGGCGATATTCTATGTTCCAGGTGGCAACGCCTGATTCGGTCAACGCGGCGCTGACGTGTCCCATATACCCAAGCCCGTATTGCGACAGCCAGCATCCGCCGTGAATGACGATCGCGACCGGATGAGGCCCGGCGGTTTTCGGCAATCGCAATTCGCCGAATTGAAACTCGTCGCCGCCATAAGCGATTTTCTGATCGGCAGCCGGAGCAGGCCGAATCAATACGCCGCGCGAATTCTGGCTTTGCAGTTTTGCCGCGCCGATGATTGCCGACATCGCCAGCAATGCGATAGAGATTGACGCAAAGGTTTTGCTCGTTCGATTAAGCATGATTGATGGTGATGTTGTTGGTGTTGGCTCATTTGCCAAACAAGGCTTTCAGTTTGGCGGAAAGCTTCGACGAAAAAAGCACGCCGATCAGCCGCGACAGCAATCGTTCGGTTGATGCCGAATACGGATACCACATCATCTCGCGCTTCAACCCGAAACGATCCGTGACGATGACCTGTTGATTGCAGAAACGCCGGATGCCTTCAGCGCCGTGACGTTTGCCGATGCCGCTTTCCTTCAATCCGCCGGATGGCGCGTCGCTGACGCCGAATCCGACCAGCACGTCGTTGACGCAGGTCATTCCGGCTTCGACCTGCGCGGCCAGAAGTTCGCCTTTGTCCTTGTCGCGAGTCCAGACGCTGGCGTTCAAACCGTAAACCGTGTCGTTGGCCAGGCGCAAAGCTTCGTCGGCGTCCTTGACACGCATAATCGGCAGCACGGGACCGAAAGTTTCGTCGGTCATGATCTTCATCGAATGATCAACTCCTGTGACAACGGTCGGCTCGTAAAATCGCCCCGGCAAATCAGGATTGCGCCGTCCGCCGGTCAGTATGTTTGCGCCGCGCGAGCGCGCGTCTTCGACGTGAGCTTCAACGGTTTCGATCTGTTTTGGGAAAGTCATCGCGCCAACGTCAACTCGATGGTTGGTGTTGATTTCCGTCGCGTCGCTACCCTGACGCAAAGCTTTTGTCTTTTCGACCACGCGGCGAGTGAAGTCATCGGCGATTGGTTCTTCGACATAAACGCGTTCGACCGAAATGCAAACCTGACCCGAATTGGTGAAAGCTCCCCAGACGGCGGCGTTGGCCGCGCGTTCGATGTCTGCGTCACTCAGAACAATCATCGGGTCTTTGCCGCCGAGTTCCAGACTGACCGGAATCAATCGCCGCGCCGCGCGTTCGGCGACGGTCTTGCCGGTTCGCACGCTGCCGGTGAAAGCGATCATATCGGCTTCGTCCACCAACACTCCGCCGGTTTCGCCGTAACCGTTGACGATCTGCAAAATCTCCGGCGGCAATCCGGCATTTGCAAAAGCCTGCTGCAAAATTTCCGCTCCGCGTCCGGCAATCAGCGGAGTCCATTCCGACGGTTTGATGACGACAGCATTGCCGGCCATCAAAGCCGGAATCGCTTCGCCAATGGTCAGAATCAGCGGAAAGTTCCACGGCGTGATCATGCCAATGATGCCGCGCGGATTGTAAATGGTGGTGACTTTCTTGTTTTTCAACAGGTGAGGCGTCACGCGTTGAGGTTTCAAAAACCGCCTTCCCTGTTTGGCGTAAAAGGTGATGACGTCGCAAACGTACATCAGTTCGACAATTGCTTCCACGCGCGGTTTGCCGTTTTCGTTGCAGATCAGTTCGACGATTTCTTCCTTGCGTTCCAGAAACAGATCGCGCGCCGAAAGCAAAACTTCGGCTCGTTGCTTCAAATCCAGCGCCGACCAGACGCGAAAAGCTTCGCGCGCTTTTTGAACGACGGCGCGAACTTCAAAAGGAGAATTGACCGCAACTTCGCCAATCTTTTTCAGCGTTGCAGGGCTGTGAACTTCTATGAATTGAAACTGTTCTTTAGGTTGAGCCATGGGTTCTCCTACAATTTTCAGGCTTTTGCCACAATGTTGAAATTAACCACTAAGTCGTTCTTGACCTTGATCGTGCCGCCCGCCGCCGAATAAGGTTTTATGCCGTAATCGGTTTGTTTCAGCGTGTATTTGCCGACGGCGCGAAGCTGCTGTTCGTTGATAGTCAGCGAAACCGGAACGGCAATGCGTTTGGTTACTCCGTGCAAAGTCAGATCGCCGTTCAAAGTGAATGTGTAGCTTTCTCCGCCGGTTTGTTTCAGATTGTTGACGGAAACCGATTTGAAGGTGATCTTCGGATGCTTCGCCGATTCCAACACTTCTTCGTGCATTGAGTTGTAAATCTTCTTCTTGTCTTCTTCGCTGGGCTTTTTGTCCAGCACTGCCAGCGATTGCGCGTTGATGTCCAATTCCAGGAATCCGCCGCTTACGCCCGACTCCGGCACTGTGATTTTGCTTGTGAACGATTTGACGCCGATTTCATGATCGTGCGCAAACGCGCTGAACAATCCGGCCTTGGCCACAAATACCCAGAAACTGCTTTCGCCCGCGACAATGGTGTAAGTTCGCGTTTTCGATTGAGCGCCAACCGTCGCTGCCATCAACGAGCAACCGATTATCAAACAGCCAAGCTGATTGATTGTACTTCTTCTCATACTGCCCTCTCTCTATTGTGATTTGGCGACGATCGAAAAACTGACTTTCACTTCGTCGCCGATCTTGATCAGTCCCAAACCTTTTTCAAATGGCTTCAGACCGAAATCGCTCTGCTTCAATTTCACCTCGCCGGTTGCGCGAAGTTCGTTTTCGCTGATTGTGGCGTTGACCGGAACGGACATTCGTTTGGTCACGCCGCGCAAAATCAAATCGCCATTGAGCGTGAAGCTGCGCTTGTCGCCACTCTTTTTCACATTGCCAACCGAAACGGAAACAAAGCGGATGGTCGGAAACTTGCCGGATTCCAGCATCTCGTTGCGCAGAACGTTGTGGAATTCCTTTCGCTCGAAATCGCTCATCAATTCGTCGGCGTTGGTCATCATTTTGGCTTCGGCTTCCATTTCAACCGACATCTTCGTTTCGTCGTTGGGCAATGAGATTTTGCCGTTGAAGCTTTTTGCCAACACACGATGCGTTGGATAACGACGGCTGATCATTCCTTCCTGCGTCAGTATGACGTTGATCTCGCTGGCTTCAGCGTCGAAGGTGAACGTGCGGGCTTGCTGCTCGCTGCGATGAGCCGAAACCGTTATCGCCGTCGGCAACAATAAACAGCCAATCGCTGTCAGCAAAATTGTTTGAATGAATCGGCGAATCATGTCTGCTCCTGTGAAATCATCTACTCCAATCAAGCCGGGTGAGATTGAGACAATTTATCGAGACAGGATTCATGATTGTTTCAGAATTAACAAGAAAACGGACTAATGCAAACCGTTAAGTTTTTCTGCTCTCTTAAATTCTGAACAAATCCTGTCAATCCTGTCCAAAAGTTTCGGATTTGATTCAGTCGCGATAACCGGGAGTTTCCAACGGTTCGACTATAACCGCTGTGCCGTAAGCCAGAACTTCCGTCACTCCGCCCATCACTTCGTTGGCGTCGTAACGCGCGCCGATGATCGCATTCGCGCCAATTTCCGAACCGTGCTGAATCATGATCTCGAAAGCTTCTTCGCGCGCTTTTTCGCAAAGCTGAGTGAAGAGCGAAATGTTGCCGCCGACAATCGTCTGCAAACTGGCGCCCAGCGTGCCGAAAACCGAACGCGAACGAACCGTGATGCCACGCACGACTCCCAGATTGCGGGTGACGCGAAAACCCGGCAATTCAAAAGCGGTCGTGACCATGTGGTGAGATACCGAATAGCGCGGCTGCGCGACCGGATATGGCGGTTGTTTGATCGGAGCGTTTTCCATCAATGATTCCTTTTATGCCTTGTTGGTTATTCGAGAGGCGCTACAGTAGTTTCTATGGGCAAGGAGAAGGATTAACCATTAACCACTAACCATTAGCCATTATCGGGCAGGGTCACAAAGCATTCCCCCTGTCTGTTAATGGTTAATGGCTTATGGTTACTGGCTAATTTCGATATTGTTATTCGTTCATCATACTGTTGCTCATTGAATTACCAGTAGCGCCATTCAAGAAAACAGATTGCCTTGATCCTTGTTTGCTTTGGTTTCAGCGTCGTATTCTGGCGGAGTCCAAAGGTAGTTTTCAATTTTGCAGCGGCCTTTGTCGTTGAATGCCACGCCTTCGCTTTCCAGCAACCGTTGTTGCAAATCGGGCGGAGTGGTCAATCCGGTTGTCGAACATCCGCCCTGGGAATTGATGACGCGGTGCCAGGGGATGTTTCGGCCATCGTCGGGCGTCGCATACATAATGTTGCCGATGGCTCGCGCGTCGTAACCCGCGCCGAGCACGCGCGCGACCAGACCGTAACTCATCACTCGACCGGGCGGAATTCGCAGGACGAGTTGGTAGGCGCGCTCGCGGAAACTTTCATCATCTCCTGGCCGTTGCGGAGCGGCATTGCTGATGATTCGTTTGTCCTGTTTGCCCGCCATCGTTTTTTGCCTGCCATCTTTTTCTGAAAGCCTGACTGTTGATCTGCCACCATTCGCGCCATTCGGCGATTGCCTGTTCGCGTTCAGCCTGCGAAGCCGCAGGCCGAAAGCTCAGTCAGGTGTTGGTTGCGTCGCGCAAAGCCATCTCGGCCAAAAATCGCACGCGCAACTCACGATCGGCCAACAATTCTATCAGTTCGGGAATCGTCAGGCTGGCATAAGCTGCGCGTTCGATTTTAAATTCAATTGGTGTCATTTCAGACGATCAAAGCTGCGTCAGAACAGCGAAGGAACTTCGCATCCGGCGACTCTCAGATAAGTGAAGAGCTGGCCGCGATGATGAATTTCGTGCTCCTGAGTGATTTCCACCAAAGCCATTCGCGTCATTTTCTTTTCGGGGCCGAATGGCGTGATTTCTTCGGCCAATTGTTCGGGAGTCATGGCCGCGACTTTGGCAACCACTTCTTCGTGGGCTTTATCGAAAGCGGCAATCAACGCGGCGGTGTCATTGATCGGCTCAGGTCGTTCTTTCGGAAAAGCTCCGGTCATCGCGGCTTCGATCAAGCCCCATTCGGCGACCCACAGATGGTTCATCAATTCGCCCAGCGGCATGGCCGAATCGCAGGGCTTCCAATCGTATTTGTCATTCGGCGCGCTTGCCATGATTTTGGTCGTCTGTTTATGAATGCGTTTCCAGTTTTTCAGTAATGCTTCGAGATGTGATGTCATAAGACTCCTGTCGTTGATGGAATGATGGATGAAAGTATACAAGCGCATTGAGCAAGCTCTGGGTCGGCTCGCTTACATTGTGCCTGCACTATGATTTTCGCAGCACGACGCGCGCCGGGCTGCCGTCGCCGTCTTTGATCTTCAACGGCAAACAAATCAATTCGTAATCGCCGGGCGGAACATCGCGCAAAGCCAGACCTTCGACAATGACGACGCCCGCGCCAAGCAAGATCAGATGAGTTTCAGGCTCATCGAAATTGAATTTTTCGACCGACAGATAATCAATGCCGACCAGTTGCACGCCGCGTTCGACCAGCAGCCTGGCGGCGTCGGGTTCGATGTAAACGAAATCTTCGTGGAATTTTTTCGACTCAGGCCAGAAAGACGAGTTGCGAGTTTTGAACAGAACACGGATTGCTCCATTCAAATCACAGTTGTCCAGAACTGATGCGTCAATCGCCGGAACATCGCCGACTTCAATGACTCTGGCTGTGCCGATCAGAGTTTCGAGCGGCAATTGATCCAACGGCCTTGCTCCGGCAATGAAATGCGATGGCGGATCAACATGAGTTCCGATGTGAGTGCTGCAAGTGAGCCGCGTGACATTGGCGATGTCGCCTTTTTCTAGCGACATGACGCGCTCAAGCTCTACGCGAGGATCGCCGGGGTAAACCGGAAGTTCGGTCGAGATCGGAACGGTGATGTCGTAAAAGTTCATCGAACGCTCTCCGGCAACAGTTGGCAGATGATTGCTGAATGAAATTTGAATGATGAAGCGAGAATGTTTTGAAAACGGCGCGAGTATAGAAACCGTCATTTGCCTTGTCAAACTTTGCCTCTGACAGTGTAAGCTTGTCGCCACAGAATATCGAAACGACTCAAAGACAGGACCATATGGAAAAAGAACTGGAAGTTGCACGGCGTCTGGCGCGCGAAGCCGGAGCCATTTTGATGGATTTTTATCGCGGCGAAACAGAAGTGAAATGGAAAGGCCA
>CAYRQB010000049.1:0-24405 GCA_964426025.1 uncultured Heliomicrobium sp.
GGCGGAACCCTGGGCGGCCCGGTTTACATTCCGGGGCTATTCAATAAAAACAAAGACAAGCTGTTCTTTTTCGTGAGCCGCGAAGACTGGCGCATCAAACTCCCTGCGCCAATCTATCAATCTACGCTGCCTACGGAGTTAGAGCGGAAAGGCGATTTTTCCAGGAGCTTCGATCAGAACGGCGCGTTAATCGTGGTGCGAGACCCGGTCACAGGCCAGCCTTTTCCCGGCAACATCATTCCTTCGACCCGCATCAACACGCAGGGGCAACGGTTGTTGTCTATCCTGCCCAACCCCAATCTATTCGATACCACTATCACACGTGGCGCGTTCAATTATCGCGCGCTGGAAACCATCAACCAGCCGAAAGAACAGACCCAACTGAAATTCGATTGGCTTCCCACCGAGAAAGATCGCATTTCGTTCCGTCCGCGCTGGTGGAACTCCGACCTTCAGGGACAGTTTCAATCAACTGCGTTCTCGGCGAATTATTTTTTACAGCCTCACCACTACGAATACGTCTACAACGCTTATGCGGGCAGTTACAGCCGGACGTTTTCGCCGACGCTGGTGAATGAGATTGACATCGGCTACAGCCAGGCCAGAGAACTGGGGGCGCTGCGAGATGGTCTTAATCTGGACAATGTCCGACGCGATAAATATGCCTTGCAAAACCTGGGGCAGCTTTTTCCCAGCGCGAATCCGCTCAAGCTCATTCCGCAATTGCAATTTGGCGGACTCCCGAACTCGCCCTCCGTGAACTTCGATCCGCGCACGCCGATCAGCGCGGCGGATGAACGGCTGTGGATTTCGGACAACCTGAGTTGGGTCAGAAACAACCACACGTTCAAGTTCGGCTTTTTCTATGAATTGAACTACGCCAGCGAAGGCCCGCGTTCCGCCGCGACAGGGCGGCACATGGGAACCTTTGATTTTTCGCGCGACGGAAACAATCCTTTCGACAGCAACCATCCCTTTGCCAATGCGCTGCTGGGCAACTTCCGCAGTTACGCCGAATCGAGTGGCTCGTCACTCGGACGCGCCAAGATTTACACAGCGGAATGGTACGCGCAGGATTCCTGGAAAATCACACCGCGCTTGAATCTCGATCTCGGCGTGCGGTTCTATTCCTTTATCCCCTGGCGGCTGCGCGACGGTGAAGGCTCGGCTTTAGCGCTCAGTCGTTACGACCGCAGCAAAGCGCCGCTGCTCTATGTTCCGGCGATTGACACCAATGGCAGGCGCGTGGCGCAGAATCCAATTACCAAAGCCTTCGCACCGACTCCTTTGATCGGCGCGATTGTGCCCAATTCCGGCATCCGGCTGAACGGCGTTGTTGTCGGCAACGATTCCAGCTATCCCGATGGTTACCGCGAACGCCCGCCGGTTCAGATGGCGCCGCGCGTCGGTTTTGCGTACGACGTGTTCGGCAACGGCAAGACAGCATTGCGCGGCGGTGTTTCGGTGACGAAGCAGACGGTGTTTTCGTCGCAGCAATCCATGTGGACAACCACCACCTCGCCGCCGATTCTGGAAAGTCCGAGCATCTTTTACGGCAGCATTGACTCTTTCCTGAGCGCAGGACAAGTCCTGTTCCCGACGGATGCACAATCCTTCGATCCGAATTTCGACAACGTGCCAACAGTTTATCGCTGGTCTTTAGGAGTGCAACGCGACATCGGGCTGGGAACCATCGTCGAAGTTGATTACGTGGGCAGCACCAGCCGTCATCTGCGACAGAGTCGCGCGATCAACACGCTGGCTCCGGGCGTCCGCTTCCTGCCCAGCAGTCTCGACCCGACAACAAACCGTCCGCTGCCCGACAATTTCCTGCGCCCCTATCCCGGCTTCCAGGGCATCGGTTATATCGAAGACTCCGGCTATGCCAACTACAACGCCCTGCAAGTGGCGGTCAATCGTCGCTATGCAAAAGGGCTGCAATATGGCATCGCTTACACGTGGTCGAAGGCCATGGGTATCAGCGACAACGACGGCGGTGGTTTGCCGATCTATCGGGATTACCGTACCTACCTGTATGGAAAACTCGGCTACGATCAAACGCATGTCTTCGTAGCGAATTATCTGTATTCATTGCCGAACCTGTCCGCCTTCAAAGGCAACTGGTTTACCAGAGGCGTCTTTCATAATTGGGAAGTGGCCGGGATCACCACGTTTGCCAGCGGCTTCCCTATTGGGATCAACTTCAGCCGCACGGATGGCGTTGATCGGCACGGTGGCGGCGACGCGCCGCGCGTCGTTATGACGGGCAATCCGCTGCTTGGACGCAACGAACGCAGCTTCTCGAAATGGTTCAATACCGCTGCCTTTGCTGCACCGGGCGTCGGGAATTTCGGCAACGCACCGCGCGATGTCTTCCGTGGGCCGGGCATCAACAACTCGGACTTCACCTTGTTCAAGAACTTCCCGGTTCGGGAAAAAGCGCGGCTCCAGTTCCGCGTGGAGATGTACAACGTGTTCAATCACACACAATGGGCCGGAGTTGATAACAACGCTCGCTTTGACGCGGCGGGCAATCAGGTCAACGGTCAATTCGGCCAGGTGACTTCAGCGCGCCTGGAGCGGCAGTTGCAATTTGCGTTGCGGTTCGAGTTCTAAGCACGAGGACTGAGAACCGAAATCGCGAATCAATCCTCAATCCTGAAAAAATCAGGATTGAGGATTTTTCTCATTTCATTGACCAGCATTTGCAAGGCGGGGATTGCCAAATGAAATTGTTCGATTTCGCTTTGATCTTATTGTTGTTGTCGCTTGTTGAGTCAACGCAGGCGGCGCAGCAGCCCGATCCTTACAGAGCGCATTTCAATCGGGGAGTTGAATTACAGCAAAAGGGAGATTTGGATGGAGCGCGCCGGGCTTACGAAGAGGCTTTGAAGATTGCGCCGAATCGCGTGGAGGCTTTGTCGAACCTGGGTTTGGTTTATCTGAACCTTGGGCAGAATGAAAAAGCGATTGAATCTTTCGGCAAGGCTTTATCCGTCAAACCGGATTTGATGGCGGTTCGGATGTTTCTCGGACTCGCTCGTTTTCGCGCAAAGCAATTTGATGAGGCGTTGTTTGAGCTGGTAGAAGTTGTCAGGGCGAAACCGGATCATCCGCAGGCGCTTCATCTGGCGGGGTTGTGTTTGCTGAAACTGGATCAGGTTGCTGAAGGCATCAACGCTCTGGAATCAGCGATTGCGGCGAATCCCGCAAATGCAGAAGCCGCCTACACGTTGGCTACGGCTTATGTCGGCGTCGGGGAAATCGAAAAAGCCGAAGCCCTGTTGGAAGGATCGTTGCGTCAAAACAGTGGCGCCGAAGTTCGACTGGTTAAAGGGATGATCCTCAACGCGCGGCGAAAGCCGCAGGAGGCGCTGGCGGAATTGAATAAAGCATTGCAGTTGAATGCGAAACTGCCGACCTTGCGCACGCAGTTGGGTTACGCTTACCTGCTGCTGGTGGAATACGACAAAGCAGCCAAAGAACTTCAAGCGGCGCTGGATCAAGACGCTGACGATTTCCACGCCAACTCTTATCTGGGCTGGTTGCATATTCAGGAAAAGCGATACGCTGAAGCTGCCGAACGATTGACGGCGGCGCTGAATCAAAAGCCGGATAACGCAACTATCCTATATCAACTGGGGCAAATTCTTCAGATCGGGGGGCAGGTAGAAAAGGCCGCCGAAACTTTGGAGAAAGCTGTCAAATTAAGTCCCGATTTCGTTCCCGCTCACGTACTGTTGGCCAGGGTTTACAGCAAACTGAAACGAAACGAAGATTTCCAACGCGAGCAGGCGATCATTCGCCGATTGACGGAAAAAGAACAGGAAAAAAACCTCGGCTCCCAGGAAAGTTACATCGAGCAGGAAAACACGCTGCCCCGATTTATCGAAGGGCTGTCTGCCAGGCCGACTTCCACGAAGAAAGCCCCGCAGTAAACAAGACAAGATAAGGAACCCGATGAACTCATTCATACAATCCAGAATCATCTTTGCATTCGCGCTCGCGCTCAGTGCGCTGTGCTTCGCTTCGGCGACACGAAGCGCAGGCGTTCAATCCGTCACGACCGCGCCGCAATGGCAGGAAGTCGAACTGACGTTCACCGCCGCGCGGGTAACGGCCAATCCCTACACCGAAGTGGAAGCATGGGTGGATTTCATTCACGAAGACGGGGCGAAAATTCGCCGCCCGATTTTCTGGGACGGTGGCCGTACGTTTCGCGTCCGTTTTGCTTCGACCAAATCAGCGGGCGTCTGGCGCTGGCTGGCGGCAGATCGCAACGGCGATCCAGGCATTCACGGAAAAGCGGGAACGCTCCAGGCAGCGGCCAATGCCGCCTCCACGCCGACGAAATTCAGCGCGCACGGCTTCTGGAAAATCCCGCCGGGCGGACGCAATCTGGTTCATGCTGACGGCACGGCGCGGTTGCTTTGCGCCGACACGGCCTGGGCGTTGCCGTGGCGCGCCACCGTCGAGCAGGCGGAAATTTACGCCCGCGACCGCAGCGCGAAGGGATTCAACGCCGCGCTGTTGATGACAGTGCAACCCGACATGAAAGCCGTCGGGCCGCGTTCGCGCACCGAAGACCTGGGATTCGATGTCGGGTTTGAAGATCTTCCGAAGGGCACGTTGCAGCAATTGAATCCCGCTTATTTTCAGACCTTCGATAAGCTGGTCGATGTGCTGGTGAAGCACGGCATCGCGCCCGTCTATCAACCGGTGTTTCACGGTTACGGATGGAAAGGGCGAAGCGTCGCCGGCGTCGTAGCCAGCGCGGAAGATTATGCGCGGTATTGCAAATATCTGGTTGCGCGTTACGGCGCTCGCCCGGCCATCTGGCTGGTGGGCGGAGACAATCCGGCGACGCTGCCCGCGATTGTCGAACAGTTGGATCGTGCGGGAAACACCATCGAAGAATGGGACGCCTATCAGCAGCCGACGGGCATTCATTACGCGCCGCATTCGCTGAACCGCACGCATCAGGACAAGGCGTGGCTGGATTTTCAGTGGTGCCAGACGGGACATAACGGCGAACACGTGCCTGAGCGCGTGGCGGATACGTGGCGAAACACGCCGCTGAAAGCCGTCGCCAACGGCGAACCGACGTACGAAAACATCGGACGCACCGGTCGCGGCGCAGGCTGGTGGCAAGGCCACGAAGCCTGGTCGAACCTGACGGCGGGCGGCACGATGGGATTGGTTTATGGCGCGGGCAGTTTGTGGCAATGGCGGCTGCACGCAAAAGAGCCGGATCACGCCGATTGGTGTACTGCGCCCGACGCTGGTTGGCGCGAGGCGCTCGATTTTGAAGGCTCGCGTTATCCGGGCATCGCGGCCAAAATCCTTGATGGCCTGCCATTGGCGGGCATGGAACCGAACTGGACATACACGTATGGTCGTCGCGGGTTGGCCGTGCCCGGCAAACTTTTCGTGCTGTATCTGCCCGAAGGCGGCGACGTGCCCATCATCTCGCGCGACGTGCCCCGTCCTTATCGCATCTATGATCCGCGTACCGGGAAGGTGTTGGGACAGGGGCGTTTGCCAGATCAGGTCACGGCGACAATCGAAGGGGCTGGGAGTGGAGAACCGCGCGTAGTGGTTTTTCATTAACAGACGGTTGAGCTTTTCGCTCCTCATCTTTTTGCGGGATGTCAGAATGAATTTCACTTGCTGGATGATGGCAGGGAAACCGCTTTATATTTTGCAAAGTCAACGTAAACAGCGCAGCGTAGGGCCATCAAAATCCTGGTGATGATAGGATCGTCATAAATTGACGCATCATTCTTACAGACAGGGTCGGCGCCGAAAAATAGACTGCGATCATTCAGAAAATCCTGAGTTCCGGAAACAAATTGTATGACTGCTGATCGGATCATTGCGAGATATCGCATCGAGACTGCGCATCCGCTTGAATTCGCAGCCGAAGTGATGGCTGGCGAACAGTCCTGCGGCACGTTTGTGCGCGTGCCGGGCGAAACCGAAGAGTTGAGAGGAAATCACGCTGCGCGCGTCGAAAGCATCACCGAAATCGAAACGGTGACAGAACCCTCGTTGCCGCATTCCAAACCGCCAAAGAATCACGACGGGAAATTCAAACGAGCCGAAGTCGTGTTGTCATTTCCGCTGGCGAATATGGGCGCATCATTGCCCAACCTGCTGGCGACGGTCTGCGGCAATTTGTACGAGCTGCGTGAATTTTCCGGGCTGAAGCTGATTGATTTGGAATTGCCGCGGGCCTTCGCTGACAAATATCCGGGGCCGCAATTCGGCATTGCAGGCACGCGAAAACTCACCGGTGTCGAAGCTCGTCCGATCATCGGCACGATCATCAAACCCAGCGTCGGTTTGTCGCCGCAGCAAACCGCCGAACTGGTCAGCACGTTGATCGAAGCCGGATTGGATTTCATCAAAGACGACGAACTGATGGCCAATCCGCCGCATTCGCCGTTCAGCGAAAGATTCAAAGCCGTCAGCCGCGTCATCAACGAGTACGCCGAGCGGACAGGCAAAAAGCCTATGTACGCCGCCAACATCACCGATGAGATAGACGAGATGTTGCGCCATCACGATGAAGTTTTGGCGGGCGGCGGAACCTGCGTGATGGTCAGCCTGAATCACACTGGCACGCCTGCCGTATCGCATCTCCGTCGGCATTCGCAATTGCCGATTCACGGCCATCGCAACGGATGGGGAATGTTGACGCGCGAACCTTACCTCGGCATTGAATATCCCGCCTATCAGAAAATCTGGCGGCTGGCCGGAGTTGATCATTTACATTGCAATGGATTGCGCAATAAATTCTGGGAGCCGGACGAATCGGTCATCTGCTCGGCCAAATCGCTTCTGACGCCGATGTATGAAGACAAAGCTTTTCTGGCTATGCCTGTAATCGCCTCTGCACAATGGGCTGGTCAGGCGGTTGACACTTATCGGCAAGTCGGCAGCGCGGATTTGATGTACGTTTGCGGCGGAGGCATTGTGGCGCATCCAGACGGAATTGCGGCGGGCGTGCTGAGTGTGCGGCAGTCGTGGGAAGCGGCTCTGCGAGGCATCGCACTGAAAGAATATGCAGCGACTCATGCGGAGTTGCGTCGCGCATTGGAAAAATTCGGTCAATCGTGAGGACAATATGAAAACTGTCATTCTGTGTCTGCTTCTGCTGTGCGGCATCGCATTCGTCAGCGCACAAACCAAACCACTCAAGGTCAGCGAAAACAAACGCTTCATCGTGACCGCAGACGGTCAGCCGTTTTTTTATTTGGGCGACACGGCATGGGAATTGTTCCATCGCCTGAATCGCGAAGAAGCCGACCGTTATCTGAAAAATCGCGCGGACAAAGGTTTCACTGTGATTCAGGCTGTGGCGTTGGCGGAACTGGATGGTTTGAACGACCCGAATCCTTACGGCCATCGCCCGCTCGTCAACAACGATCCAACCAAGCCCGATGTCAAAGACGGCGCGAACAACGATTACTGGGATCACGTGGATTACATTGTCAGGAAGGCCGACAGCCTTGGGCTTTACATTGGCTTTCTGCCGACCTGGGGCGACAAGTGGAACAAGAAATGGGGCGTCGGCCCTGAAGTTTTCACGACGCAGAACGCCGAAGCTTACGGACAATGGCTTGGCCAACGGTACAAGGATCAAAACAACATCATATGGATTCTGGGCGGAGATCGTCCCGTCGAAAGCGAACTGCATTCGGAGATCAATCGCGCGATGGCCAAAGGGATTCGCAAAGGCGACGGCGGCGCTCATCTGATGACGCTGCATCCCACAGGCGGGCGCGGTTCGGCGGAATGGTTTCACAACGACGATTGGCTGGATTTCAATATGCGGCAAAACGGCCACGTGCCGGAATTCAATCCGCGTTACGAAATGACCAAAGCGGATTACGACCGCACGCCGATCAAACCGGTGATAGACGGCGAACCGATTTATGAAGACCATCCGATTTCATTCAAAGCGAAAGAACTCGGCCATTCGGTTGCTGCTGATGTGCGACGGCCTTTGTACTGGGATTTGTTCACCGGAGCTTTCGGTCACACTTACGGCCATCATTCCGTCTGGCAGATGTGGCAACCCGGACGACAGCCGATCAACAATCCGCTGATGCCGTGGTTTGAAGCGATAGATCAGCCCGGCGCGGCGCAAATGCAATACGGACGCTGGTTGATGGAATCGCGGCCTTTTCTGACGCGCGTGCCGGACGATTCGGTGATTGTGACCGCCGACCCGCCAAGTTCAGTTCCGGGCGCGGGCGCGAAACGATACGTCGCCACGCGCGACACCGAAGGAAGTTACGCCATGGTTTACGTCCCCGCCGGACGCGCTTTCAAAGTCAATCTGGGCAAGCTTTCTGGCGACAAGGTAAAAGCCTGGTGGTTCAATCCGCGCAATGGCAAAGCGACTTTGATTGGCACGTTTGCGAAAACGCCTGAACGCCAATTTGCTCCGCCCGATGCTGGCGAAAACCTGGATTGGGTTTTGGTGCTGGACGACGCGTCGAAAAATTTTCCGCCGCCGGGCGCAACCAGGAAACGATGAGCCAACGCTTGCTGCTGACATTTTACGGCGACGATTTCACAGGTTCTGCCGACGCGATGGAAGCGCTAGCTCTCAACGGCGCGCGCTGCGTGTTGTTTTTGTCGCCGCCTTCGCAGGAACTGCTCAGCGAAAAGTTTTCCGAAATCGAAGTAGTCGGCGTTGCTGGCTCCAGCCGCTCAATGAGTCCAAGACAGATGGAAGCGACATTGCCTGCCATCTTTTCGCAACTGCGGCAATTGAACGCGCGGATGTTTCATTACAAAGTCTGCTCGACCTTCGATTCTTCACCTGAGATTGGCAGCATCGGCAAAGCATACGAGATAGGACAGCGCGTCTTTGCGTCGCCGTTTGTGCCTTTGCTGGTCGGCGCTCCCGTGCTGAAGCGGTATTGCGTCTTCGGCAATCTGTTTGCGACTGTTGCCGACGAAACATTCCGATTGGATCGCCATCCGATGATGTCGCAGCATCCTGTCACGCCCATGGATGAAAGCGATCTGCGTTTGCATTTGAACAGGCAAACCAATGCAGGCGTTGCGCTTTTTGATCTGCTGCATCTGACCGGAACATCGGAAGAAATCAACGCAAGGTTCGCAGCGATTTTGAACGAAAATCCGGATATCGTTTTGTTCGACACGCTGGATGAAGAGCGGTTGGCAACGGCTGGTCGTTTGATCTGGGAATCCGGCGCGCGCTTCGTGATCGGTTCTTCAGGCGTCGAATACGCTTTGACAGCTCATTGGCAAAGACCGCGAGTTGAATTTCCACCGGCAGGCACGGTTCAACAGTTGATCGTCATGTCAGGCAGTTGTGCGGCGGCGACGCTGGCTCAGATCGAATGGGCTGAAGCCAATGGTTACGCCAGCCTGCGGCTTGACGCTGAATTGTTGGTTGATGAATCCAACGCTGAGGCCGAACGCGCGCGATTGAGAAAATCCGCGCTGGAGTTGTTGGCCAACGGGCGCAGCATTGTGCTGTATTCCGCGCGTGGCCCGCACGATCCGGCAATGTTGGCCAGCAATGACAAATTGCGCCAACTTGGGTTTGATGATTTGACGATCCGCGAACGTTTGGGCGAACAGCAGGGAATTTTATTGCGCGAGTTATTGATGGCCAGCGGATTGCGCCGCGTTTGTGTGGCGGGCGGAGATACATCCAGCCAGGCGATCAGCCAGCTTGGGATTTATGCGCTGGATTTGTTGAGGCCGATGGTTCCTGGTCAACCTTTGAATCGCGCATATTCGGATGACGCTGCGCTCGACGGTTTGCAAATCGCGCTGAAAGGCGGTCAGCACGGTTGGGCGGATCATTTTGAAAGCATTCGGCGCGGCACGCTTTGATGACGACCGGATTATCTTTTTGACTGGAAAGGAAAATTAGGATGACGACCATTGCATTACTCGGCGCGGGCGGCAAAATGGGTTGTCGCATCACCGACAACCTGAAAGATGCCGAATACCGTATGCTGTTTATAGAAATCAGCCCGGCGGGAATTGAAAACCTGCGAAAACGCGGACTTGCGCCTACGCCGCAATCCGAAGCATTGGCCGAAGCCGATGTCGCAATTCTGGCTGTGCCCGACAACCTGATCGAACGCATTTCGGCTGATGTCATTCCGCAAATGAAAGCGGGCGGACTGGTGATTTGCCTTGATCCTGCCGCGCCATTGGCGGGCAAAGTCAAACATCGCGATGATCTGGCTTATTTCGTCACTCATCCTTGTCACCCGTCAGTTTTCAGTTACGATGTGACGCCTGAACAGAGGCGAGATTTTTTCGGCGGAATCGCTTCGCCGCAATCCATCGTCAACGCATTGATGCACGGCGGCGACGAAGATTACGAACGCGGCGAAACAATTGCCAAAAAGATGTACAGTCCGGTGACGCGTTCTCACCGCGTGACGGTCGAACAAATGGCGATATTAGAACCGGCGTTGTCGGAAACGACAGGAATCACCTGTATCGCCATCATCCGCGAAGCAATGGACGAAGCGATTCGACGCGGCGTTCCGGCAGAAGCGGCGCGCGATTTCATTCTCGGCCACATCAACATTGAACTGGCGATTCTGTTTGACGAAATCCCGGTGCAATTTTCTGACGGAGCGAAAAAAGCTATGGAACGCGCCCGCGCGCAACTGATCCAGCCGGATTGGAAAAAAATCTTCGAGCCGGAAAACATTCGCGCCTGCCTGGAAGAAATTACCAAAGCGCCTGCCGCAAATTGAAAGGACAGAAATGAACCGATGGATTGTTGCCGTATTGTTGTTGTCGCTTTGCCTGTTGATCGCCTGCAATCAAGACAGCGGGCCAAAACGTATGACGATTGGGGTTTCGTTCGAGACATTGCAAACCGAATACTGGGTTGCGGGTTTTGAAGCGATCAAGGCCGAATTGCAAAAGCGCGACATCGCCATTCTGGAAGCAATTGCCGATGGCGACGCCAACCGCCAGCTTGAACAGGTCAACAACTTCATTGCGCGCGGCGTGGACGGCATCATCGCCGTGCCCAAAGACGCCAAGACGATCATTCCGATGATCAGGGCCGCCAACTCTGCCAACATTCCCATCGTCTTGTACAACCGTCCTGCCGATAAAACCGACGCCAAATCCGTCGCCGTCGTCGCTGATAATTTCGCCATCACCAAAGCGACGGTCGAATACATGTGCGAAAAGGCGAAGCAGTCGGGCAAGAAATACAAAGCGCTGATATTGATGGGCGACCTGGGCGACATCAATGCCATCGGGCGACGCGATGGTTTTGAAGCAGCGGTGAAAGGTTATAGTGACATCATCGAGGTCGTCGCCCGTGTGCCGACTGAATGGAATCAGGAAAAAGCGCTCGCGGGCGTAACGAACGCGCTGCAAGCCAACCCCGACATTAACTTCATCTTCACGTCTTCAGACTTTCTCTTTCCTTCCATCATCTCGGCTTTGAAGAACGCAGGCAAATACAAAAAGATCGGCGAAGACGGTCATGTGCTGTTGGGCGGTTTTGACGGTGACGCGACGGCTTATCAAATGTTGAAGGACGGTTATCTTGACGCGGACGGAGTTCAGAACGTTTATTTTGAAAGCGAAGCCGCAGTCCAGGCCGTGCTGGATTTGAAAGCCGGGAAACCTGTTGATACTGTCATTCGCGATCCGGGATTCGTCATTCATCAGGGCAATCTGAACGAAATGTCCGCCAAGATGTGGGGCGCGCAAGTGAAAAAATAAATGACCTCATCACCATCAGAAACGATCAAACCTGCGGCTCGCCGCGCCTGGCGACAATATTCCGGCAAGTTGATGTCTTCGGAATATCAGGTGCTGGCGCTGTGTCTGATATGGTTCACAGTCGCCATTCCATTCACGCCGGGCCTTACATCAACCAACAATCTCAGCAACGTTTTTTCCAATCTTCTGCCGCTGTTGATCGTGGCGACGGGGCAGACGATTGTGCTGATCACCGGAGGCATTGATCTCTCCGTGACTTCGATATTGGCCTTGGCCAGCGTGACCGGCGCTCTGGTGATGAGCGGAGATCAAGGCGCGCTTGGCGGCAGCGCCTGGGCTATGCCCGCCGGGCTTGCCGCAATGTCGCTGGCGGGCGCGCTGATCGGTTTGATGAACGGAGCGGCCATCACGCGTCTGGGTTTGCCTCCTTTCATAGTCACTCTGACGACGATGATTTTTTTCAGCGGACTGGCCATCTGGTTGACGAAATCCAAAACGATTTACAACCTGCCGCCCGCGTTTAATGCCATTGGCAAAGGCTCTGTGTTTTTCATTCCCATTGCTTTGTTGGTGACGGTTTTGCTGGTTGCGGCTGCGCATGTTCTGCTCAGCCGCAGTTTGCCCGGAAGATGGTTGTATGCCTGCGGTCACAACGCGCGCGCGGCGGAAATTTCCGGCGTGCCGGTCAAAGGCATCGTTACGATGGCCTATGTGATCAGCGGTTTTTGCGCCGCGGTCGCCGCGGTTCTTTACACGGGGCGTTTGGAAACCGGTTCGCCTGTCTTGGGACAAAGATTGTTGCTGGACGTCATTGGCGCGGCGGTCATCGGCGGAGCGAGTTTGTTCGGCGGACGCGGCAAAATTATTTCGACCTTTTACGGCGTGCTGTTTTTGACGCTGATTGATAACAGTTTGAATCTGGCCGGGCTTTCACACTTCAGCATCATGATGGTCAAAGGCGGAGTGATTCTGCTCGCGGCATTATTGGATGTGTTGCGCAGGCGCTGAATATCTCCGAACTTAAAATGAGTCATCTTCTGGAATGTTCACAAATCGGGAAAAGCTTCTTCGGCGTGTCGGTGCTGCGCGGAATCAATTTGTCGGTGGACGCCGGTCAAGCGCTCGGATTGGTTGGCGAAAACGGAGCGGGCAAATCAACTTTAATGAACATCCTCGGCGGAATCATTCAACCCGATTCAGGCTGGATGCGACTTGACGGCTTTGATTATAAGCCCGCGACTCCCGCCGAAGCCGCGAAGAGCGGCGTCGCTTTCGTGCATCAGGAACTGAATCTGTTCAATAACCTGAGCATCGCAGAAAATTTATTTATTCCGGCGTTCCCGCGAAAGAAATTTTCATTCATTGATCGCAAGCGAATGATGTCTGCGGCCAGCGAAATGCTGAAAGCGGTCAAGCTTCAAATTTCACCGGACACTCCTGTCGAACAGCTTTCGCCCGGCGAACGTCAACTGGTTGAAATCGCCAAAGCTCTGGGTCAAAAAGCGCGACTGATTATTTTCGATGAACCGACGACTTCTTTGACCAGTCACGAATCCGAGCGCCTGTTCGGATTGATAGAACATTTGCGGGCAGAGGGCATAGCCGTCATTTACATCTCGCATGTGTTGCCGGACGTTTTCCGACTATGCGACCAGATAACCGTCCTGCGCGACGGCGAAGTCGTAGGCTCGGGCGGAAGAGAAGAATTCACAACCGAGAGCCTGATCACGCTGATGGTTGGTCGCAGCCTGGATCAACTTTATCCCGAACGCCCAGCCAATCCCGGTGATGAAACCGTTCTGGAAGTCTCCGGTTTGTCTCGACCGGGAGTGATTGAAAACGTCAGCTTTGATTTGCGACGCGGTGAAGTCCTGGGGATTGCCGGTTTGATGGGAGCTGGCCGGACGGAACTGGCTCGCCTGCTTTTCGGTCTTGATCCGTGTTCCGGCGGTTCGGTGAAACTGTGCGGCGAAGAGATCAGCGCGCTTTCCATCCGTCAGCGAATTTCGCGCGGCCTGGCCTTTCTGACCGAAAACCGCCGCGAAGAAGGATTGATGATGAACGCCGCCATCGCCGACAACATGGCTTTGTCCGCGCTGCCGGAATTCGCCTCCGCGTCAATGATCGAGCGACAACGATTGGAAGAAGCAATCAATCAGATGGCCGCGTCGGTGCAGTTGAAAGCCGCCGTCGGTTACGACCAACCGGTCAGAAATTTGAGCGGAGGCAATCAGCAGAAAGTCGTTTTGGCGAAATGGTTGCTCAGAAAACCTGCGGCGTTGATTTTGGATGAACCTACACGCGGCGTTGACGTTGGCGCGCGATGGGAAATTTATCGCATCATCAATCAAATGGCCGAAGCCGGAGCAGGCGTTCTGCTGATTTCATCCGAAATAGAAGAATTGATCGGCGTCTGCGACCGCATCCTGATCATGCGGCGAGGCAAGTTGGCCTCTCAATTCAGTCGCGATCAATTCGACCGCGAACAAATTCTGAGCGCGGCGCTTCAATTCGGAGAACGATCGTGATCGAAAAAGCAAACAACAATCTGTCGCGCGCCGCTTTACAACACGCTTCGTTGATATTGTTCGCGTCCGTGCTGGCCGTCTTCAGTTTGCTTTCGCCGCGATTTCTTTCCGCCGGCAATCTGCTCAACATTTTGATTCAATCAGCTTCGACGGCCATCGTCGCCACGGGGATGACTTTCGTGCTGCTGACCGCCGGTATTGATTTATCGGTCGGATCAATCATGTTCGTTTCGGCTGCGGTAGCTGGAAAGATGGTTTTGTCCGGCCAACCTCTGTGGCTGGCTTGTTTGACGATTGTGTTGACGGGGTTGCTTTTCGGCGCATTCAACGCGCTTTGCATTACGCGGTTGAAGATCATCCCATTCATCGTCACTTTGGCGACGCTTTATTTCGGGCGCGGTTTGGGGTTGTGGCTGACCGAAACGCGGGCGATGAATCTGCCGGAATCCGTTTTGCGAATTGGTTCATCGCGCGTTGCCGGAATTCCTTTTCCGGCGCTGATTCTTTTGATTGTAGTTCTGGTGGCGCATCTGACTCTGACGCGCACTTCATTCGGCAGACAGATTTACGCCCTGGGCAATGACAAAGACGCCGCGCGCAAAGCGGGCATCAGTACCGAGCGACTGACATTCGCCGTTTATTTGATCAGCGGTTTGTGCGCGGCGATTGGCGGATTGGTTTCAATCGCCCAACTCGGAGCCGTCTCGCCTTCATTCGGCAACCAGCGAGAATTCGCCGCCATTGCCGCTGCGGCGCTTGGCGGAACCAGTTTGTTCGGCGGCAGAGGAGCGGTTCTGCCTGGAACTTTGCTCGGCGCATTGCTGATTCAAACCATCGAAAACGGACTGGTCATCACCAACACCGATCCATATCTTTATCCGATGGTCATGAGCTTTATCATTTTTGTGGCGGTTCTGATTGACAGTTTGCGGAACAGACAGCTTCAACGATTGGGACGCCGCGCCATTATTCCTGTTCGTTGATCGGAACTGAAAAAAAACATCGAACACGCTCACCATTGGAAATCGGCAAAAGCCAGATTGCGAAGACGGGAACTTGAAATCATCAGCCCGCGTTTTCGGCCAATCATATGAAAGCCTTCCAGTTCATCGGGCGGGTCGAAATCAATCGTTTCGACAACTTCGACTTTGCCGCCGGCGACGGATCGTTTCAGGTCAACGAAAGTCAGCCGCCATTTCAAACCTTCAATTTGATTTTGCACCAGAACCAGCCATCCTTTTTCGTCAATCCAATGCAATGATTGAACCCAGGCGCCGCAGTGGAACTTGTGAATCAACACGCCCGGCTCGCTGGTTTTTGCGGCGGTTGTCAGTTTGGCTGGATCGTACAATCGGATTTGATTGCCCTGATCGCCGTAATCGGAAGTGGCGATAAACCATCGCGTACCGAGTCTGACGAATTCCGGGCGAGTTCCGTTGACTGCCGCATCGTCTGCCACTTCGTGTTTGATTGCGCCGTCAAGCGTTCCCTGCTTCAGGAGCTTTTCCCAATCGAGCAGCACAATGTTGCCTTTGCGATTGACTGTGTTGCCAAGCCATGTGCCGAATTGAGGATGAAATGTCAGCCCGGTCGGATGTGGAAGTTTGTCCGCGCCGCCGATGGTTAAGCGGACTTCGCGACCTGTGAATCTGAGCAAACGATTTCGCTCGATGATGTATTCGCGCATCACTCCGACATCGGCATCGCCAATGACGTAAACTTTTCCGTCGCGATGCTCCAGGCCTTGCGCGGCTCCGACGGATTCGACAGTTTGCAAATCTTCCAGGCTGACACGAACGCGAGCGTGTCGTATGTCCTGAATGATGCCGCAAAAAAGCAGACACAATGCGAGAAGTAACAAGCGCATAAGCAGTCCATCCTCTGAAGAATTCCGACGCCTGATATTACCAGACCTCAAGCTTGATTCAGAGTAACTGCTTAACCCGACAGAGTAACTCGCTGGACAGCGCTACACCGACCTCACGAATTCGCAATGCCTCAGGCAGTACGTATTTTGAGTAAGACTGATTGATAAAAGTATGCTGTTATGCCCCCGCACGCAGGCGAAGGTGTGCTGCGTCGCCAAGCTGAGCAAAAGTAGACCGAGAGGCTGTTTACAAAAACGAGTTTTTCAGCCAGGCAAAACTTCTTAGCCAGGCGCTGAAATTGGCTCTATGCGCTTCGGTATCTGTCTTCTCATTGCTGATTTCCCGGCGTTTAGTAATGGAATTCATCTCAATGTTGCTTTTGGCTTGTTGTAAAAGATAACTTCCATCTTCTACGACATCATCTGTGTTGGTTGAGGCGACCTGTTCACAGTTGCGAGCCGGGAACGATAATGACGGCTGTGGAGCTAGTTTCAATCCCTCTCTCCAGATTTCCCTGACATCCGCCACCAACCGATAACCGAATCTGGGTAAGGTCTCAATAAAGAGTTCCGAGTCCGAGTACTTCCCAATAGCTTTTCTCAACAGATGCACGGTCTGAGTCAGATTTGAATCTTCAACCACGCTGTCCGGCCAGACAATTTCCATCAAATCTTCTTTCTCAACTGCCCGACCTGAATGTTTCAGCAGAGTCAGTAATAGAGTCAGCGCTTTTGACGGTAAAGGGACAAGCTGACCGTCCCTTATCAGTCGAGATCGTTCCACGTCCAAAACGAAACTTCCGAATTCAAAAAACTGCCTTGTTCTTTTAGCCATTCCTACCCCCAAATGCCCGTTTAGGGATCCCTTGAGGCTAATAATGAGCGATTGATTCACTCATTGAGGGATCCGGTGAGGATAAATGAGTGATTGATTCACTCATTGAGGAAACCCATAAGAGAAATTGAGCAAAAGCTTGAAGACTTGAGTTGACAATTACTCTATCCTCAACTTGCGTTGATGATCTTGCTCATCTGAAATTTTGGGTTCCGTGACTTTGGTAAAACGTGGGGTATTTACCTGAAGAAGGTGAACGAGGCAGACGCAATATAGCAAAGCAGGCAGTAACCTGCAATAGATTGCTGGCAGAAAAGTAAGATAATGCCTACGCAGTATTAAAATAAAAGGCAGCTATGTATTAAAAATAGCACAAGAATGCCCTGTTGAAGTCTGCCATTGGTAATTGAACAACCTCGGGACTTTCAATTGCCAAGGCCAAACGATGACTGGTAATGAAGGCATCGGTTGCCAGTCATCTGACATTGGAACTTACGAAATCGAACCGTGGGTTTTAACCGATCTGGTCTCTCACGCCCCGAAAACAGCAGCAACCCAGATCAGAAGTTCGATCTTGTTTACCCGCGCCTCATTTTAATTAATGTGGGTAACGCAAGAGCGAAATCGAGTTCACTTTTAGTTAGCACAATTCCCACAAAAATCTAAAACGAATTGCTATCGGCTCTTGATCGGCTGATTCCTGCGCATAAGAAAAGCTGCGCAGGAACGGTTGAAGAGCATTGCAACGAGTATTGGGTCAGTCAACGGGCTGGCTTGATAAACGTCCGGGCGGAGCTTTGTTTGCCAAGCGGCAAATGCGCGACGAGCGGAAGTAGTAACCACTAAACCTCAACATCTTTCATAAGGAGATACACATGAACACGATCAAAAACTTTTTGATGGACGAATCCGGTTTGGAACTTTCCGAATATGCAGTGGCTGCGGCGCTGGTGGCATTGGCGGTCATCACCGCTTTCACCGATCTGGGCACAGCCATCGCCGCCAAGATCACCGAATTGAAGGGGAAGATCAAACCGTAATTCCTCAACTGATAACACGCCGCTCAGTGACGAAAGAGCATTGAGCGATTCAAATTCCCCCTACCAACATTTTTAGAAGGAGAAAAAATGAAAGCTACAATCAAAAACTTTCTGATGGACGAATCCGGTTTGGAACTTTCCGAATATGCAGTGGCTGCGGCGCTGGTGGCATTGGCGGTCATCACCGCTTTCACCGATCTGGGCACAGCCATCGCTGACAAAATCAACGAACTGAAAGGAAAGATCAAACCCTGATGGTGCAAGCAGTTCAACTGCGAAGCATTGCGAAGCGAAGACGCGCCGGAAATTCGGCCAGGGAATCGGAACGGTTAATCTTGTCAGTTTCGGCGCTCTTCGAATCGCTTTAACACAGAAGTTTTTTCAAATGGAGAAAAGACAATGAAAGCCGTCAGAATATTTCTTGCGGACGACACCGGCCTGGAATTATCCGAGTACGCAGTGGCTGCGGCATTGGTCGCAATCGGAGCAGTGGTCGCTTTTACAGACCTCGGCGTTGCCATTGCCGGCAAACTTCAGGATTTGAAGTCGAAAGTTAAACCCTAGCTTTGCCAGCCTTAACGCGCAGGTTGCACTCACGCTTTCGGCCTGCGAGTTCCGATTATCCGGATTGAAAAAACTCTCGATCTTCCGGTTATCTGGTGAAGAGGCTTTGGACCCAGATTAAGGCGCTTATAAAGATGAAGGTAACCCCAATGTTAAGTCAGATTGTTGTCAGTCTGTTACTGCTGATACCACTCACCACGTTGATAACTTATTACGACGTGCGGTATCGGCGAATCCCCAACGCTTATGTCCTGGCGACACTGTTCAGCGGTTTGGTTCTCAATATAACCGTCGGAGGTTGGGAAGGCGGCCTCGCCAGTTTGAAGGGAGGGGCATTGGCTTTCGTGTTGATGCTTTTCCTGCACATTTTCAGTGCAATGGGAGCGGGCGACGTAAAGTTGTTCGGCGCAATCGGCGCTGTGATTGGCGTGAGCCTGGTCTTTCAAACTTTTCTGGTGGTTTTGGTTACCGGAGGTGTGCTGGCCGTGATTGTTTCGGCACGCAATGGGCGATTGCGCGAAACCTTCAATCGCGTGAAGTTGATTTTCCTCAACCTGCTTTCCGGCTGGCAACCGCCGCGCTTTCCGTCTCCGCCAGACCGTAGCGCGACAATTCCATACGGAGTCGCAATCACGTTCGGAACTCTGATCTCGCTGATGATTTCCAATCATTAAGCGAAGGAGCAAGCTAATGAAGAACAAAGCTCTGATTTTAGTGATGACCGGCGCAGTGGTTTTCGGACTGATCGCCGCAGTATCGGTCAGCCGTTACCTGACCGGCGCGCGAGGTAGTCAATTGATCAACACAGTTGTCGTCGCCAAGGTCGAGATTCCGCACGGAGCCAAAATTGTCGCTGAACAATTAACCACCGTTCAATTGCCGCACAATGCCACACCAGCCGGAACTTTCGACAAAATCGAAGGCGTCGTTGGCCGAATAGCCATCACCAGAATCTTGCAGCAGGAACCGATCGTGATAACGCGATTGGCGGCGGAAGGTTCTTCCGCCGGATTGTCCGCATTGATTCCGGAAGGTTATCGGGCGATGACGGTCAAGGTTGACGATGAAGCCGGTATCGCAGGCTTTCTGATGCCGGGAACGCTGGTTGATGTTCTGGCCGTCATTACCCCAGCAGATCAGGGTCTTGGTCAAAACCCTATCTCAAAAATCGTCCTGCAAAACATCAAGGTTCTGGCCAGCGGAGCAAACCTGGATCAACCCAAAGACGGACGCGAAGCCGAAACGGTGAAGACAGTCACTTTGCAAGTGACGCCGGAGCAGGCTGAAAAGCTGGTGCTGTCTTCGGCTGAAGGGCGATTGCGTCTGGCTTTGCGCAACTCAACCGATCAGGGCGACGAGCAGACTCCGGGAGCAAACAAACGCACTTTGCTGACGGGCGAAAGGGCTTTGCCTGTGCCTGAACCCGCAGCGGCCAAAACTGATCAGCCGGTCAAGGCCAGGACGACCGTTCGCCGAACGCCGAAACCCGTGATGGCCAGCGTCAGTGAAAAAGCCAATGTCGTCGCAGCCCCGCCACAGCCGACGCCTGCCCCTCGCGTCGTGGTTGAAATGTTCGAAGGGGGAAAGAAGCGCGTCATTGATTTCCCCAAGTGAGAGGTTCCGACTTTCGATGACGAAACCAAAATTCAGCAACCGGATTGGTGAAGTTATGTCTATTCCAGGTTTATTCATTCAGTTCAGAAGAAGCGCTAGGCTGATCGCATCAGCCTTTTTGTTGGCAATGGTGACGGGGACGGTTTGGGGGCAGGAAGCGTCAGTGCGCGCCTCTTTTACTTCATCCTCAAAGGAGCCGATTCCCATCAGCCTGTTGGCCGGCGAATCCTGTTTGGTTCTTTTCGACCAGCCATTCGGGCGGCTTTCGATTTCCAACCAGGAACCAGCCGAAGCCGTTCCCGTCGCGCCGGATCAATTGGTGATCAACGCCAAGGCATTGGGCAGAACGCGGTTGATCGTCTGGTCGAGCAAGGACAGTCGGTTCCTTTTCTTTGATATAGACGTTCGCGCCAACCTGGAACAGATTGATGCTCAGGTCAGAGCCTTGTTTCCGAAAGAAGACATCAGGCTCAGCCAGGCCAACGGCTCCGTAGTGATTTCGGGAAAGGTTGATCCGAAAGTTTCCCAACAGATTGAAAGCGTCGTTCAGGCGGCGGGATTCAAAACCGTCAATCTGCTGGATTTGCCTGTTCAGAGCATGACGCAGATTCAGTTGCAGGTTCGCGTCGCGGAAGTCAGTCGCAACAAACTGACAGAGTTGGCCGCTTCTCCTGTTGTGCAGACTCGCCCGGGAGAAGGCGCTTATACGAACACAGGGCTGGGGCCGTGGACGCTTGGCCAGGTGGATCAGGGGAGTATCTTTGGAACGGTTGCCAACACGCTGAACGTTTTCGTCATGAGCAACAACGCGTTTATGTTTTTGCGCGCGCTGCAAACGCAGGGCGCTTTGCGCGCGCTGGCCGAACCGAATCTGATAGCCATGAACGGGCAACAGGCAAGTTTTCTGGCGGGCGGTGAAATCCCCATTCCCATCATTCAGGGCGGAGGCAACAACCAGCAAACCGTCACCATTCTGTTCAAAGAGTACGGCGTCCGCGTCAATTTCAAACCGACGATCATTGACGAACAACACATCAGACTGGAACTGGAACCCGAAGTTTCGACGCTGGATTACAACAATGCCATACGCTTCAGCGGTTTTCTGATTCCTGCGCTGCGGGTTCGCCGCGCCAAGACCGGCGTCGAATTGCAGGACGGTCAATCGTTCGGCATCGCCGGATTGCTGGATAACAGCGAGATGAAATCGCTGTCGAAGATTCCGATTCTGGCCGACGTGCCGATACTCGGAAATCTGTTCAAATCGAAATCTTTCCAACGCAACGAAACAGAGTTGGTCTTCATCGTCACGGCCAAGATCACACAGCCGTTGAATCCCGATTCATTGCCGCAAATGAAAGGCGTTGACGGATTGAAATCCGGTTCGCCTTTGGGCGTCGAATTGCCCGGACCGGCTTCCAGCGGCGGCGGTTCAGGCGGAGGCAGCGCCACTGGTGGCGATGTTCATAGCAACGATGCTCCCGCAACCAAAGATGGCGGCAACGACAACGGCGGCAAAGACAACGTGCCTTTCCGAAACATGATGAAGGAAGAAACCAAAAGCAAAGTGAACGCCGCCGATAACGCGAAGGTCAATGGTTCGGCTGAATATGGAAAACTGGAATGGAAAATCTTTCTGCCTAAAACAGCCGTGCTGACTGCTCAACAGATTCAGTAAAGGTTTGTTAAGTGGCGCTGTGACAAACAACCCGCCCCACTTTTTCCGAGAAGTTTCCTATGTCTCCAGCGACGCCCTGAAAGAATGAAACTGTCTTACCAATTTCCGAGGAAAGCCGATGAACTTGCAAAACAAGATCAAACGAAATGGAGAGCGCGGTTCGGTGTTGGCCGTGGCGACAATTGGCATGCTGGCTTTTGTGCTGGCCGCCGGGTTGTGCGTGGACATCAGCCATCTTTATCTGATCAACACGGAATTGCAGAACGCGGCGGACTCCGCGGCATTGGCCGCAGCTTCGGCCTTGAATTCCTCAGCGCACGGAATCGAGGTTGCGACCGACCGGGCAGTGGCGACGATGAACAATTACGAGTTCAACAGCACCGGCGCGACCATCAATCGCAGCGATGTCCGATTCGCCGTCAACCTGTCGGATTTCGACGGCGGCGGGACAGGCATGAGCGAAGCCTCCGCCATCGCCAGTCCGACCAATATTCGTTTTGTTCAGGTGACTGTTCCGCCCAAAACCATCAGCATATTTTTTGCCGGAATGGCGATGGGCGGCAATACCATTGATATGTCGCGCAAGGCCGTCGCCGGTCAATCAGTGGCCATCAATTATTACTGTAATCTGGCTCCGTTGTCGGTGGTGCAAGACGACGAAACCGGAGCGCCTTTGAATCCTGAAGCCGGATGCCCAAACCAGACTGTATTCACCATCGGCTGTACCTACACTCTGCGCCTGTCATCAAACGGCGGAGGCAATGGCAACGGCAATGGCAACGGCAACGGGAATGGGAATGGAAATAACAACAACGAAGGCAGCGTCTCAGCAGGCAATTATCTGATTCTGGCAATTGATAACGATTCGGGTGGAAATGACGCCAGACAGCGGTTGGCGCTTACCGGCAAGAGTTGTTACACGCTCAATCAATGTGTTTCGACCGAACCGGGCATTTCTTCCGGTCCGGTCAGACAGGGAATCAATGTTCGGTTCGACGATTTTTCAGGCGGAGGACTCGATCCGGCTACGTCTCCTCCGGATACAAATATCAAAGCAGGTATTAACTACGACCAGTACACCAGCGGATTGGGGCAAAACATCGTCACACCATCAAACGCCGGAATTCCGAATCGCCGAATATTACTTGTTCCGATCATCAACAAGAGCCAATACGACCAGGGGCGCAACGAAGTCTGCATCAGCAGAATCGGCGCATTTTTCATGCGCAATCCGGTTCCGGGCGGAAACGGCGGAGACATTCGCGCTGAATATGTTGGCAACCGCGTTACGCTGGGCGATGGCGGTTACAACCCTGGCGGAGCGGCTGGCGACCCGCAACTGACAGTCGCCGTGCTTTACAGATGAGGTGACATGACGTGGTTGAACAACGGATCAAAAACTCAAACAGATTTTCACGCCGCAGCCTGAACCAGCGCGGCGCTCAGTTGGTAGAACTGGCGCTGGTGTTGCCGATCTTCCTGATGTTGTTGGGAGCGTCGGCAGAATTCGGATACTACTTTTACACTTACAACACGCTGGCCAAAGCGACTCGGGTGGCCGCGCGTTACCTCAGTTCAAGGCCGTTCGACGATACGGAAAAAGCGATAGCCAAAAATCTGGCAGTTTGCGGCAGCACAGCTTCATGCACGTCGGGAACAGCCGTGCTGAGCGGTTTCACGACCTCCAACATACAAATCACCAGCGTCGGCAACAGCATACAACCGACGACTGTCAAGGTGACGATCACGGGATACAACTACACGCCGGTTTTCGACCTATCCAAATGGACCGGCGGCGCGGTTTGGACAAATGTGCCCGTCAGCCCCAGCACGACAATGCGCTACCTGATTTGGCGATGAGTTATCGCAGGATTGGTTCTGAAAGTGGATCAGGCTTAAGCCTGATCGGAGCATGAACGTAGAGGTAGGAATGATCAGAGTTAGAAAAAGACACAACCGGACAGAACGCGGAGCGACTTTCGTTGAGATGGCGATAGCCGGAAGCGTTTTCCTGATGGCGCTTTTCGCTTTGCTGGAATTCAGCCGATTGCTTTGGACTCACAACGCGTTGACGGACGCGGTTCGATTGGGCGCACGTTACGCCGCCATCAGCACACAGAATGTCGCCAACGTCAAAAACGTCGTGGTTTACGGCGTGCCGAATCCGGCGGGCGGCGCTCAACCGGTGGTTTACGGTTTGACCACCAGCAATGTCGAAGTGACCTACTCCGGCTTCGGCGTCAAACAGGGAACGGTTTCTGTGCGCATCACCGGTTATCAGTTCACTTTTGCCGTGCCGTTGATCGGCTCGACTCTGACCATGCCCGATTACAAAACGACCCTGACAGGCGAAAGCGCAGGTTACGTGCCCGCGAATCTTTAACGAGAGTAACTGCTCAGGGAGAACGAAAAAGAGATTACGGAACAGACGGAAATAACGGAATGGACGGAAATTTCCCTCCCTTCCTTTCCGTTTGTTCCGTCATTTTCCAGCTTTTCATTGCAGGCTTATTCGATGGCCT
>CAYRQB010000050.1:0-24077 GCA_964426025.1 uncultured Heliomicrobium sp.
AAACGCCGCTACGCGGCGAAGAGGCCTGAGGCGTTACTTTGGGTTATTGATCGAAACACTTTTTCCCATTCAGGCATGATTACAGACCAGTCGAACTGCTCAGCTTTTCGCCTGCCGGCCAGAGACAAAGTTTCGGCCAGCGCCGGTTCAGTCATAACTCGACGCACGGCATTGGTCATAGCTTCGGGATCATTCGGTGGAACCATCAGAGCGTCTTTTTCATGCGTTATGAGGTAAGGAATACCGCCTACGTTTGTTGTAACAACGCATAACCCGCAAGCCATCGCTTCCAGCACGCTGACCGGAGTGTTATCCACGTTTGTTGTATTCAAAAATATATCTCCGCGGTTCAACCATTGGGATACATCCGGTTTCGCAATTCCTCCAGGCATTTCCAGCTTATTAGTTACCCCAAGTTCTTTGGCTAGCTCTTCGACTCGCTGCCAGCTACCATCGCCTTTGTCCGGGCCGATTATTGTTAATCGCGCTTCGGGAAATTCCGGTAACAAAGCTGCCAACACTTTTACCGCCAACGATGGGTTGTAGGTTTCGTGCAATGATCGCAGCCAGATCAAATTTGGCTTGACCGCTTTTCGTTGTCTGAATTCATACCGAGCTATATCCAGTGGATTGGGAAGTAACACCGGTTCATCCGAATAAGGACGCATCTGTTCCAACAGAAAAGGCGAAGGAACTGTAACAACGTCGGCTTTGCTCAAACACTCTTTCACTCGTTGCGGTTGACGTGCGGCAAAATCCGGCAAGCCCCCGCCGCGAAGCACAAAAACAAAAGGACAATCGAGAAACTTCAACAACCGGGCGATGGTTTCGCCCCACAGAAAAGCGCGTCCGCTGTAAAGATCAACCACCGCCAGATCGTAATCGCGCCGTTTCAGCAAAGCAGTTGCAGCCATATGCAATCCGCGCATCAAACCCGACCGGTAATGTGAAGCGCAGATAATCCGATCAACTGAATCTTGAAGCCTGTCGGCAAGGTCTTCCATTACCGAACGACTTCCGCCGTTTGCCGAAAGAAAGTTGGCAATGAGTAACAAACGCGGAAATTTAGTCGAAGTTGATTCTTGCAAGTTACTGGCAGGTGTTATGTCAGGAAATTGATTCACCATGAAAAGCGATTCTTTTGTAGCCATAACTCTAACGACAGAACAATAAAGATGCGCTGGTACAAGCCTTCACGGCTGATGTTACCTCCGTGTTGTCTTGAAGCCGCAGTCTTAAACAGCTTTAGCCAGGATTCTACTGTTGATATGTTAATAAAACTCCGGATTCTGGCGGCGGGTGATAACAAAATGTCGGCCAACATACGATGGAAGTCATCAGTCAAAACTCTGTCCAATGGAATTCCGAAACCGTGTTTTGGATGACTTACTACCTGTTTCGGCAACCATCGTTCCGCCAATGCTCGCAAGATCAGTTTGCCCTTTCGTCCATCGGTTTTGTATTGATGCGGAAGTCGTAATCCAATGCTGACCAATTCTTCGTCCAGCATTGGCACGCGAACCTCTATGCTGGCGAGCATGCTCATCATATCTACCTTGCGAAGCATGTCGCCGACCAGCCCAACGGAAAACAGATTTTCGGTCATTCGTCGCGATAATTCATCCAGCGAAGACGTTCCCGCCGGATCGTAGCCGTCAAAATGCGTGTACACCGGATTCATTTGCCTGTGAAGATTCGCATTAACCAGTTCTGCTTTCTGATCTTCATTTAGGTAGTTCGACAAGCTGGCGAGTAACACAGATGTATCGAATTTGCCTGCTTGAGCAATGCGAACAGCTTTTGATAGTTGTCGCCCGAAGTTTTTGGTTACTCCCGTCAGGCGATTACCGGCGGAAATAGCTGAGCTTTGAACCCAGCCGGGTAACTTCATCAATCTCACCAATCGGTTTGCGCGCCAAAATCTGGCATAACCGCCAAAGGCTTCGTCTCCGCCGTCGCCCGACAAAGCGCAGATGATGCCTTGTTCGCGGATCGCTTTGGAAACCATATACATCGGAATCAGGCTGGTGTCGGCAAACGGCTGGTCGAAATGTTCCAGCAACTTGATGACTGATTCCGGAGGCATCGAATAATCGCCAAGCTCTATCGTGCGATGTCGGGTTTTGTAATGCCTTGAAACCGCCAAAGCGATTTCAGTTTCGTCATAACCTTCGTCAGGAAATCTGACGTTGAAAGTTTGCGGCGATTCGTACCCGCTACGGTTGGCGGCGGCAACGACCAGCGATGAATCAATTCCTCCGCTGAGCAAGGCAGCCACCGGAACGTCGGCCACGCGCTGAGCTTTGACGGCTTGTTGCAAAGCCTCGGATGCGGATTCAACCGCATCGTTGAAGCTCAAATTGGATTCGGGCTTTGCTTCGATTTGATGAAAGCAGCGTTGATGATTGCCATCGGCGTTGACCAGAAGCGTGAAGCCGCGAGGCAATGCTTTGATTTCGGCAAATGCCGTCGTCGGTTCAGGCACATAACCCAGTCCCAGAAAATCGTAACAAGCCTGCCGGTCAATCGTCGGTTTGAAATTTGATAACGCCAGTATGGCTTTGATTTCGCTGGCAAAGACGCACTGACCATCAAGGTTGGCGTAATAAAGAGGTTTGATTCCAAAACGGTCGCGCGCCAATAACAGACAACGATGCCTAAGATCATAAATGGCGAAGGCAAACATTCCGCGCAAACGTTCGACCATCCGTTCGCCAAGTTCTTCGTAAAGGTGAACCAGGACTTCTGTGTCCGACGTGCCGCGAAAGGCGTGACCTTTGCTTTTCAACTCGTTGCGCAATTCAGAATGGTTGTAAATTTCTCCGTTGAAGATGACATAAACGCTGCCGTCTTCGTTGGCCATCGGCTGTTGGCCGGTTGGAGACAAATCCAGCAGAGCCAGACGACGATGAACCAGTTCGCAGTAAGCGTCCGAATAAACGCCGCCGCCGTCGGGGCCGCGATGGAACAACAACTCATCTGCTTTTCCATGCCATTCAGGATCGGCAGGCAAAGCTTGATGATGAAATCTGCCGGCGATACCGCACATCTGTAATCAGTTTCGGTAATACGGTTGGGTCAGCGGCTCAGCCGTTGGCGCTTGTTCTTCTTCGGGCAGAATCAGAGTCAACGCCGCCAGGCCAAACGTAAAGGATGGCGCGACAACTCGCATTGCCGCCGTGAACATATACAACAAACCCCAGATCGAAACGGCTGAAACCAGAGCTTTGGCTTCTCTTGATTGCGCTTGCCGCAGATGTCGAATAAACATCACTCCCATCATCACCAGCGCAATCAGCCCGAAGATTCCGTGTTCAGCCAGCATTCGCGAAAATTCTGTGTGAGCGGCTGAAGCTCGGAAAAATTGTTTGTGGTAAGCCTTTGATTGTCCCGGTCCGACGCCGAAGATTGGATTGTCAGCCCAGGTTTGCAAATCGGCCATGATGATTTTGTCGCGACCGGTCATGCCTACATCCTGGAATCGTTTGACCAGCGCTCCTCCTGTGAATTCGCTCAGTTGAGGCAGAATGACGAAATTGATCAACAGGAAGCCGACGACGCTGGCCAGAATCAGTTTTGTACGAGTGCGCCTGTCCCGAATCAGATACATGGCTGCCAGCAGCAAACCGCCCGCGGCGCAATACAATCCGCCGCGCGAAAGCGTCAACGCGCTTTGAACGCTGAAAATCAGAACGCAGGCAATCATCAATGCCCGTTCGCTGAGCTTTCTGCTTCCTTTCAACATCAAATAAAGCGCCGCCATCATTGCGCCCAATCCCAATGCAGCCGAAACCTGATTCGGTCCGAAACCGCCGCTGGTTGCAAAATTCGATTCGCTGGAAAAAGAAAGTTTGGAGGTGAAAGTCGAAAAGATGCTGATGGCGGCAATGCCGAACGCCGGCGCCAGCAAGGAGACAAACAGCCATAGCAATTGTGAGATCGTCAATTTTAGGTGAGTGAAAAACCAGACGCAGACCATCAACGCGAATGGGCCTGAAAGATTGAAGCTGATCTGATCTCTCAATTCTACGGTTGTCACATTGATCAACGGCAATATCAACGAAGGAAGCATCAATGAGAAATATAGAAGAGCAGGGATTGGGCCGCGCAATAATCCGCCGCGCAACAATGCCAGCAGGAAAATTGCGCTGACCGCGTATTTGCCGAACTCCCAAAATGCTCCGGCGTCGGTCATCCGCCACAAAACTTCGGCTCCGGTGATGTAAGCCGCAACGTAAGCCACACGTTCCAACCGCGCGCCGGACAAAGCGTAATAAGCTCCAACAGCCAACGTCGTCCAGGCGTGAACCGTTGCCACTGCTGACGATTGCCGCATCAACAATGCCAGTCCTGCCTGTGACAGAACGAAGAGCAGGATGACGGTTGTGCTGGTTTGAAATTCGCGGGTTGGCGTCAACGGTAACGCCGCTGGCGGATTGGAAATATTACTTTCGATAACCTGGTTCATGACAAAGCCAATTGATAAAGGTTCGACAAATGCGCTGGCAGACGGTTCAGCGAATGATTTTCTTCGACGTAAGTCCGAGCGCGCTGCCCAAGTTTGCGTCTGAATTCCGAATCGTTGACAAGCTCGATTAACAAAGCAGTCATAAGGGTTTCATCTTCGGGATCGGTCAGTAATCCGGTTTGGCCGTGCTTTACGATGTCCGGCACGCCTCCGACGTTGGTTGATAAAACCGGCAGACCTGCGGCCATCGCTTCCAACACGACGTTCGGAGTTCCTTCCCAATCCGAAGTCAGAACGAAAACATCTGCCTCTTGATAAAGCGAAATCATATCGTTGACCACGCCGCGAAATTCGACAGTGCCATTCAACCCAAGTTTGCCTGATTCTTCTACCAGTTGGTTTTTCAAACTGCCTTCACCGGCGATGATCGCTTTGATTGGTTTTGTGGAAAATTGTTTGATGGCGGCGACCGCTCGCAGAAAACGATCAATGCGTTTTTGCTCTTCCAGTCGGCCAACGGTCAGCAGTTTTATTTCGGCGGAATCACGCTTCGACTCGAACTTGAAAAGATCGCTTTCGATTGCATTGGGTAAAAAGAAAAGGCGCGAAGCCGACAATCCGTAATCAACGGCGAATTCAATGGCCGCTCGTGAATTGGCGGCGATGACCCGAGGCAATTTCAAACTCAGATTGCCGAGCAATCTTCCGTGCGCTTGAACTTCGCTCAGACCGTCGCAACGCATCGCGCCGATTTCGCGGGCGTTCAATGCTCGCGCGGCAGCGGCGGCGTAAATGTTCGTGTAAAAGTGCTGGCTTTGCAAAATGAATGCTTGTTTCGATCTGCGCTTCAACACGCGCAATTCCTCTATGATTCGTTTCAACCTGGCCAACCTGGATTCGGCTTGCCCAACCCAGGTGACGGGCACGCCCAGTTCGCGAATGGGCTTTTCCCAAAATTCGCCTTGCGTCAGCGACAACAAATGCGGCGAAGTTCCGATGCTTCGCAATGCTTTCAGCAGGTAATACAACTGACGTTCGGCTCCGCCCTGACCCAATGTTCCGGCGATAAAGCAAATGTTCAATTGTGTCAGATCGAACGATGAATTCATTTCAGAAAGAACGATTCGCCGATGCGCTTTTCCAATTTGCCTGCTTCAGTTCCTGTCCCCAGGCGTCGCGCAAAATCGCTCCAATCGAGTCGCGCCAGTTTTCCAGCGAATACTGACTGGCGGTTGAAATTGCCTGAACTGACATACCGCGATAATTTTTTTCATCGCTCAGACATTCGCGAATCGCATCGGCCAGTTTTTCCGGCGTCGCCGCCTCCAGCAAAACTCCGCTGCCGTTGCCGACCAGATGCGGCAAAATCGAAACCCGCGTGGTGATGATCGGCAATCCGCAAGCCATCGCTTCCAGCACGACTTTCGGAAAACCTTCCGAGCCGGTCGGGTAACAAAACAGATCAGCCCGACGAAGTAATTTCATCACCGCATCGTGATTCACTTTGCCGTGAAAACTGACTCGATCAGAAACGCCAAGCTCAGAGGCCAGACGTTTGAAATGATCAAGCGCTTCACCGTCGCCAATCACGTCGAGTTTCAAAGAAGGGAAATCAGACGACAGTTTGCTGAGAGCTTCGATGACGACATCCGTTCCTTTGCCGCGCTCCTGACGGCAGACGATGATCAAGCGAGCTTCTCGTGCATTTGTAAGTTCGCGAGTCTCGCCGCTTTCGGCAATTTCTTTCGCAGTCAAACTGGTAGAAAAAATCCATCGAACATTCGGATTGCGGCGCGATGGAGGATGGGCGTCTCCGCCGGTCGCCAACATGACGTTTCTGCCTCCGGCGGTTCTGACCATAAACCATTGCCAGAATTTTTCCGCCGCAGTTCGCGCGATGAACCAATTGCCGCAGTATCGAACGCAGAGCGGTTTTCTCAGCAAATAAGCCAGCAGCATTCCAATCGTTCCGACATCGCCGGGAATCGGCACGTGAACGGCATCGGCTTTCATCGTCTGGCGCAGAATCTTCCGGGCATTTCCGATCACCCAGCCGATCATACCAAGTTTGCGTCGCAAGCCCTGACCGACGGGATTGCTGAGCGGCACGACGCTGATGTTATGACCGACGATTGGCATCTCGCCAACTTTTGAATCGGCGTTGCTGACCGGCACTACCAACGTCGTTTGATCGAATAGTTCGGACAGCGCGCGCATCTGCATCGGGAATCCGCCGTCGGTTGCATAACCGACAAGCGAATCGCCGGACGGCCAGCAAAGTTTGTGTGAGAAGACCGTGAGCTTCATTTTGTGGTCAATGGAAACGAGCGCAATTTGCACAAACATGAAATTAACCATCAGCCATTACCCACTAACCATTAGCAGGCAGAGAGAAGATTTACCTGCCAGTTAATGGCTAATGGCTGATGGTTAATTGCTAATGCGCTTGAAGCGTAGTTCGGGGTTCGACAGCCAGTCGCAAAGTTCCAGCGCCAGATTGCCGTAAGTTGCTTCGATGCTGAATTGTTTTTCGACTTGCTGTCGAGCCGACTTGCTTTGTACAGCGGCGAAATCTTCATCGCCGAGCAATCGCAAGGCGTGTTCGATCAGTTGTTCATTCGATTCGCCGAGCAGCAACCCGCGTCCGGCTTTCATTTCCATTCCGTAAACCGCATCGGGCGAAGCGACGACCGGGACACCCAGCGCCATTGTTTCAATCACTCGGCTGCGGAAACCGAAAGTGCCGCTGAACGGACACATCATTGCGGTCATTGTCGAAAGAACCGATTGAACCTGTTCGACGAAGCCAGTGACTTTGACGCGTGCGTCGGCGGTCAACGCGCGCAAATCTTCAGGCGGATTGCTGCCAATCAACCACAACTGCGCCTCAGGAAAGCTCTGCCAGATGGCGGGCATCAATTCGTCGTGAACCTTTCGCGCGTCGGTTTGATTGTGCGGATTGCCCAATCCGCCGTAATAAGCGATGCGCGGAGGATTCTGCGGTTGCCACGAATAAGGCCAGAGCGTCAGATCAACTCCCATACCGGCGTGAAATAATTTGACCGACGACGGCACGCATTGGGATACGTGATTAAGCTCCGAATGATTGATGGCGATGATGGCGTCGAACAGTTGCCAGGCTTGCTCTTCGCGTTGGCGGTAACGTTCCAGTTGCCAGGATTTCAAACTTGCTGGCAACAATCCGCGATCCAATTGTCGTTTGTACGTTTGCCAGAGCACGTCGTGCATATCCAGCGCGCAGGGAATTCCCTGACGTTTGAAAATTTCGACTGCGCCCGCCGCATGCCAGTATTCAAACAAAACCAGATCGAAGCTGCGTCCATCCAGCGCGCGTTCGATTTTGTCGGGCGCGAATTCCAGTTCGCCGATGATGTAATTCGATTCTTTCAAACCAGTGCGAAGCGCGTAAGCCGCGCCAGCGCCGCGATGCCAGAGTTTGCCAAATTGGCTGGCTTCGTAAACCGAGGGCAGCAGAATGGCATCGTCGCAAATCTCAGAGAGCTTTCGGCGCAAAACCCGCTCGGGTTGTTTTTCGCACGAAGTCAGAAAGCTGACGTGAAAATGGTTGCGAAAAGTTTTGAGCGTGTTTGCCACGCGTTGCTGTTGTCCGGTGGCGCCTGGGAACGGCAGCACGTGCGAGATAACCAGCAAACGCGGTTTGTTGTCTGTCTGCTCGACGCTTTCCATTTATTGCAGGAAAGGGAAGTAGTTCAGTTCGTATCGCAAATCTTTCGAGCGTTCGCGAATGAACCTGGCCGGATTGCCGCCGACGATTGCATAAGGCGGAACGTCTTTGGTGACTACTGCGCCAGCGGCGACGACAGCGCCTTCGCCGACGGTCACGCCCGGCAGAACGATGGCGCGGCTGGCGATCCATGCGTAATCGCCTATCGCTACGGGTTTTGAAATCGTCTGATGAGTTGGGCTGTCGGGATCGTGTTCCTGAGTCCAGATCATAACTTCCGAAGCGATGTTGACGTTGTCGCCGATGATGATTTCCGCTCCGCGTCCGTCCAGCAGGCAATCGTAATTGATGGTCGAATGCCGACCGATGCGGACGTTGCCCGGAAAACGAATTCGCACGTGCAGCAAAATGCTGGTTCCTTTGCCTATCCGGTAAATCCGCCGGTAAAACATCAGCCGCAGATGATGCGACGGCAGGCGATTGACCACGTGATTGAAAAAGTAAAGAGTCGAACCGACGCTCGCGCGTTCCCAGGTTCGGCTCAACCATTTCAGCGTTCGCGTCAGGCCGCCGGATTCGCCTTCGATTTTTGCCAGTTGTGATTTGATTGTCTGGCGAACGGTCATTTGTTTTTGTTTGCCAGGTTGATCAGCGTCGCGGCAATGCGCTGGCTGACTTTGCCGTCAAGCGTATCGCCGAACATTCGTTTGATGAATCGCCCTCGTTTGTCGCTGTCGGCTAGTGGATCGGTCAAAGTCTTGACCAACAAATCCTTCATCTCAGCTTCCGTCCACGCAACGCGAACCGCGCCGCTTTCGACGACGGGTTTGTAATGATCGAAGCTGTAATAGAGCGCGTAATCTTTCGGATGAATATCAACCGGCGGATTGTAACCGACGTTGATCACCGGTTTGTCGAACATACAAAGTTCCAGCGAGACGGTCGAAGCTACGTTGATGCCTACCTCGCAATGGCGAAGCGTGTTGGTCAACAGCGGAGCGTCTTCAAACTTCGGCGTGTAAAAATTCGTGTTCCAGGGAATTTCAGGAAACAGTATGTCGGGGTTGCGCTGTCTGACTTCGTCGAAACGATGCGGAGTGCGGTCTTTCGGATACAAGCGGACCAGCAATTGCGGACTGCCGAAAGCCGTCATCTCTTTCAGCATTCGGTTGATGTCTTCGATGATCAACGGTTCGCCGGGCATGTGATTGTCCATGCCGGTGCTGTACAGCACGATTGGCCTGGACGGATCAGCTCCGACGCGAGCGCAAAATTCTTCGCGCGACCAATACAGTTCAGGGCGGAAATGGAAATCGAATTGCGGCGTGCCTGTCACGAAAACCTGTTCCGGGCGAATCGAAGGATAGATGCCGAGCAACTGTTGTCGAATGTCTTCGTTCCAGGCCAGGTAATAATCGTAAAGCGGAACGATACGGCCTTGCGAAGTCAGGTTGTCCCACGAAAACAGAAACGTCGCCGTCGGTATTCCCAACCATTGCGCGGCTTGTACGGCTTGCACTGCGTTCGGGCTGTGCGAATGCGAAGAGTTGAAAACCAGCGCAGGTTTCAATCGTCGCAGCAATTCCAGATCGTTGGCGTTGTTGCTGAACCAACGGCTGGCGCGGCGTTCCAACTGCATCAGCAATTCCAGTCCGGCGCGATTGGCCAGAGCTTCGGCCATCAACTTCTTTGTCGTTCGTCGAATCTTTCGCGGCAGAGTCCGCGCTTCGTGATCGCGAATCCGCCAACGTTCTTTGGCGGCTTCAGACCACAGATAACGCCCGTGAGTCACATCCAGTTGTTCGCGCAAAACCCGCACGGGCAGGCTTTCGGTGGCGGCTTTCAATTCGTGCAAACTGTCGAAACGGCCTTCGATCATTTGCTGGTATTCGTCATCAGGAATGACAGTCAGCAACGAAACCGGCAATTGACTGGCGACGTCATCCAGCGCGCCGGAGTAAATGAAATTTCTGATGGCTTCGCCGCGCGGCAGTATCGCGACGATACCGCCGGTCAATTCGCGGTCGGCGATTCGGGAAGAGGAAGCATCATTGCCGAATGAAACATCAGGCGATGAGGTAGAAATCAAATCGGCTTTCAGTGACATCACTAACTTTATTGACCTATGTACCTGCTGGCGAAATCCAGCAAGGCTTCGGCCATTCGGCGGCCACAATGGCCGTCAACGAAACCGCAAACGTGTTCGGCCATCCATCGGCGTTCGTTGCGGTGCAGTTCGGGTTTTTCCAGATAAGTTTTGATGGCGGCGATTTTCTCTTCAGGCGAATTGACCAGCCAGACTCCGCCGGATTCGGCAATCGGTTTGAAATGCGTCCACAGATGATTGATGTCTTTGATCAATTCCTGATCGGCCTGTCCGGGCTGCGGATCGTAATCCAGATTGACGACTGGTTTGTCGAAAAAAGCCGCGTCAATCGCCACGGTTGACGACAGGTTGACGACGACATCGGCGTGGCGAAAAGTGTTGATCCATTCGACGATTTGCTTTTTGTCCTGCGAGCGCGCGGAAACGGCTGTTCCGGCTTCGCCTGTTCGCTGCACGACGACTCGCCAGCCGAAATTTTCCAGCATACGCGCTTCTTTGCCATTGTCGTGGAGCGGATGCGGACGAACCAGCATCTGCACGTCGCCAAGCTCGCCGCGCTTGATTCGCTCTGCCAGGTAAATCGCTCCGTGATGTTCTTTCAAAAAATTCGGCGAACCCAAAGCATAAAGAATGATCGGCAGGTCTGGCCGCAAACCCTGTTCGGCGCAAAACTGTTCGCGCGAAATGTAAAAGCGATCCTGAAAGAACACGTCGAATTGCGGAGCGCCGACCGTGTAAATAGGGACTTCGCGGGTGTGCGGATAAAAATGATGAAGCTCCTGCTTCATCTGATCCGACCAGACCAGGTAACCGTCGTATTTGAAAACCATTCGATTTTTGGTCGAAGGGTTGTCCCAAGAAGTGACGAAGGCGAGCGTCGGAATGCCCAATCGTTTGGCGGCGGCGTTGATCGCCGGTTCTTCAAATCGAAAAGTGCCGGTTGTCAGCAACACGTCCGGACGTTGGGCCTGCAATCGCCTGTAAGCTTCCTTGCTGCGCTCGAAGCCGAGCAATCGTTTTTCCAGCCAGTTTTCAAAACGCTCTTCGACGCCGAGCTTTGCCATCGCCCGCGCCGGAATTCGCAATGCGCTGAGCAATGCGCTTTCGCGCTGCATTTTGAAATGGCGATTCATGCTGATGCGGCTTGGCGGTTCCAGCCTGTAATCCCAGGCGAAATCGTTCAACCGCCGCAGGTAGTTGTAAGGGAACTCCTTGTAAGCGCGAATCGCCGGAAACGGTTCGACAACATCGCGCGGCAAAAATTCATGGCTAGGATTGTTTGCCGAAGTCGCCCACAACCGCACATCAGCCGCTTCGCGCAAAGTCGTCAGAAATTCCGTGTACAGCAGCATGCGGTCTGTCAGCATTGAAGACGACAGAACGACGGAACTCAAACGCTTGCCGCGAACAGGCTGTTTTGTGGAACAGACTTCAGTCCGTTCACGCTTCGAACAGACTGAAATCCGTTCTGCTTTCATTTTCATAAGCTCTGGATTCGATTTCCCATTCCAGCGGCGGAGCGAGCAGCGAGCGGCTGACGCCTTCGATTTCCGCCGTGATGTCCAACAGTGCGCGTTCGGAGATGTGACGTTCCATCAGGCCGTCCGCGCGATTGCCCAGGAATTTGAAATGAACCATGTAAACGCCGGGCGAAAGCCAAAGCGCTGGGAAAGAGGCTCGAATCTGATAAGTGCCCGCGTCCATCGTGTCGTAACCAAGCTCGCTGGCTTCCATTCGATGGTGAACGACCTGATTGCCGACCGCGTCATTGATGATGCAAATGAAATATCCGCCTTTGACATCGCTGCGCAAATCCAGATGAGCTTCGGCGTAAAAAGTTTCGTTGTTGTTGACCGCCGAAGTCAGTCCGTCGGTTTCGCCGTTGATCAACACCTGTCGCCAATGCGTGCCGCGATTGGGCGATGTGTCATGCGCATCAGTCGAACTGATAATTTGTCCGTATCGCGCCAACCCCTGCACGACCGGGCCGCGATAATCCAGTTGACCGTTGTTCAACACGATGCTGGTCTGGCACAGCTCTTTGATGGCGGCCAGATTGTGGCTGACGAACAGAACCGTGCGCCCTTGCGAAGCGACGTCTTCCATTTTGCCGACGCATTTCTTTTGAAAAGAAACATCGCCGACGGCCAGTACTTCGTCAACCAGCAGAATTTCCGGTTCCAGATGCGCGGCGACAGAAAAAGCCAGCCGCAAATGCATGCCGCTGGAATATCTTTTAACGGGCGTGTCAATGAATCTGGCGACTTCGGCGAATTCGACAATCTCGTCAAACTTGCGGGCGATTTCCTCCCTGCGCATTCCCAGAATCGCGCCGTTCAGGAAAACGTTTTCGCGTCCGGTCAATTCAGGATGAAAGCCCGTGCCGACTTCCAACAGAGCGCCGACGCGTCCGTGAATTTCGGCGAAACCTTCAGTCGGTTCAGTGATGCGCGACAGAACTTTCAGTAGAGTGCTTTTGCCCGCGCCGTTGCGACCGATGACGCCGACGACTTCGCCGCATTTGATTTCAAAGGAAAGGTCTTTCAGCGCCCAGAAAGAATTGCTCTCTTTGCCGTCTTTTTTCTTTTCCTTGTTGCCGTTGCCGCGAAGCGCATCGTTCATTCGGCGAAAAGGACCCGCCACCGATTCGACCAACGATTCGCGCAAGGTTTTATACTTCTGGCGACGCACGCCGATGCGATATTGCTTTGAAATTCCTTCGACTTTTATTGCTACGTCATTCATTTTTGATTCATCAATCCCAGATTGATCCATTGCCAGATGTAAAAGCTGTTGTCGCTTTCTCCGGCCTGATAATTTTGCCAGGCTGCGCGAACCGCTTTCGCATCCAGCCAATCTGCGCCCCAACCAATCAGCGCGCTTTCAATTTGCGCCGTCGCCCAATCGCGCAATTCGCCGCGCAGCCATTCGCGCTGCGGAGTTTGCAGCGGACGTTTCGGAGCTTCGACGACTCCCTGCGGCAAAAGCTTTTTGGCAATCCGTCTGAGCATCAATTTGCCTGCGCCATTGCCGATCTTGCGTTCGGACGATTGCCTGATCGCGAGTTCAAACAAACGATGATCCAGAAAAGGTTCGCGCAATTCGGTCGAAGCCCGCATGGAAATTCTGTCGTTGAAACGCAACGCGCGCGGAATTTTCGTGAACAGCGCATCGCGGTATTGCAGATTGCGAAGCCTGTCCGGAAAAGGTTGCGGCACGTGAAAGCCTTCGGCCAGCGCGCGAAAATTCTTTTGCAGACATTCGGGTTTGACCGGACGATCTTTCGTTCCCTGAACGACGCTGACGTTTCCAACCGCCACCGCCGAGGCCGTCGCTGTCTGGTAATAATCGTAACCCGCCCATTGTTCGTCCATCCCCTGACCGTCCAGCAGAACGATGACGCCTTCCTGTCGCGCCCGCTCAAACACGCGAGCATAAGCCAGCGTCGGCAAACCGCCGAAAGGCTCGTCCTGGTGTTGCTGCACCGATTCGGCCAATCGCGGAACATCGCCGATTTCAAGTTTGCAAATCATCGCCGGATGATTCGTCCGCGCCAGCATTTGTTCAACCCACGGCAACTCGTCGTAATTCGCATCGCCGGTGACGAAGGTGAAAGCTTTGACATCGCTCGCCTGGCCTTGCACCGCGTGAACCAATCCAAGCAAGGTTGACGAATCCAAACCGCCGCTCAGATTGATGCCCACCGGAACATCCGAACGAAAGCGCAGCCTGACGCTGTCGGTCAACAGCGACAGATATTCTTCCTGAACTTCGTCTTCTTTGCGCTGATCGAATTGATCGCCGACCCGTCCCGCCAGATCGTACCAGCGGCGGATTTTCAGTTTGCCTTTTTGCCACGTCAATTTGTGACCGGCGGGAAGGGAATTGACGCCGCGCCAAAACGTTCGTTCGCTGTGATCGTACAAACCCGAGTTCAGATAATTCGACCAGGCGATTTCGTCAGGTTCGGCGACGACACCAGCGGCAAACAAAGCTTTGATTTCGCTGGCAATCAACAGCGAGCCGTCATCTTTCGAGTGGTAATTCAGCGGTTTGACGCCAAACCGGTCGCGAGCGGCAAACAGTTTCTGTTCGCGCTCATCCCAGATCAGAAAAGCGAACATGCCTAAGAAACGATCAAGACAGTCTTCACCCCATCGTTCGTAAGCGGCCAGAATGACTTCGGTGTCGCTGTGGCTTCGGTAAGGGTAATCACAGAGTTCGTCGCGAAGTTCAAGGTAATTGTAGATTTCGCCGTTGAAGACAATTTGCAAACTGCCGTCACGATTGCTCATCGGTTGGCGTCCGGCTTCGGACAGATCAATGATGCTCAGCCGATTGTGTGCCAATCCGGCAATGCGATTTTCAGCCAGCCATATTCCATCGGCATCCGGGCCGCGATGGCGCTGACTGTCAGTCATCGCCGACAATTTAGATTGTTCCCCGTTGTAGCCGAAAATTCCGGCGATCCCGCACATAGTTTATCGTTTTCTGGCAGTGGCTATCAGATGATGAGTTCCGTAAGCCTGCGTTTTGACTTTCGGCGAACGTGATTGCAGAGCATTGACGGCATTGCCGAACATGCTCATCGCCGTTTGCAAAGGTTTTCCGGGCGACCAGGATTTCAATCCGTAACGTCTGAAGCTGCCGCCGCGAATTGCGTATTCAATTTGAACCCCCATAAATTCGGATGCGAGCAAACGATGCAATTGCACGAACGTGTAATGGCGTTTGTGATCCGGGTTGTTGTTTTTGACGAAATCGCCGTTCGGCGTCGTCATCAGAAAAGCGCCGCCGGGTTTCAACACGCGATGAACCTGTCGGATGAAATTAGCGTCCTGTTCGACGTGCTCCAACACTTCGACCGAAACGACAACGTCAAATAAATTGTCTGGCAGAGAGCAACGCGTCATATCTTCCAAAACCACGCGTTCGATATTGCTGCGTCTGGATCGCAAGGTTTCGATTTGCGAAGGAAGCAAGCCAAGATTCAATTGTTGCTGCAATTCGCTCTCGCGCGGCAGGTCCAGGATCGTGACCAATGCGGGAACGCCCGTCGTGTAATGAGATTTTCGACCGCCTACATCCAGAACCCTGGTGCTGCGGCCATTGCCCGAATTGTTGACCAATCTGTTCAATCGTTGCCTCACTTGCCGCTGAATGGGAGGCAGAAAAGCTTCCAGACAAAGGTATAGCAATTCAAATTTGGTTAAGGTCATAACGTGAAATCAATTCGGTCGCATATTCCCAATCTTCCAAAGTATCAATGTTGACGCTTCGCGCAGGGTCAATTTCAAACCCGATGACTCGTGCGCCATACAAACTGTTTTCTTCCATCACCACATCGCGCCGCGATACGTATATTGAACCTTCACGGTGAAAGGACGGGGGTAAATCCTGACGGCGCGGAATTGGAAACGCTTCGCCGGTGCTCAATCGCAAACTGCCGTCAGCGTTGCGAAAGTAAACCCAATGCGGGTTGTGTTCGGCAGGCACTGGCAAAACGCTGACGACTGCATCCGCGCCGCTTAATTTCATCAGCTTTATGCAATCGTCAATGTCAGCGGCTCGCCTTAACGGATTCGTCGGTTGCAGCAGACAAACGGCATCGAACCTGTCTCCCTGATCTTCGACAAAACTCAGCGCGTGTTGAACTACAGGCAAAGTCGGCGATTTGTCATTTGCCAATTCCGCCGGGCGCAGGAAAGGAACTTCCAGGCCAAGCTTCTGTCCGATTTCAGCAATCTCCGAATCGTCGGTGCTGAGAATGACTCGATCCAATTGTTGAGCCGCCAACGCCGCTTCAGCCGTATAAGCCAGCAATGGTTTGCCCGCCAACTGCTTGATGTTTTTGCGCGGAACGCCCTTCGATCCGCCGCGCGCGGGAATCAATCCTAAAACTCGCATCAGGTTGTTCGCCTCATTTGCCAGCCGACGCCGCTTCCTTTTCGTAAACGTAATTCAATCGCTTCTGTATGTAGGGCTGAAGCTCGACCAAACCTCTTGCGATTCGTTCTGAAACATAACCGTCCCCGTACAAATTACTGGGCGCGTATCGTCCGTGCTCCAACTGGTTTTTGGCGGCGGCACAAACCTGATCCGCTTCCGGCGCGACGCGTGTGACGTGGGTATCGGTTTCTCTGCCTTCCTGACGATTGCCGACCAGAACAATCGGCGTCCCGAAATATCCGGCATCGCGCACGAAGCTGCTGGAATTGCCAATGGCGCAGGCGGCGTTGGCCAATACCTTCAGGTAATTTTCCGGCGAAAGGTTTGTCAGATTCCTCAGCCAGTCAGGCTGATGGTTGACGCGGAAACTTCGAATGGCTTTGCTGATGTGATCGGAACCGGCGTCAATGTTCGGCCAGAGTAAAACAGTTTGCATGGCCAATCGCCGCAGCGCTTCAAGCACGGCTTCCATTTGCGCGCGTTCTCCGCCGTATTCCGTAGTCGTCGGATGAAACAGAACCAGCAGGAATTGCTGTGCAACTTCAATCGGCACTCCGCCACCGCCGGTGTTGACGATTTCAGAAGTCAGCGTGCGGTCGAATGTCCGCGCTATGTCCGAAGAAGGGCAGCCGACGGAAAGAATCGTATCCGGACGTTCGCCCATGCGAATCAGGTATTCGGCGGACCGTCTGGTGCTGGGGAAATGGAAGTGAGCGAATTTGCTGATGGCGTGGCGCGCGCTTTCGTCAATCGAGCCGGAAACTTCTCCGCCCTGAATATGCGCTATGCAGATGTTCATATAAGCTGCGGCAATCGCCGCCGACAGCATCTCGTATCGGTCTCCGATCAACAACACTACGTCGGGTTTTAACCGTTGAAACTCGCTGGCGAATTCGACGACGCCGAAGCCGACAGATTTGGCCATCGTCGCGGGAGTCGAACCTTCCAGTTCCAGGTAAACTTCGCCGTCAACTTTGAAACCGTCTCGCCGGACGACGTTGACCGGTTGATCGAATCGTTCCAGCACCATCGTCCCTGCGGCAACTATTTGCAATTCCAGTTCGGGACGATTGGTAATCTCTTGCACCACAGGTTTGATCCGACCGTAATTGGCGCGGTCAACCAGAACCACGCAGACTTTTCGTTTACTCAAAATCTTCCTCCGAAAACAAAGTGTCGGCTTTGACCGCGCGCCGCAATGTCCGGTTGATGAATTCGGAATAACGCGATGCGGGAATGCCACTGCCCGGCTTTTTCAAGGCGATGTCGCCGCTTGTTATTTTGTGATTAACCTGCAAATCGCCAGTCGCTACCAGACTTTTGCCGAACACGCGTTTCAATTCGGACAGGCTTTCAGCCATCACCTGCTTGTTGACCGGATGCGCCAACGCTGTTTCGATGAAGCGCGCGCCCTCAACCAGTTGTTTCAGTTCAGCGGTAGTTATCGAAGCAATAACATCAGGTCCGAAGCATTCGCGCGAAAAAGTAACATGAACTTCGATTATCTTTGCGCCAAGTGTTACTGCCGCCAGGCCGGCATATATTCCGCCAGAATGATCGGATAACCCAACCGGACATTGATACCTTTCTCGTAACTCTGAAATTACATTCAAACCAAGCTTTTCAGGCGGGCAGGGATACGATGTCGTGCATTGCAAAACAGCAACCTGCGATCCATTTTCGCGAACGCAGGCAACCGCCGAATCCATTTCATTCCAGTCTGACAATCCGCTGGACAAAATAACCGGTTTGCCTGTCCGTGCCATCATTTCCAGCATTGGTATATTCGATATTTCCCCTGCGCCAACTTTCCAGGCTGGAACGCCAACTCTCTCCAACAACTCAACGGCTTCGAAGGAGAAAGCGGATGATAAAAAGATCAAACCGCGTTCGCGAGCATGTTCAGCCAATCCAACCCACTGTTCTTCGGTGAATTCCATTCGCCGCCAGTAATCATAGCGAGTCGCATCCTGTCTGCTGAATTTCACGCGCCACGGTTCGCCCGGAGTGCTTTCGGCGGCGGCAATATGTGTTTGGAATTTAACGGCATCAGCTCCTGCGGTCGCAATGGCGTCAATGTAGGCGTGGGCAGTCCCTAAGCTGCCGTCGTGTGTTTGAGCGACTTCGCCGACAATCAGGCACGGAGAGGTATTACTTCCAAATTGTTCAAACCATCTCAGCAAATTAATCCTCGAAGTGTTAGTTATTAAAAGGTACTTTGATAACGCTATATTTGCCTATGTGATAAACAGCGTTGGTTGACGGTTGCAGATTACCCTTGGCAATAACGTATGAGCAATGCCATTCATTTGCCAGGCCAAAAAGGTAATTGAGGTTTGTTATATTATTAGTGTAACCTGCCGCAGCTCGATCTGCGATGCGAGCATTATCTAAATACTGAGCAGGATCAACCCAAACGAGCGCACTCGTTCGCTCACTAGCTGATGTCCTTAATGAAAGCGAGCGGAAGTTATCATCTTCTGGTGGAGTTATGAAGCGATCATGTTTATCTGTATTTCCCTGACACCATCGTCTGACGCTTTCCCACTCCGGATCAACACGAGGTGGACCATAATAGTCATAGTTATAGAAGGATAACGCTGTTAATCCATAAATAAACAAAATTGCCACAGCGGCGTGAGACCATGACTGTTGTGAGCCTTTCAATCCGGGTAGTATAAACAGCACAAAAAATCCGATTAGCGTCGGTACCAACGTGATTGACGTCGTCAGAGAGTTAAAAGGTTGACGGTCTCCCAGCATCCATCCGATTATGATGCCAACTCCGGTAAGCGTCAGCCATATCGTCGCCAATTTATCCAGCATCTCTTTGCTGATAACTGTTGAAAAATATAGTCTCACAGAAAAATATGCTACTCCGCCATAGAGGCATACGATAACCCAGGGAGTGTTGAGTGCCAGAAAAACGAGAATTGCCGAAATAACAATGCCGCTCAGCTTTGACGATTTAAGTGCTCTTATTGCGGTAACGCCAAGTAAAATAAACGAGAAAGACGTTACCCAAACAAATATCCGCATCGGCTGAAATAACGATAGCTGGCCAGATCGAAAAATCACCGCCGATGCTGATACTATTGATGCCAATATAGCGCCTGTCCACATCGCCCGATGAATTAGCTTGCATTTGTCGTCATCGCGCGTAAATGTCAGGTGGGATAAAGTCGTCACACTCAACAGTCCAACCATGATTGTCAGGTAATAAAGTGGTTGATTAAAGATTGATACGTGCGACATATCACCCTTGACGGCGAGGAAAACGCTCAATTGCTGTGCTGTTAGTTTTGGCGGTGACATAAATACCAGGTAAAGCAGAGAGCAAGCAGCAAAGAAAGCCAACCCGATTAACAACGACCTGACGGGGGGAGATTTCAAGATTAATCCTGGTTGTTTTAAGGCCGCAGCGTGGCTGACAAGAAGAGGGGGTAAAACGCAAATAACAAAATGAAAAGTCACCAGCGAATGAATGAAGACAGTAACACCGATTATTGCCCAGGCAAATAGCAAGCGTCTTGCCAGCAGTTGGTATAAAGCAAATAACAAAATGACAAAGGCAGCTTCATTGTGGGTGAGTATTGGCATGTAAACCGACATGCCGCCCACCGGGACGATTTTCTGGTGACAGGACCAACCAGCAAAAAGTATAAATAACCATTTACCACCTCCCAATATGCGGGCGAGAAAATATAACACAATTATCGTTACTACCTTGAGCAAAATATACAGATTGAAGACGACTGATTCCATGCGCTCTGGGGTTACGCTGGAAATCCGCCCAAGCATACCAATAAAATCATAAAAACAGCTTTTGAATCTTTCCAGCGAGTTAACGACAGGATCGGACTGGAATAATTGCGAATCCATTTGCCTATAAGATATGATCAGGTAACGACCACTGTTCCCGCGATCGTATAGAAATGGGCTGCCAATAACAGAAACAACGGATAGCATGACTGTACATGTTAATACGAAAACAAAATGGCGTACTCGATATTCAATCAGGTAAGCCGCTGCTCTTTGCAGATGATCTTTCATCGTATGTTAGTTTGGCAATTTGCTAAGTTCTTTTTTCATGTGACCCCCTGACGTTATCAGCTTCAGGCACTTTGAATACTCCGTATATGCCAGATTGATAAACAGGTTTATCTTTTGCCAAAACTCTCCCTTTAGATACAACATAACTGCATCCCCATTTTTGAGCGAGTCTGAAAAGATATTCCAAGTCACAGAAATCGTCACGATAGCCTTCTGCTGCCTGATCGGCATCAGCCTTGTTTTTTAGATATGACTTGGGACTGCCCCAGACAACTTCAATGTTTCTTTCACTGACGGAGGTTCGAAGCGATAGTGATCGAAATGTATTTTCTTCGGGAGGTGTAATAAAGCGGTCGGATTTCGCTGTATTAGCCTGACTCCACCTTCTTACTGCAATCCAATCCCCGTTGAAAGCTTTTCTGTAATACTCGTGGCGGTCTACCGAAGCAAGAGACAGAGCAATAAATATTGATGCGATTGCTATTGCCGGGGTAATATTCAGCCGATAATACTTAGCTGCAAGAGTTATAAGGCATAGAAGTGAAAGTAATATTAGCGCCGAGCTGGCAAGAGAATCGAGAAACTGTAATTCTTTAATTGACCAGGTCAGAATAAAAAATATCGATATTATTATAAGCGCAGATTTAAGCAGTAACTCAAGTTTTGATATATGCTGGTTCCACCAGGCTCTTAAAATTAGCCTTGCAAGCAGGAAGAGTGAACCGATAGAGCTGATTACCATTGTCCACGGCGAATAGATCACAGTCAGCCAAAGAACTCCACATAGAATCAGGCCAAAAGTCATAGATTGTTTGAATGCCTCAACTGCAGAGTTCGCTAGTACAATGTGGAAGAATAATGTGACCCACAGCATCATCCGCATCGGCTGAAACAAGCTCAACATCAGCGATTTGGAGATAATGGCGATAGCTGACAACAATATCCCTGAAGCAAAACCAAATATAGCTGAGCGATTCAGATGGTCAAGGCGCTTATTACCTCTGGTAAAGTTAAGATGGGCGAGTATTGTAACCGCCGATAGCAATATTAACTTAGCCCAAAGGATTGGTTTTTGACTAAGTAAAGAAATGTGTCCGCTTGCACCTTCGATGCTGAGAAAGATATTTCTCTCCTCCTGGCTCATTTCTGGAGTAGCATATAGGGTGAAGTACAGAAAGCAACATGATACAAATAGTGCAATACCAATAAAGTGAAATTTGTTAATGGATTTTTCGCTTAAGAGAAACGGAATAACGCACAACGTAAAATGTAACGCATACAACGAATGAACGAACAGGGCAATGCTAACCAAGGTCGAGAAGGCTAAAAAATTATTTCTAAGCAGATGGTATAGCGAAAAAATCAATATTATTAACGCAACATCATTATGTGTCAGCAATGGTTGGAACATCCAGGCTCCACCGCCAGGCCCTCCTACGGGAACTGACTTGGGATGGCATGACCAGGCGGCAAGTAATATGAACAACCATCTATTTTCGTTTATAACTTTAGCTAGGTAAAAAAAAGCAGCTACAATGACGAATCTGGAAACCAGGTAGAGCATGTAAACCAATGATTCGAGTCTGATAGCCTCAATGCCAAGAACGTTGGCCAAAACAGATAATCCGTCATAGAACAAGCTGCGATAAAGCCCAAAAGCGGCAACAATGTAATCATCCGCAAATAACTCAGTGTCGATATTCTTGAGAGTGACGGTAAGCTGTCTGCCACTATTTACCTGATCGTATATGAAGGGGCTGCCAAAGATCGAAATAGACGAGAAAATAATAATAAGCGCAACGGTTACAGCAGTATAATTGAATTTGATGTTTATAGGGCGTTCGACGGAGAACATCTACTCTTAGTTTGCTTGATTATTGTGCTGGTTGATCCGGTATCACAAACAATATGATTTCAGTTGATAGGTGTTCTTTGCAGCATATATGTGATTGTTAGCATCAATCTCGCTTTATTTCCTACTGCGTGTTTATGGTAACAAGTCAAATCTTCAAAGAAGCCGGTGCCACGTTCGCCGGTGATAATTTTAATTCGGCTCCCGTATTCGCGCTGAGCCGTTTGATCACTCAAGAAGCGATTTAGCAATCCCCATGCTGATTTTTTATGATGAGTCGCTTCTATAACAATATGAGGCCCACAATCTTCATCAACATTGGTCAAGTAAATGAAAACTACCAAAGATCGGAAATCACCAACGTCATAATGGAAGCGTGATTTTTGAGCTAGCGCTCGCAACCGCTTGATTTCGTCAGTTGGCGGATACGTCCAATAAAGATCAGTTTGATAAAGTATCGGCTCCGCCCCAAGGTAACGGCTAACGACTTCAATTATCTTGGGGTCGTGAGCAATTCTGCTGACAGTGTCGCAAACCAAATGAGCGTTACGATGCTTGCGTATATTGTGCAACTCACAAAAACGAATAACCTCACTTACTTGAGAATCCGGAATCCGAAGACCAGGCGAGTAGCCTTTGGTTTCCAGATTAGTTACTGTCGAGGTTATATCCAAATCTTCAAACAGCGAATCATTGTAACGAGGAAGCGGCTCATTTCGGCTAAATTTCTGATGGTATCTGACAAATAACTTTCGCCAGGGGCCAAGCAGCCAGACTGATCGTAACGCGCGTATAATGCTGAGCAAGCCACGTTTTCGATTCAAATACTTTCTCACGCCAAGCCGTAGCTCTGCGTAATAGGATGCTCGTAAAAGAAAGTTCATAGCTCAAAACCACCGAATAATGTTTTTAGCAAATCGCAGGGGTGGCTTTGCAATTGATTTAACCTCGCATCAAGGCAAGTGATTGAGCTTTGTCAGCAGGAATCTGTAATTGTTTCGGTCTGTCAAATAGTTCAGATACCTGGGAAGTTGGAGAAGTAAATAAACAAGTATAAAGGATTCTGTCTTTGGCGCGAGCTAATCCGCCTTTGTGACAACCACGTGTATCGGCAAATATCATGTCTCCTTTTTTGCCAACAGCTTCGATCCACTTTTGGTTTTGAACTATCGCGTTCATTTGTTCGTCGCCCCATCGTTGTACGCCTTTTTCCACGAAGGTTTCCGGCTCGCGACGGACACTGCCTTTGCGATGAGTTCCGGGAGCATAAGTGAAAGGCCCGGCGCTTTCATCAACGTCGGAGAAGTAGACGAATAGCTTGAGAATCAAATGATCTTCACGGTCTCGATGCCATAATTGCGATTCGCGTGCGCGGGAATTTGAGGCAAGCGTGTGCCAAACATTGTAATAACGTAGCTGAGTGTACATTTCGAAGTAGGCGTTAGCTATTTGTAAAACTTCGCTCTGAAGTGCGAACCTGGCGAAAATACTTTGCGGGTCGAGTGCAGGCTTTTCACCTAGTAGCTTGAATAGAAATGTTTTTAAGCCTTCGGTATCTTGATTAGCAGCCAGACGGGCTTCTTCAATCTTATCTGCCAGTTCAGATTCCATCTGAGCTACTTCCTGACACATTTCAGCGAAGCTTGAGTTATCGGGTAGAAGTCTTTCGACCGATGTCGTGGCAATACCATTTCGATTGAGTTCATCCAAAACTCGTGTTGCTTCGCCAGTCAATTTAGGATGATCGAATTTGTATGACAGAGTTGATTTGATATTGAATCCATAACGCCACGTCGGGGTGAAGTGTCTGCCAGCGTATGCTATCTTATTTCTTAACGTCATAGGAGAAGTATTTGCAGCGTTGTTGATAGTAACAGGTAACCTGTTACTTAATCTGCGAGTATCAGACTATGTCGGCGAAAGTCTTTTCCATTTTTCGGAA
>CAYRQB010000051.1:0-22399 GCA_964426025.1 uncultured Heliomicrobium sp.
TCTGAACCGTCGCGAAATAAGAAGCCCGCAGTTCCTGGCTGGCGACTTTGGTGCGTAGCGATTCGACGATGTTTAGCGTCTCTTCTATCTGGTCGCGCGATTGATCCAGGTCCCCAGTATCAAGGTTGACGCGGGCGATTTCGTAACGGGCTTTGGCCTCCAGCGACGGGTCGCTGATGGCGCGGCTGAGTTCCGCCGCAAGGTTGAAATTTTCCAGCGCCTTCTGTTTGTCGCCGGACGCGCTGTAAATCAGCCCGATGTTGATCAGTGTTTCCGATTCTCCGCGACGGTCTACGGTCTCGCGATGTAGTAACAGAGCGCGGTTTGAAAATTCGAGCGATTTGTCACGCTGATCCATCGAACGATAAACCATTCCCATAGCCGTGCGGGTAATTGCCTCACCGCTCTTATCTTTCATCTGCTCCCACAGAGAGAGCGCTTGGTTTAGATACTCGAGCGCTTTCTGTTGATCTTCCATTTCGTAAGAGAGGAACCCAAGCAGGTGCAAAGTGTAGGCTTCGATTGTGCGGTTGCCTGTTGCGCGGTGAATTTCCAGCGCCTGCAGATACACCGCTTCAGCTTTTTCTTTTTCGCCAACCAATGAATAGGCCGTTGCCAAATTCGTCAGTATTGCTCCCTCAGTCTGTTTGGCTTTGATGGTGCGCGCCAGCGTCAATGCTTGCGAGTAATAATCCAGAGATTGCTGTTTTTCTCCAAGTTGGTCGTAGGTTTCACCGATGTTTTGTATGGTGATGACTTCACCATCCGGGCGTTGGGCTTCGCGCCAAAGCGGCAATGCCTGTTTGTAAAAATTCAGAGCTAGTTGGTTTTCTCCCAATTGGGCATGTACTCCGCCGATGTTTGTTAGCGTGCTGGCTTCACCAGGTTTATCGTTGGCTGCACGGCGTAACGGCAATACGGCATTGTATGAATCTAGTGACTTTCGTATTTCACCAGATGCGTTGTATGTCGCCGCAAGATTATTAAGCACGGTCGCTTCCAACCGGCGATTGCCCATCTCACGTGCAATCGCCAACGACTGTTCGTAATTTTGCAGCGCCGGTTGTTTTTCGCCGAGTGTTTTGTAAACCAACCCAATGAAATTGAGTGTCGTGGCTTCCTCAGCTTTATTTTTGAGACGCCTCCAAAGTGGAAGTGCCTGTTGCAGAAATTCCAGCGCCTGTTTGTTACTGCCCGTGTCGCGATTGACCGCGCCGAGATCGAATAGCGAAGAAGCCTCTCCGACCTGATTCTTCGCCGCGCGATAAATTTTCAGGGCTTCGGCGTAAGCTTCCAGAGCCTTGGGACGGTCGTTCATCGCTTCGTAAATCCGACCTGTGCCAACGTACGTCCCCGCTTCTTCGCTTTGATCGCCGACTTTTTGCCAAACCGTCCTGGCCTGATCGAAAGATTCAATCGCCGGTTTAAGCTCGCCGGAAATAAGCTGAGAGGTTCCGATCAGGGTCAGGGTCGCCGCTTCACCGCGCTGATTGCCTGTTTCCTGCATCAACGGCAATGCCTGGCGGAAAAATTCCATCGCCTGTTTGCCCTGTCCCATCGCCTGATGAATCTGCCCGATGTCGTTGAGCGTTTCGGCTTCGCCCTTTCGATCTTTCAGTTCGCGGCGAATGGCCAGAGCCTGATTGAGGTAATCCAACGCCTGCTGATTTTCGCGCAAAGCGCCGGACAAACCTCCGAGCGCGTTCAGCGCCCAGACCTGTTTTGCCCTGTCGCCGACTGCGCGCCACAGCTTCAGAGCTTCGGAGAAATTCGCCAGCGCAGCGCGACGTTCATCGGCGGTCTGGCGCGAACGAAGCTTTTGGCCTTTGGCAAACTGACGCTCGGCTTCTATCCGCTCAGGGTCTGGCTTGCCGGTCGGTCTAAGTTCAGCCAGCGTGACCGAAAACGAATTTGAAGATTCGGCTTTTTCCCGCGATTCGATTTCAAGCAGGTAATTGCCTACGTAACCGGCGACGACGGATATTTCCGCCGGATCGTCGGCATCCTGCGACCAATCGTAATCGGCAATCGTTTTGCCGTCCGGCGTCAGAAGCCTGAGCGAAATATCGAATCCGCGCGCCACCACAGTGACGCGGGCGTAATCGAGCGGTTTCAGCGGAATTTGAAACGACAGCTTTTCGCCGCCGCGCAATTCGGCTTCGATGGTTTTGTTCAGTTCCAGCGCGCGCGCTTGCTCGGCGGCGATTGCGTCACGTTGAACAAAGAAAGACGTTGAAGCGACAAGCAGAAAGAGGAATGCGAACAATGAGGAATGATGGCGATGCAAAACAATACCTCCGTTAGAGCAACGGCTTCGCGCGAATGCCGCGAGCCAATAGGGTTGACAGGTCTTAACGGAATTTCAACGGACACCACAGGAACGATACGTGGTAGAACCTTTAGCCTGTGGGAAACGCGAATAGGCTAAAGCCTGCTCCACTTTTCAGAAAAGAGACAATGCACATCTTCGGTTGACGTGTTGGGAGTGTCAATGATGTTCCAGCCTGAGCAAATGCGCTGCGACATCGCCAACGCCCAATACGTTGGTTTGTTTGTTGTCTTCGTCTTTTTCGATTTTCGGCAATTGCGCTGAGCGAAGTTTGGCAATCAGATCGCGAATCGAACGAACCTGAGCCGGATTGCTGACCAATCCCCTGTTCTGCGGATTGGCAAGTGATTTCAAGGCCTCAAGCTCAGGCAAACTGTTTGCAGACCAAATCAGCCAAAGTTTTTCAGTTCCCTGATCCTGATCGAAAAAGAAACCGTCGCCCTGTTCGGGTATGGCGATTTGCTGATTTGCCGCGAGCCTGGCCGATCCATCATTGGCCGTCGGCGAAGGGAAGAGCGTGACGTATTCCGGCAGACCGTTCACCTGCTCCGGCGCTTCGTTGATGATGTACAGGAAACCTTCGCGAGCGCTGATCAAATGCAATCGGACGTGGTAATCGTTCTCGAAGTTGATCTCGCCGGTCAGGCGAAACGGAGATTGATACGGCTGGCCGTCGCGATATTTCTGCACGACGATCCAGTAACTGAACGCTCGCTCGGCTGTGATTTCAGCAGGCGTCGTCACCGGCGGAGCGGATTTGTAAGCGTTGCCGATCAGCCAGACGCCCACGGCGACAACCAGCAACGTCGCGACGATCCACATCCATTTTTGACCGATTGATTTTTTGCCAGCGATTTTCGGTGAAGACCGGTGCGAAGTTTTCTGTTCTAAGTATTCGCTCGTTTCATCGGGCACGGTTGGCATCGCCTCAGCGGAGATGGTCGTCAGACTGGAGCGAACCTCAGGCGTTGATGAATAAACGACGGGCGGCGCTTCGCCGGTCAAAGCCGCAGCCAATTCTTCGGCGAATTCCCTGGGGTTTTTGTAACGGTCAACGGCTTCGAAAGACAGGGCTTTGAGGATTGCGTCTTCGGCTTCTTCAGGCAGATTTCTTCGCAACTCAGACGGTTTTGCTATTGAGCCTTCGCGTTGCAATTCGTAAAGGTCAACCGCCGATCCAGCTTGATACGGCGGCTGCCCGGTCAGCATTTCGTAAATCACCGCGCCGAATCCGTATATGTCGCTTTCGGCTGTCGGTCGGCCTCGCAACTGTTCCGGAGCCATGTAAGGCGGAGTTCCGGCGATCCATGTGAATTCGACATCGGTTGCGACTTCTGAATCTTTGATGCGGGCGACGCCGAAATCAATCAGTTTGACCTGTTGATGGCCGCCGCCGACCTCTTCGAGCATGATGTTTTCCGGTTTCAGATCGCGATGGTAAACGCCTTTGGCGTGAGCGGCGGACAATGCCTGACCGATTTGCCTGACAATATTCGCCACGTGGTTGAAATCCATGCCCTGTTTGATCATCACCGAACGCAAGGTCACGCCTTCGACGTATTGCATGACCAGGAAGGGTTTGCCGTCGGGCATTTCGCCCGTATCCAAAACGCCGACCACTCCCGGATGATTGATGCGCGCCAGAGCTTCGATTTCCTGTTTGAATTTTTTCTGAAACCAGGTGTTGTAATGATCCTCTCCGCGTTCGGCGATCAAAACCTTGATGACCACTGCGCGATTGAGCAGTTGCCGGTCGCGCGCCAGGTAAACAGCGCCCAATCCGCCGCGCCCCAAAGTGCGTTCGATCAAATAACGGTCTTTGAGCAGCAAGCCGAGATAGCTTGATGTGAGCAATGATTCGGATTGAGTGGTGGCGGATGCTGTGTCCTTTGGTGATTCCATCGTTTGGTTCGTCGGGTCGGCGATTGGTGAATAAGCGGACACTACCGTGATTTGTTTGGGTAAGAAGGGAAATCAGCCATTAACCATCAGCCACGAACAGGCAGGGGGAAGGCTTTCATCCTGACCGATAATGGCTGATGGTTAGTTGGATTTTGCTCTTCTTCTATCATCAGACAGTTTACCCATTGAATCATCGGTGGCGTCAATAAGCGAATGGTTCGATGCGGGAAGCCCGGATTGCCGAAGCTTCCCACGTTCAGTTGGATCGTTATTTTGAAGTGGCTTTGGCGGTGTTTGCCGTCGCAGCCTTTTCGCCCGGATGGTACGAAGATTCCAGATTGGCTTTGATTTCATCCAGCGTGAACCACGCGGGTTTGAATTGCATCTTCGAATAAAGCTCGGCCTGATCGAAGTAATGTTTCGATTGAGGATCGGCGCTCTGTCCGAATTGCAGCACCGATCGCGCCTGCGGCTTCTGGCCGAATTCGATGACGCTGAAAAACGAATGACCGACGATTCCATAACGCCGTTTCTGGCCGCGCGCTTCTGGGGCGTAAAAATTGAAGACGATGCCAACCGGATCGCCAGGGCCGCCCGCCACCGGATAACTTGGTTTGTCGTCACTGAAAGCTTCAATCACGCCGCTGGTATGGACGCGCTGGATGCGGGTCAGGTCGCCCCATTTGACTTTCCACGTTCCCCATTTTTTGATCAGATCGTCCACAACGAATTCCAGAATAGCGACATCGGGGTAAAGCATGCCGTTGGTCATGCGCTGAGCCGCCGATTGCGTGCGCGTGTAAGCCCACAGCGTAAAGACAGACATCGGCGCTGAATCAATCGTGCTGACGCCATTCCATGCTTTCAATTCAGATATCACTTCGGCCAGCTTTTCGGCTTTGGCCGGTTCGGCTGCTTTCATCTTGTCGAATTCGGCGGCCAGTTGCGGAATCAACCGTTCGGCTTCGATGACGCGCGTGTCGTAGGCGGCTTTCGACCAATCTTCAAAAGTGAATTTCGCTCGCTCTGACAAAACCCTGCGCGAAATGCGCGAACGTGGATTGTCTTTTTCGGTGACCATGTAAGCCGGATATTTCGTGCCATCCGGATTGCCGTCCTTGCCCATTTCTTCGCCTGAAGCCAGCAAAGGCGTGGCGTTGCAGTTCTGCGCCCATCCGGAAGACGGATTCAGAATTTGCGGCAATTCTTCCAGTTTGTGATAACCCTGCCATTCAGCGCCGGGATCGCTGCCGTCCACGAATTTCGACCAGTCGTATTTCTGATCGCGTTTCGGCACAGCGCCGTAATAGATGTACCAGACGTTGCCTTCTTTATCGGCGTACATCGTGTTGAACATCGGCACAGCCATGCGCGACATCGCCGCCTGGAACTCCTTCAGGTTTTTCGCCTTGCCCATCAGGTAACGCTGTTCCAGCGCGCCTCCGGCGTTTTCCCACGCAGCCATTCGCACGGTTAAAGGTTTGCCGTCGCGCACGGCGACAATCGGGCCGTGATGAGTTTTTCGCATCCTGAACGTGCGTTCGACGATTCCACCATCGGTTTTGACTTTGATGGTGTCAGTCCATTCGGTGGCGGCGCGGTAACCGTCACCGTATTTGTAATTGAGCGGGTTGTTGGCGTCGTCGAACTTTTCGACCCAGGCGTCAATCACGTCAGGAGCGTTGACCGTGTGACTCCAACCAAGATTGTCGTTGTGTCCGAGCGTTGGAAACGGCGAGCCGGGAAATGACGCGCCGGACATATTCCATCCGCTGTCGCTGTGGACGTGGCCTTCTATCCATTGGCCGGGGCCGAAAAACGGCTGATGCGGATTGACCAGCAACATGGCGCGTCCGGAGGCGGACTTTTTGGGCGAAATCGCCCAGGTGTTCGAACCTATTTGTTCGGCTGCGGTTTGATCGTTGAAGAACATTTCAATTGGCGAGCCTGCCAACATCTCATCGGATTTGTCTTTTGAAACTTCATCCGTTTTCATCTGAGAAGTTTTGGCTCCAATTTCCTGCACTGAAGCTCGCAACTCATCGGGTCTGAATCCCAGACGGCGGAAAATGAAAAGTTGATACTGAGCAAAGCGGTTGAAAGCGAGCAGATGCCATGGCTCGAATTTGGTGATCAATCGCGGTTTGACCTGCGGATTCCTGGCCAGAAAGTAATTCAATCCGTCAGCCGTCGCATCGCAAATCTCCTTCGCTTGCTGACCCAGGCGTTTGTAATCTTCCTGCGCCATACGATTGATTTCCAATTGGCGATTGACGATGTCCGATTCCAACGCGCGTCCGGTGTTGCCTGATCCGGCGGTCAGAATTCCGTTTTCGCCGTAAACTTCGGCGGCGCGACCAATGGATTGAATGTAACTGTCTTCTATCTGCCAGAAGTTGTCTTCGGCCTGAGCGTACATAAAACCGAACATGACGCTGTAATCGGTCGGGCCGTAAACGTGCGGCACTCCCCATTTGTCGCGGTAAATGGTCACAGTCCTGGCGATTTTTTCCAGCGAACTGATCGAAGAATCTTTGGCTTGTGTGCGATGTGTTAATTGCGCTTCCGACGCAAAGGCAAAAACCAGAAGCGCGAAAAGCGTGAACCGAACAAGACTGAATCTTTTCATCTGCTCTCTCCTACTGATGGCTATGGTTTAGATTGATGGATTGCTGCTCAAATGGAAGAGGCAGTTTAACACGAGCCTGCGCGGATTAACTATTCCGCCGCAGTTCGGATTGCGGCCAGAGTGTTGCGAGGAAATCCAAAGCCAGGCAGAGAGTTTTACCCCAACGCTGAGGAATATTAACCAGCTTCAGAGCCAAAACATCGCTAAGTCCACGGTTATGACAGGCACATCTTTTGCTCACAGAGAAAGTGAAGTTCATAAAATCAGACTTGGGCTTGATTCGCCTGAGAGGATTGTCAGCAGCAAACAAGGAGGTCGTTATGCGACGTTTGATATATGCATTATTAGCTTCAGCTTTGGTCGCGGCGGTTGTCGTGGTGGTTTCGGCAAACGACAAAGAAACCGTCAAGAAGGAAAGCGCGGTCGTTGAATTCACCAACACGGTCAAACTGGGCGGCGTTTTACTGCGCGGCCAGTATTTGATCGTTCACGACGAAGAACGTATGGCGAATGGCGAAGCGTGTACCTACGTTTACAGCGGCAAAAAGGAAATCGCCGACAAGCTGGTCACTTCGTTCCATTGCATCCATATGGATCGAGCCAGAACTGAAAAACTCAAAATCAGTTTTGTCAATTACGGCAAAGCATACGAAGTGCCTGAGATAAAAGAGATTCAATTTGCCGGCAGCAGCGATGGACATCGCGTGCCGTAACAGTTGAAGGAAAACCGATTTCTGCTGATCAAACTCGGCATCTGCAATGGTCCCTCCTTCTCACGGGTTTGATCGGCGACTCAGCCCTTGTCACCTTGTGGCGGCAAGGGCTGTCTTTTTGGCGGGAGAGCTTTATCGAAAATCGAAGATTGTTTGAAGCTCGCGCCCGATTTATGCCCGATTGATAAATGAGGGAGTCAGGGAGAAGAAGATTTATGGGATTAGCATTTAGGGTAGAAGTTGAGAACGCTTGTTCCGATTGCGATTCCAAAGAGCGTCATACTTTCTGCGATTTGCCGAAAGAAACCTTGAGCGTTTTTGATTACGTTTCATTCAACAGCTTTTTTCCGCAAGGCACGAAGCTGTTTGGCGAAGGTCAGATTCCGCGCGGCGTCTTCATCATTTGCAGCGGACGAGCCAAGCTTTCAATCGGATCGAGCAATGGCAAGGCATTGATGCGCGTGGCCGAAGCCGGAGACGTTCTGGGTTTGAGCGCCACATTGACCGGCCAGCCTTACGAAGCATCGGCGGAGATGATTCACGGCGGACAGGTAAACTTCATCCGTCGCGATTCGCTGCTGAACCTGTTGAAAAAAAGCCCGGAAGTCGGGATGCGCGTGGCAGAGCATTTGACCCGCGATTATTTCAACGTTCACGAACAGGTGAAAACGCTGGCGCTGTCGGATTCGGTGGCCGAAAAACTGGCCAAATTGATTCTGACCTGGATGCGCAAAACAGGCGTTTTCACGGAACAAGGAATTCTTTTGAAGATTTCCCTGACACACGGCGAGATAGCGCAGATGATCGGCGTTTCGCGCGAAACGGTAACGCGCTTGCTTGGCGAATGGCGTATGAAAGGAATCATTCAAATCAAAGGATCGAACCTTTTCATTACCGACAAACAGGCGCTGAAGGAGATCGCAAACCAATAAACAGATTCATTCTGCTGCCGGGCGGTGTTCGCCGGAGACGAGCGAAAAGAGAAAGGCAATGATGCCCAAACCCATCAATGTTCCGCCCAGCAGCAGAAAGAACAGAAACGCCGTCGGATGCGACCAGTGCAAGGTTACCAGTTCAACCGCCAATCCCATTACCACCAGAATTCCGGCCAGACGAATTCGCTTTTCTATCTTCGATGGTTTTTGATTCGTTTGTGAGTTCATTGTTCAGTCTCCTTCCAGAAAGTGAATTCCTTCAACTGGTCAACTTTATGCACGATGTTGTGACAGCCGGATGATGTGCAGCCAAGCTGGTTCGTCTTCATCTTCGTCATTACCTCCGGGTCTTTGCTGTGAGCTTCGGATTCCTCGAAAGCGCGCGCGCCCAAATGGCAATGAAGACATTCGCGATTGTTGTAAGGCGTGTAAAGCTTGATCGGTTGCGACGGCGTCCCCAGATAATAAGCGTAGACGTGTTTCAATCCGCGCAGCTTGGCGCTGACATCGCCATACAATGTGTAATCGGTGTGGCAGGTGAAACAGGCCTGATCGCGCGGAACCAGATTGTTCTGGAAATGTATGGCCGGAACGAAACTGCGGTCGTCAACGCGCAAGCTCTTGCCGTAATCTTCCATCACGTGACAGGACAGACAGAAGTTGGTCGTTTTGGAATGTTGTAGGTGAACGTTGACACCCATTCCTCCGGCCAGAACCGGAAAGACAAACAGAGCGACGAAAGCCAGAATCTTGCCTCCGCGCGTGGCGGTGATTGACGGGCGAAGAACCAACCAGGCGATCAGCGCTATGCTAAAGACAATTACGGCGATCAGAATTGTTGTATTGCCTGACATAACGAATCTCCTAAAAATAAAAAAGCGGGCTGTCGGAGTATGTTGATGCCTTTTGCGTTGGGCACGGACAAAACTCTTTCAGCCCGCGAGCGGATGTTTTCCGCTAGGTTTCATTTGGCCGCCAGTTCGCGACAGTAAGCAAGCAGCATTTGCAGCTTCTCCTTGCCCAGAGTCTTTTCGTAACCTTCCATCTTGCCTTTGCCCTTCATCAGGATTTCCATCGCCTTGGCGTCGGTCATCTTTTTGAATTCTTCCGATTTCAACGGGCGAACCTTCAGCTCCTTGCCCTTGGCGGTGTTGGCGCTGCCGTCATTGCCATGACAGACGGCGCATTTGGAAGCGTAAAGGCTCTTGGCGCTTTGAAAAGTTACAGTAGCGTTGGAGGGAATTGTCACCGCAGTCAGCGACAAAGCTGTCGCCAATGCCACAGAAGCCGCGATGACTGTTTTCTTGATCAGCTTGTTCATCTAATAGTCTCCTTTTTTTGATCGTGTCGAGCTTCAGAAAGTGAAGCGCAGGCTGCTGGTCAGGATGTTCGACCGGTAATCCTGAACGCCGAAATCGCGTTCATTGTAACTGAAATGACGATAGCTCAGGTTTCCGGTTACATTATTGCTGAACCTGTAAGCCAGTCTCGCCTCCGGGTTATGCCTGCGCAACGGAAAAGCCGCGACGAAATCATTCGGTCCCAGAGAAACGCCGGGAGCGCCGCGATCCATGACGTAGTAATAAACCATCAACAGATCAAGGCGATTGGTCAGGCCGAAACGCGTGTTGGCGAAAACCGAATTCAGCCGGGCGTAATACAGCGAATTGCCTCGCCGTTCGACGCGATCGGCCAGGAAGAAGCGGACGTTGGCCGTCGAAAAAAGATCGTGGTAATCGTAACCGGCGTCAATGCTGACGCGGGATTTCGGTTCCCAGTTGACGGCGACGGTGTAGCTTCTGGCGTCGGATTCGTTTTCAACCTGCGGCGTCGGATTGACGCGGTCGGTCGAGGTGAACGCTCCGGTGAAAAACAGTTTGTCGGTCGCCTGATATTGCACTCGCGCGCGAAGGCGTGTGAATTCCAGCGGATTGATCCGCACGAAAGCGTTGTTGTTCGTTCCGTGTTCGACATCGAAAATGAAACTGAAACGATCGGTCGGGCGAACGCGGAATCCGCCGATGAACGCGTGGGTGTCAATGGATTCGCCTTCATCCTGGGTCAGCGTAGTGACCGAAGTCGAAGTCGAAACTCTGGAAACGTAGTTTCCTTCCAACTTTACTTCGCGCTGCATCGCGCGCCAGCCCAGATTGGCCGAAAACTTCCTGCCGAAGCTCATGTTCAGCGCCAGCGTGTTCCAGTAAGAAGTCAGGTCTGTGATCCGGTCGCCTGCGGTTGTAGTGATGATCGTTTGCTGCGCTCCGGTGGCGGGTTGCTGCAAACTGGTTTGCAATGTGCTGACATCGCCCAGAATCCTGAACGAGGTGTAACGGAACGTATCGCTGATCGAAAAATTCCGGTTGATGTCGTAAGTCAGGCCTGCGTCAACCACGCTGTTTGGACGTTTGACGTTGCCGTCGGCGGTCAACACGCGCGAAACGATTGTCTGGTTGTTGCTGGCAGTTCCTCTGTTGATTTCCAGATAAGGAGCGCGCATTCGCTCTTCATCGTGCAAACCGCGCAAGACCACATGCAAACGATCGGCAATCGAACCGCGCACGCTGGCTCGCGTCACCAGAGCGTGAGAGCGCAAGGGAATGTCTCGATCCAGAAAACTGATTTTGCCGGCGTCGGTCGGATTGGCTCCCAGGTTGACTCCCGGCGTCGAGGTGATCTGCGGATCGTTCTTGAAGTTGCGGTAAAGCTGTTCAATGTTGAAATCCCATTTGCGGTAGGAAGCGTCAACGCCCAACCGATAATCGTTGGCTTGCCATCGCGTTTCGCCCAGCAGTTGGAACAGATCGCGTTCGTAACTGTAACTGGGGTTGTAACGGCCTTTGGCGAAACTGCGCCCGTATCCGGCGTTGATGCGCACGGCGCGTTGCGGAAACAGCTTCAGGCTGAAATCGGAAACCTGTTGCCGCAAATCATGATTGCGGAAATTGTTGGCGAAATTCGGGCCGGGCGAACGGAAGTAATTAAACCGCCTGACATTGCCGTCGAAACGGTAAGCGCGGGTTTTGTCCATCCGCAACGAAAAAGTCTGGCTTTGATCTCCGCCCGCGTTTGAAACATCGGCTTTCATGAAATCGAAGAGAGTGCCGGTTCCAGGACGAGCGCGCATATCGGTTGAAAATTCCAGCAATCGCCAACCGTCGCGAACGTTGACGTCCGACAGGTAACGGTCGCGGCTGCCGTCCGTGTCCACGAAACGATGACCGATTTCAAAGGTCGTGGTCGTTGAATAAATCCCCCAATTGCGTCCGGTTTCCGGTTTGGCGGGTTTGTTTTCGCCGGGTTTGGCGACGATGGCGCGGGCGCGATCAACTTCGCTTTCCTGCGCTCTGGCCTGCTGGCTGGTTTCGCTTTTCTCGACGCTGCTTTGCGCCAACACGATCAAGCCAAAAGAAAGAACAATGGTCATCAGCGCCGCTCCCGCCAAAGTTCCGGAGAAGCTCGCTGAGCCAACTGAGATTGATTGGTATGTGCTTTTCATCTTCAGCCTCCTTTCCCTTTAACGGAAGAATGGATCCTTGTTCGATCCATGAATTTCAAAGTGGCAAACCGTGCAATTGGCGTAGCGCGGGTTGTTGATGTCGTGGAACGACGGAGTGCCCGGCCCCAGGCCAGTGCCTTCAGGGTCAATGATTCCGGGCGTGTTGGAATGGCATTCCAGACACAGGAACTTGACGATGTTGCGCGTCAACAGCTTGGGATTGGTCGAACCGTGCGGCGTGTGGCAGGCCTGACAGCCTTCGATTTTAATCGGCGCGTGCTCGTAAACGAACGGTCCCTGTTTGTCTGCGTGGCATTTGACGCAGGCAGAATCGCCGTTGACGGAATTGCGCAACGATTTGCCCATAAAGCCGCCGTGCTGGTTGTGGCAATCGGAACACTTCATTCCGCCTTCAGGCACTTTGTGGTGGAAAGGTTTGGCAAACGAAGCCTTCTGATCGGCGTGGCACTGATAACACATGTTCGGTTCTGAATCCTTGAGCAGAAATTCCGTCCGTTTCGGTTCGTGCGATGAATGGCAATCGTTGCAGGAAACGCCGTGACGGAAATGTTCGCTGCGGCGGTAATTGAACCGCTCTTCGCTCAATCCCTGCGATCCTTCGTGGCATTTCAGGCAGATTGCCGATGACGCCGCAGAAGACATCCCGCTGAACGAAAGCAATTTGGCCGCTGTGGCTTTGGCCACATCGTTCATCAGTGCGGTGGCTTCGTCTTCTTTTCCGGCTTCGTTCAGCTTTTGAATGTTCAGATAAAAATCAACGTGACCGCGCGCAGGGCCGTGACATGCTTCGCAACCGCGCTGGTCAATTCCGGCTTTCATCAGATTGGTTTTGCTGTGAGCAGTCAGTTCGTAGCGCGCGGCTTCGGCGGCATGACATTCCGAACAGGAATCGCTGCCGACGTACTGGCTGGCGTCCACAGGTTGTTGTTCTGTTAAAGATGAAACGGTTGCTGTTTTGTCGGGTGAGTTGTTCGCCAGGGTTGCCGTTAATGCGGCGACTCGCGTTGCTATCACTGGCGACAACGCGGCCACTGAAAACACGGCAACCAGAATTAATTTCAGAGTTCGCATAAGCCACTCCTTGTTTGATCAATTGGTTGAAAATGGCGTTTAGTTATCGTTGTTCGGGAAAAGTTTTGCCCGCAACGAATCTTTGACTTTGTTGCTCATCTCGAATGCTTCGTCCGCCTTTTTGCGGACGACATCCAGATTGAATGCATGCCAGCCGATCTTGGCTTCAGCCATCACGGCTCTGGCAATCTTTTGCTCTTTCTTTTCTTCGGTGGTGTCAATTTTCTTCGCTTCGGCCTGTTCGATCAGGCGATCAGCCCACAGCACTGTGGTGTTGGCGCGGCGAATTGCCTGCATCACTTCGTTGGCTTTTTCAGGAATCTCAGGGCGCTGCGGCATCAACTTGTTCGGCGAGTTGTGGCAGGTCGAACACATCGCCGCCGTCTCTTCGGGCGTGTAAAGAACCTGCGATCCCATATGCACGTGACAGGTTGTGCAACTCGGACCTAATCCGACGCTCTGCAGGTTTTGGAAGTGTTTGCTTTCGACAAACGAACTGACTATGCCCTGATGACAACTGCCGCAGGTTTCAGGCAGATTTTTTTGATGCAAACGGCTGGCGGTTTCTTTTGGAGCAACCACTCCATTGTGCGCCAGCTTGCCGTCTTTAATTGACGGGTCTCCGCCATGACATTTTTCGCAACCGACAAGTTTTTCCTTGTGGACGGAGATGTGCCATTCGCCGTATCTGCTGGTCAGACGATAAGGGCCGGTCAATTTGGCGTGACAACCGACGCAATTGTTGCCTTTGAACTCGGACGTCACGTCCTGTGAGAGGCTCGCTTCCGCATTACGACCGGAGAATGCTGCGAAATAGAAAATTGATAAAACAATAACTACAGTCAGCTTCTTGAACATAATGGCCTCCCTTCACGAAGGTGGTCGCCGTTTCACAATCCGACGGCCAAACGGGTTTCACTAAAATGCTTCGGCTTGGAATTCATATCTTTTGAGTTGTCTTCAGTCGGTAAAACTGCTGTAGGCGCTTTGTGCGATGGGCAGCAAGTTGATTGCGTAAAGTTACTCACCAATAGCGCAATATCGAATCCAGTCGAGGATTATTCCTCGCGGAATGGTCGTTGATGCTGCAAATACCAGGTCGCGCCTTCGGAAAAGGCAATTGCCGAGCCATCCTAAACAACCGTCTATTGAAGTGTCTGTGATCACTGGCACAGTGGTTTGTGATTGAGCGCACACCGGTAAGTCAGAAAGTCGGCGGCAAAGGCTGGTGCGGGTTCAAACAGCGTTCTGGCACGGTAATTGGTGAGAAAACTGCATGCGCGAAAAAGTAATCGCTGAATACCACGACCTGTTGGCAGAGGACGATTCGCTCACGGCTGAATTATTCGCCAGATTGAAAAGCAGTATGAGCGCGACCAGATTGCTTTACGGAGAGCGCGAGCTGGGGATTTCGTTGCGCCCGCACTTTTTGACCAGAGAGCAATTTGAATCGCTCCGCCATCAATCGCAAATTCTCTCTGGCGCTTTCGATAAATTGGCGGAGGCGTTGTTGTCCGATCCGAAGTCAATGAAAGAAATCGGCATCACGGAACGTGAACGACATCTGGCGTTGATTCATCCGGGCTACGGCTTACCGGCAATCAACACCAGACTCGACGCTTTTATAAATGACGACCGGATCAAGTTCGTCGAATACAACGCCGAAAACCCTTCCAGTCTGACAGATCAATCCGGATTGAATCAGGTCTTGTTTGAAGTTCGCGCCCTGCAATCGCTGGCCGAAAAATATCGAATGCGCCAATTCACGCCGGTCGCCAGCCTGCTCAATGCCTTGCTGGCCACATACCGCGAATGGGGCGGCACGCGTTTGCCGAATGTGGCGATTCTGGATTGGGCTGATTTGCCGACGGAACATGAATTCGTGCTGCTGCGAAATTATCTGGTCGGATGCGGAATTCCGACGATCATCTGCACCCCGGATGAAATTGAATATTCCAACGGCCAATTGCGACGAGGCGATTTCCGCATAGACCTGGTTTACAAACGAATCATCATTCGCGAACTTCTGGATCGTTACGACGACAATCATCCGCTGATTCGGGCTTACGCGAGCGGCGATGTCTGCTTGATCAATCCGTTTCGATGCAAACTGCTGCACAAGAAAGCGGCTTTTGAATTTTTGACCGACGAAATTCATCGTCACTGGTTTAGCGAAAAGGAGCTTGAGGTTTTTCGTTCCTGCCTGCCGTGGACGCGACGAGTGTTCGAGCGCAAAACCATCCGCGACGGTCAGCAAATAGATTTGATTGAACACCTGCGCCGGCATCGCCGGGAATTCATCCTGAAACCCAATGACGATTACGGCGGACATGGAATCTTTTTCGGCAATCGGCTTGGCGAATCCGAATGGGAAGCGGCTTTGCAGCAGGCGCTCGTCGGCGATTACGTCGCGCAGGAACGCGTTGATTTACCTATCGAAGACTTTCCCATTTTCACTGATGAAGATTGGGAACTGCGTCCGATGTTTGTGGACACAAATCCGTTCATCTTTCGTGGCAATGTGGATGGGGCGATGGTTCGGTTGTCGGATTCGCCAATCGTCAACGTAACTTCGGGCGGAGGCGAGACTGGATTCTTCGTGCTGGAAAGTTTGTAGTCGGAAAGAGAAATTTATCCGTCGGCGAATATTGCCAGAGCCACTTCGTCGCCGATCAAAATCCGGCGTCCGTCAACGCGGATCAAACCGTTTTGTTGCAGTCGCGCCAATGCGCGCGAAACCACTTCGCGGACTGAGCCGATGCGCGCGGCGATTTGCTGATTGGTCAGAACCAGCGTCAGTTCCAATCCGTCGCCGGTTCTTTTTCCGCGCGCTCTGGCTTCGGCCAATATCCATCTGGCCAGGCGATGATCCACTTCGTGCAGCGACAACGCTTCCACCAGTTCGGCGCATTTCCGCAAACGTCCGGCCAGCAGTTTCAATGCCGCCAACGCGATTTCGGGATGCGCCAGGCACAGAGATTTGACTTCGCGTTTGGCTAGAAACAAAACCGTCGAGTCTTCTTCGGCAGCGACTGTTGAAGGATATGGTTTGTCGTCGAAAACCGGCAGTTCGGCAATCGTCGCTCCGGCGCGCTCGACGTGTATGACCTGTTCGCGACCGTCAACGCCTTCGCGGAAAGCTCGCAACGATCCTTCGACAATGACGAAAAGCCCCGCGGCTTCGTCTCCGGCGACGAACAGTATTTCGTCGCGTTCAAGCCTTCGTTCAATTGCGCGCTCAGCCAGCGCGGCCAACTCCCGTTCGTTCAGTTCGCCGAACAGAGCCGTATGTTTCAAGGCGGTGATTTTGTCATTGATCATCGCCGGGCATTCTCGCGCCGACTTCAACCGGATTCAAGAAGCGAGACGCGATCAACCGATCAGGCGAAAGGTCATCGTGGTGAAGATGAGGAAGATGATCGAATAGATGATTTCGGCGATGCCAATGTGTTTCAGGTTTAAGTGTCGTTCGGGTTTGAGCAGACTGCGCATGGTTCTGGCCAGCGCGGGCGCAAAAGCGATCAAAGCAAACAGCGGCAAGCTGCGGGTAAAAGCCAGCGCCATCAGCGACGCCAGCAGGAAAGCGTGGTAGCCGATGCATTGCCATCGAGCGCGGCGTTTGTCTTCGATTTTTTTCGCGTGAAGCACGGTCACTCGCAGCTTGACGTAAAAGACGCTGCTGGCAAAGTAGGCCGCGCTCAAACCCCACAGCCAGAAAGTCGTTTGATTCATCCCGCCGCTGGCGACGTAATGCGCCGCCGGAGCCGTCATCGTCAAACCGACAATCGCCATCACTTCGCTTTGCACGCTGCGATCTTCAAAATCCGTCGCCTGCCATCCGTTGATGATCAGCAACGCCGATCCGATCAATGCCAACGGCAACAGCCAGTGAAACCGATAAGCCAGAACCAAAGGAATTCCGCTGGCTGCGGCAATCAAAAGATAAATCAACAGCAGGCGGCTGGCCTGGTCTGCGGCAGCGGTTTGACGTCCGCGTTTTCTGGCTCGCCACCAGATCAGCAAAGATTCGCGAGAGACAAACAGCGCCGTTGTTGCCAGTAACAGAAAGAAAACCGCCAGGTTGATTTTGGCGGCGACAGTCACGCCCAACACGAACGGCACATACAGCATCACCCACGCGCCGTGCTCTCTGGGCAAATTCAAACTCGAACGCAGACTCACATTTCCTCCGAAAAAACAGGAGCGCGAGCATTCATGCTCGCAAGGTGTCGCGGGCATCTTGCCCGAATCAGCGAGCTAGCTTCGCCGCTTCATCAAACCAGAAATTTTTTTTGCCAACGATGACTTATGTCACTGAATGTCCGGCCTATGACCGCTAAGGTTCAATTGCACTCAAAAAATTCAACTTTGGCAAACGCCGATTTTTGATTTGGTAATAGGAGGTTTTATGACCATCAACGCAATCAACACAATTGGAGAGTTGGCCGTCACAGTGCCCGGCGCGACTCGAGTCTTCGAGCAAATGGGAATTGATTACTGCTGCGGCGGAGGTCGCACGTTGGCCGACGCCTGTCAAACCTTTCAAGTTTCATTTGATGAAGTGGTTCGCTCGTTGGAAGAAGCCGGACAATCCGTTCGTCCAGGAGACAAGATCATTGATTGGCAAAGCGAATCGTTGACCGCGCTGTCGGCTCACATCATTGACACCCATCACGTTTTCACCAAACAGGAACTGATCAGACTGGAAAAACTGTTTGACAAGGTTTGTGCGCGGCACGGCGAAAACCATCCTGAGCTTGGCCGGTTGCGTGAATTGTTTGCGATGCTGAAAAACGATCTGATCCCGCACATGATGAAGGAAGAGCAGGTTCTGTTTCCGTATGTGGCGCGAATGGAAGAAGCGGTTGATGAAGGATCGGATGTTCCAATGCCGTTTTTCGGAACAGTGAAAAATCCTGTTCGGGCGATGATGACCGAACATGACACGGCGGGCGATCTGCTGCGCGAAATGCGCCTGGCGTCGGGAAATTACCTTGCGCCCGCTGATGCCTGCATCAGCTATCAAACGCTGTATCAGGCGATGGCGGAATTTGAAGCCGATCTGCATCAACACATTCATCTGGAAAACAACATTCTATTTCCGCGCGCTGTCCAGATGGAAAGTCTGGCAAAACCCGAGTTGCAAACAATTGCCGCTCATCATCAATGCTTTGGGCGTTAAGCCTTCCAGCGTTTTGGCATTCAGGAAAGCGCGCTTGTTCATTGTGACGGCTTTGGCAACATTTTGACGAAAGACCAGTGGCGAGCTTAACTTCTCCGCGCTGAATGTTATGGGAGTACCATTTACTCAACTGATAAAGATGAAAAGTGATGCCATTAAAATAACGTTGCTTGCCGCAGCCATCTTCGCCACGTGGTTTGTGACCGCAAGCTCCGCCAAACGCCAGAATCAGTTTCAGGACGAGCAGATAATCGGTTATCGCCAGGCTGGCAGTAACGACGCAGTCGCGCGGTTGCAGCGGCAAATCAACAGCGGCGAAGTGAAGCTGGAGTTTTCAGAAAAGAACGGCTATTTGGAATCGCTGCTGAAGGCCTTGCGCGTGCCTGTGTCATCGCAGGGGCTGGTCTTTTCCAAAACCAGCTTTCAACTTCACCGGATTACGCCGAACAATCCGCGAGCGATTTACTTCAACGACGAAGTTTACGTCGGCTGGGTTCGCGGCGGAGATTTGCTGGAAGTCGCGGCGGTTGACCCGCAACTCGGCGGCGTCTTTTACATGCTGGAACAAAACAAAACCGATAAACCGCGCTTCGTTCGCAACGACGAATGCCTGCAATGCCACACGTCGAACGCCACGCGAAATGTGCCGGGCTTTGTCGTGCGGTCGGTTTATCCTGACGAACGCGGTTATCCGATTGCGCCGCTGGGTTCGCACATTACGAATCACACCAGTCCGCTGATCGAACGTTGGGGAGGTTGGTACGTCACGGGAACTCATGGCGAAGCGCGTCACGCCGGAAACATGCTGTTCAACGAATCCAGCAATCCCGAAAAGCCGGAACAATTGACCGGCGCGAATCTGACCAGTCTGGACAAAAAGTTTTATCCGACCAGCTATCTTTCTGCGCACAGCGACATCGTTGCGCTGATGGTTTTGGAGCATCAAACCCAGATGCACAACCTGATAACCCGGCTGAATTACGAAACCAAACTGGCGCTGCACAATCAGGCAGTGATGGACGAAGCTTTGCATCGCACGTCAAATGAATTGTCTGACAGCGCTCGGCGACGGATCGAGCGTGCGGCGGATGACGCGCTGCGTTATCTCCTTTTTGTCGGCGAAGCTCGTTGGCAATCGCCGATCAGCGGCACGACAAATTTTGCCAAAGAGTTCTCTGCCGCTGGGCCGCGTGACAAGCAAGGGCATTCGCTGCGCGATCTGGATTTGCAGAAAAAGCTGTTTCGTTATCCTTGTAGCTATTTGATCTATTCCGAAGCGTTCGACGCGCTGCCCAAACCGGCGCTCGATCATTTATACAAACAACTGTGGCTGGCGCTGACCGGCCAAACCAAAGACAAAGACTTTCTGGCAATTTCGCTGGAAGATAGAAAAGCAGTTCTCGAAATACTCCGCCAGACGAAAACAAATTTGCCCGCTTACTTTCAACGTGACAACTGAAAATTCCCGCCTTTCCGCCAAGGCATGGGAATTGCTGAAAGCCAGATGGAGAGCGAAACCACTCTGGTTTCAAGCAGTAACTGAGTAAACAGACACAATTCGGCAAAACTTCATGGGGAATTTCCCGCAGCAAGTCGCAAGAGCTTGCGGGTTTTTCTTTGCCTACTTCTGCGCCAATTGAGGCTGGACTGAAATGGAAAAGCTGAATGTACAAGTTCCCGGCGACGCTTATCATCAAGGATTGATTTCCTGTCAGGTCGCTTGTCCTGTGCATACAGACGCGCGCGGTTATGTTCGCGCAATTGCCGAAGGCCGTTTTGAAGAAGCTTATCTGATTGCGCGAGGCCCGAATCCTTTCGCTTCGATTTGTGGGCGAATTTGCGGCGCTCCATGCGAAGCCGCTTGTCGTCGCGGCAAAGTTCCTCGCGTTGACGACGACGGGCGTTTCGTCGCCAACGATCGTCCGATTGCCATTCGCGCCTTGAAGCGATTCGCCTGCGAACAAGCCGGGCCGGAAGCCAAACCCACCGCCGAAGTTCTGAAAGCAGTTCAATCTTTCATTCCGCCGGTCGTCGCCGATGCCGAAGAAATCGCGGCGTTGCTCAACTCCTGTCTGGACGGACGAATTGCCAAAGCCGCAGGCGAACGCATCGCCATCATCGGCGCAGGTCCTGCCGGACTGTCTGCCGCGCACGATTTAGCTTTGCTGGGATTTGCACCTGTTGTTTTTGAAATCGAACCTGTTGCAGCCGGAATGCTGGCCGTCGGCGTGCCTGCTTACCGTTTGCCGCGCGAATTGATTCAAAAAGAAGTCGCGGTAATCCAGGCGCTCGGTGTCGAGATTCGTTGTGGCGTGACCATTGGGAAGGACGTTTCCTTCGCCGATTTGCGGCGCGATTTTGCCGCTGTGCTGATTGCCGTCGGCGCGAAAGCGTCGCGGGCGTTGGGCTTGCCAGGCGAAAACGGCCCGCGCGTTTATGGCGGCGTGGATTTGCTGCGAGCCGTTTCGCTGGGAGATTCATTGGGTGAGCCGCTGAACATTGGCAGCGATGTCGTGGTCATCGGCGGCGGCAACGTGGCCTATGACGTGGCGCGAACCGTGCTGCGCCAGATTGCTTACGACACGGCGCGCACGGCTGCGCGATTGGCGGGAACGGCGCGCGTGCATCTGGTTTCGCTGGAAAGCCTGGAAGAAATGCCCGCCGACACCGTCGAAATCATGGAAGGCGACGAAGAAGGCATCGAACGTCACAACGGCTGGGGGCCGTTGGAAATCCTGCGCGATTACGAAGGCAAAGTTTCGGGCGTGCGCTTTCGCAAATGCGTTCGGGTCTATGACGAACAAAGACGCTTCGCGCCGGTTTACGACAATCAAATCACGGACGTGATTCCCTGTGACACCGTGTTGCTTTCGGTTGGGCAAGCGCCCGCGCTGAAGTTTCTGGAAGACGGCGGCGCGGACATTGAAATGATGCGACCCGGCTGGCCAAAAGTTGACCCTTCGTTGCTGACCACGACGGGCAAAGGCGTTTTTGTCGCGGGCGATCTGGCGCACGGCACGCGGCTGTTGATTGACGCAGTGGCTTCGGGCAAAGCGGCGGCGCGTTCGATTTATCAATTCGTGACCGGGCGCACGCTCGCCAGCGATTCGGTTTCGGCGCACAACATCCTGGAACACTATCGGCGCGAACGCGGTTACGAATCCTTGCGCCGCACGGCTGTGCCGGTCATTCATCCCGCAGAACGCCTGAACCATCCCGAAGTCGTGGTCGAAAGCGGCTACACCCGCGCCGAAGCCATGCGCGAAGCTTCGCGCTGTTTGGATTGCGGCGTGACGCCAGTGTTTGACGGCGTGCGCTGTGTGCTGTGCGGAGGTTGCGCCGACGTTTGCCCGACCGAGTGTCTGAAGCTGGTTTCGCTGGACAGTTTGATGTTGAACGACGATTTGACTGCCGCTATCGAACATTCGCTGGGAATCAACGCCGACCTGAATGAAAACTCCGCAATTCTGAAAGACGAAGACCGCTGTATACGCTGCGCGTTGTGCGCACAGCGTTGCCCGGTTGACGCAATCACGATGGAGCGCGTCAGCTTTTCAACCACTTGGAGAACCGTATGACTGTCAAAGCCGGTAAACCGCAATCACGACTTGATCCCGAACCGATGCCGCGCCGCGATTTTCTGGGGCTGTCGGCGTTGTGGGCGACGGCGGGAGCGTTGCTCTTTTCAGTGTTTGGGATGTTGAAACTGCCCAAAGCGGCGGTGCTGTCTTCGCCGTCGAAAAAGTTTTCGGTGACTTTGCCGGAAACGCTGGCCGCAGGCGAAGCCTTCGTGCCGCCCGGTCGCGCCGTGGCGATGTTCCGCGACAGCGAAGGCGTTCACGCCGTTTCCACTATTTGCACGCATCTGGGCTGCGTGGTGAAACCAACGACCGAAGGCTTTGAATGTCCATGTCATGGTTCGCGCTTCGCCGTTGACGGTGAAGTCACGCGCGGCCCCGCGCCCCAGGCTCTGCCCTGGTTGAAAGTCAGCAACAAAGGCGGCGCGTGGGTGGTTGACGAAGACGCGACAGTTCCGCCGGGAACCAAAGAGAAAGCATAGGGGGGAGAAAGCATGAGTACGCCAATGACAGAACAACGTTCGGCAATGCAGGTCTTCCGCG
>CAYRQB010000051.1:22499-24053 GCA_964426025.1 uncultured Heliomicrobium sp.
GAAAGCATGAGTACGCCAATGACAGAACAACGTTCGGCAATGCAGGTCTTCCGCGACAATTTGCTGGCCTCGCCGCGACGGTTGATGGATGCCATGTTCCGCAGCGGCAAACCCACGACAGACCGCACGCGCTCGACCTTTGTCTTCGGCAACGTCTTTCTGCATCTGCATTCGGTCAGAACGCATCGCTGGAATCTGCGCTGGACGACGACAATGGGGTTGGGCATCGCCACGACGGCGGCGTTTTTGATTACGCTGGTGACCGGCGTGCTGCTGATGTTTTATTACAAACCCTATCCCGACGTCGCTTACGATTCGATCAAAGACATTCACTTCGTGGTTCCAACCGGACGCTTTATTCGCAACATTCATCGTTGGGCGGCCAACGTCATGGTGATTGCAGTGATCCTGCACATGGCCAGAACTTTTTACACGGCGGCGTATCGCAAGCCGCGCGAATTCAACTGGCTGATCGGCATGGGATTGTTCGTGACGACGTTGGGGTTGTCGTTCACCGGCTACCTGTTGCCGTGGGATCAACTGGCTTATTGGGCAATTACCATCGGCGCGAACATCGCGCAATCTCCGCGCGAAGTTACTGACGCGCTGAACATTACTGATTCATTCGATCCCGGAGGATTCCAGAAACTACTGCTGCTCGGTTCGGACGTTGTCGGCGACGAAGCCCTGATCCGGTTTTACCTGCTGCACGTGATGGTTCTGCCCTTGGTGCTGGTGGCGCTGATGGCCGTGCATTTCTGGCGCATTCGCAAAGACGGCGGAATGGTTCGCCCAGTGGACGCCGACGCGCGGTTGGAATCGCGCAAAGAAGAAACCTATCCTGTTTTCACCGAAGCTCCGAAAAAGACTTATCAACTGGCCGCCATCGTCAAAGGCAAAACGCCTGTCGTCAATCGCGGGCCGGAAAACACAGTGCCTTCGATGCCGCATTTGTTTTATGCCGAACTGGCTGTGTTGATGTTGACGACGTTGATTTGCGTCGGGCTGTCGCTGCTTTCTGATGCGCCGCTGAAAGAACTTGCCAATCCGGCTGTTCCGGAAAATCCCGCCAAAGCTCCGTGGTACTTCCTGGGTTTGCAGGAGATGGTCGCGTTCTCGGCGTTCATGGGCGGCATAGGCATTCCGTCAATCGTCATCATCGGTTTGGGGCTGATTCCGTTTCTGGATCGTGAAGAGCAAGGAACAGGCGAATGGTTCGGCGGCGCGGGCGGTTGGCCGCTGGTCAAACAGGCGATGGTCGTCGGCTTCGGCGCTTCGATTTTGATCGAAGCCTTCGTGATTCGCTTCGGCTGGTTGCGCGAATGGTTTCCCGGCGTGCCGCAACTGGTCATCACGGCCATCAATCCCGGAACAGTTCTGACGTTGGTTTATGCCTTGTATTCAATCTGGCTGGTGCGGCGCTACAACTCCACGCGAGCCGGGGCGTTGGGATTGTTCACGGTTTTCCTGTGCGGCTTCATTGTGTTGACGATCATCGGCACTTACTTCCGCGGGCCGAACTGGGAATTTTTCTGGTCGCCGGCGGATTGGCCG
>CAYRQB010000052.1:0-23984 GCA_964426025.1 uncultured Heliomicrobium sp.
AATAGCCTTTTCCAAAGTATCTGCGTTAATTCGCGTCATCCGCGGGAAAAACATTCTCTTGAATTCTATAACAGCGAAACCGCATCGAATTGAATATGGACAATAAGAAAAAATATTTATTGGGTGAATTTCTGTTCGACCCCGATTCGCGCATGTTGACCTGCAACGGCAATCGCGTGCATCTAGCCAAACTTCCGTTTCAGGTTCTGCTTTACCTGATTGAAAACCGGGACCGCTTGGTGACGCGCGATGAACTGCTGGACAAATTCTGGGAAGGCAAAGACGTTTACTCCGACACTTTGCGCAAATGCGTGGGGACGATTCGCGGCGCGTTGAAAGACGGCAACGAGCAGGCTCAGTTCATCGAAACCATTCACGGTCAAGGTTATCGTTACATCGGGCCGGTGCATGAATTGGTCAACAATGCTAATCACGCAGAATCGCGAATAGAAAGAATTCCCGATGTCAGATTGGTGATAGAGGGACAGAATCGCGACGTGCTGGAAATTCAATTGTCGCCAAATCACGAACAGACCGTTAAATTGCTTCAGCCCGCTCGCCGGAAAATTACACGGCCTCGTGCGGTGGCGCTGGCTTTGGCTACTGTCGTCGTGCTGGCGATTCCGTTGTTTCTTATCGTTCGCAACAACTCGACTTCTTCCATCGAATCATCGCCCCGCAACAGAATGCGCTCCATCGCGGTTTTGCCGCTTAAAAATCTTTCCAACGATTCCGGGCAGGAATATTTCAGCGACGGAGTGACCGAAAGCCTGATCTCGGAATTGACTCGCATTCGCGATCTGAAAGTCATCGCGCGCAATTCTTCATTCGCTTTCAAGGGCAGGGAAATTGACGTTCGCGAGATAGGCCAGCGGCTGGCGGTTGATTCCGTGCTGGAAGGAAGTTTGCGCCGCGATGCCGAAACCGTGCGAGTGACAGTGCGATTGGTCAGCGCCGAAGACGGACGAGTTTTGTGGACTGGCGATACCGAACGCCCGCTCAAAGACATTGTCGCCGTGCAGGATGAAATCGGTTGCAGCGTGGCCGAAAGTTTGAAATCGGTTTTGTGCCGCGACCCGAATCGCAAACCGGGCACAGGCAATCTGGCCGCTTATGAAGCTTATTTGAAAGGCCGCGAGCAAAGGTTGAAATACGACCTGAAAAAATCCGAAGACTTTTACAAGCAGGCTGTCAATGCCGATCCTGATTACGCATTGGCCTGGGCCGGGCTGGCCGAAACCTACACAGTGATGGAGGTCAATTCGGCGGTTCCTCCGCGAACGATGACAGCGAAAGCCAAAGAGTGCGCGCTTAAAGCCATCGCGCTCGACAGTTCACTGTCTTCTCCTTACGCGGCGCTCGGGCTGTTGACAGCTTTCAGCGACCGCGACTGGGCGGGCGGAGAGCGATATTTCCAACAGGCGTTAGCCATCAATCCTAATTACGCCATCGCGCATGCCTGGTTCGCGAACACGCTGTTGGCGCAAGGGAAATTTGCCGAAGCCGAACGCGAATACCTGCGCGCGCAGGAACTCGATCCTTTGTATTCGGGCTTCGCCAATAATCTGGCTGAAACTTATTACTACTGGCGACAACCCGATCGCTGTTTGAAACAAGTTGAAAAAGTTTTCGACTTGTCGCCCGGCAACAAATGGGGCTACCAGAATCAGGCGAGGTGTTATTTGATGCTGGGCAGAGACGAAGAGGCCTGGCAAGCTGCGCTGAAATCCGATCACGCGCGAGCGTGGAACGCCATCAAGCTTGCGCGATCTGGCCGTGAAGTTGAAGCGCGTAAAGAGACGGCAAGTTTGGCGCAAAGTGAGTTTGGCAAAGCCTCGCCCTACGCTATCGCAGAAATAAACGCGTTGATTGGCGACAAGGAAGCGGCTTTCGCCTGGCTGCAAAAAGCCGCCGATCAACAACAAGCCGATCTGGTTTCGCTGAAGATCGCGCCGATGTTTGACCCGCTGCGCTCAGACCCGCGTTACGCCGAATTGCTGCGGCGCGTTGGGCTGACGCCTTAGTCAGTCAAAATCAGAAGTCGGATTCAACATCCTTTCGCTTTGGAAAATCGCTTGCTACTTGAACCCGCCACTTTGCAAAAGCGATTGCCCTCCGGTGAAATCGGTTCCAAGGTTTGACTGAACACCTGTTCCTTTTTGCAATCCACCGCCTTGACCTGCCTTGCTCCCGCTATTCTGATTGGTTTGCTGCGTGGGAGGCGGCGGCTGGTAATTGCCCAACTTCTTAATCAACTTGTAATCGAGTACTTCAATGCATATGCCGTCAACTTTGATTTTCTTTTTGGTTACTTCTGCAAGGAAAACTTCATTGTTAATGATGACGACGACCTGCTGAGGCTTCAGTCCCTCAAGGTCAAAGTAATTGATCGGATCATTGAAGGCGTAAGCGTAAAGGTTGGCGGAACCTCCGTCGAACAAGGATGAATCCTTTGTCGTCCAGCGCCCTGTCGCAGCGTCGTAATCGCGCGCGCCAAAGCGCGTCAATCCGGTTTGCGGATCATACAGCCCGCCCGCAAAACCAAACGGCTGGAAGCCGGGCGCGGTGTCCATCGTCACCACGCCGAATTCGTCGTAATCAATCCGCTGCGCGATTGCTCCTGTCGCTGCGTTGACCACCAATCGCACGCTGCCCAAGTGATCGCTGATAATGCGATACGTCACGCCGGCTTTGATGACGTAATCGGGAACATTGAACCTGGCGCCGTACACAAAGCGGCTGGTCAGATTGCCGCTGCCATCGAGTTCAGCAACTGGCTCCAACTGATCTTGATACAACCAGGCTTGTGTCAGCGTGCCGTTGACCTTTTTGCCGACGCGCCGGTTTTGCCCATCAATCACGTATTCGATCTGTGTGCTGTCGGGCAATGTGACCGTTCGTAAATTGCCCAGCACGTCGTAACCGTAGTTGGTTGTCATCGCGCCGATGGTCCTGGTCAGCAGTTCGCCGTTGGGCGTGTAAGTGAATGTCGCCGCGCCATAAGCCGTCATTCGATCCTGATTGTCGTAAGCGCCGGTGGTCGTAACGTTGAAGGTGGCGCGGTTGCTGTTGCTGTCGTAAGTGTAGGCGCTGATCGTCACCGTGTTCAGTTTGACCTGCGTCAGCCGTCCGACTGCGTCATAGGTGTAATCGTAAGTGTTGGCCGAGCCGCCTTGAACGCTTTCGACTTTCTGAGTGATGCGACCGAGTTTGTCGCGCGTGAACGTAGTCGAAAGCAGCGGCGTTGCGCCAAACGACGCGCTGTAGCTGGCGAGTTCGCCGAAGCCGTTGTAACCGCGCGTGTCCGTCACGCTGTTCAAAGTCGTGCCGGTGACGAAACCGTTCTGCGCGTGACGGGTCATCGTCAAACTGCCAGCGCCGGTCAGCAGATTGTCGTTGTCGTAAGTGAAGTTGACTGTGTTCGCGCCGTTGACGCTCTGTGACGCTGGCAACAAGAAGTTGTTGAACGTTTGACTGACGCTGCCGGCGACGGTTCCGCTCCAGGTTGTATTTGTCGGCAGCGAGCCATCGTAAGTGAACGCCAGAGTTTGATTGCCTGGCGCGGTGATGCCTGTGAGGTTGCCGGTCGTCGGGCTGTATGTGTGAGTGTATGCGCCGCTGGGCGTCGTCAGGGTTTGCAGCCTTCCTGCCGAATCGTAAGCAAAGTTGATTGTCAGCGCGTCCGGCCTTGTGATGGCCGTCAATTGGCGATCCAGGTTGTAAGCGAATTGAGTCGCGCCTGTGCCCGCGACTACAGGAGGCGTGTAGCTCATCAACAAGTTCACGGAGTTGTAAGCCAGCATGTGCGCCGGTCTTCCGGGCGGAGTGACCGAAGTCAGATTGCCTGCGGCGTCATAACCGAATCCGATGATGCGCGCGTCTGGCAAGGTGATTTGATTGACGCGCAATGCGGCGTCGTAATCGAAGCCTGTCATTTGCGCCAGCGGATTGGTGATTGAAGCGAGCGCGCCGTTGGCCGTTCCCGACGAGTTGTAGCTGTAAGTAAATCCGCGAGCTTCCATCCCCGAACCGAAAGTCGCCGTCGCCAACCGTCCGCGCGCGTCGTAGCTGTAATTCGCCGCGTTCAAATTGGCGAAGACCTGCGAGGTCGTTCGGCCTTGCGTGTCCATCATGGTTTGCGTCTGACGCCCCAGCGGCGTGTTGAAAACGAAAGTCCGCGTTGCCGCATTGTAAGCGTCGGAATAGCTTCGACCATTGATAACCGTCGTGTCGTTCTGCGCAATCAGGCTGAGCGGGTCGGAAGGATTCGACAGCGAAACTGAACGCGAAAAGCTGCGGTTGTAGTTAATCGCTCCCGGCGTGGTGATTGTCAGGGCGGTTTGCAACGGCGACTGCATGCTCCAACGCGGATCAGCGCCGAGCGTTTCGTTCGTCGTTGTGCCGTTCGACTTGGTGAACGTGCTCGTGCCGTTTGTCCTTTGCAGCAACGTTGTTTGCAAATTGCCTGGCAAAGTGTTCGTGCGTTGCCGGTCGCCGTTGGCCAGTTCCTGCACTTGATAAGTCGTCGTGCGATTGAGCGCCGTGTTGTGAGTGACGGTGTAACCCAGTCCCATTTCGGCGCGCGCCAGCGTCTGGAAGCCTGTGGCCGCGTCGTCGTCGCGTATAAAACGACCAAGCGCGTCATAAGTGAACGCGGTCAGATTGCCGCGCGGATCGGTTTTCTGCGTCATCAAACCGCCGGAGTTGTACGTGAACTGATTTGCGTTGCCCGCCGGATTGGTGATCGAAGCCAGATAACCATTGGCGTCCAGCGTGAACGCGGTGGTTTGATTGAACGGGCTGACAACGCCTGTGGGTTGGCCTGCGCCGTCGCGCGTGATGGTCGTGACGTTGCCATCGCCGTCGGTGACGGTAATCAATCGTCCGCCCGCGTCGTAACCGAAGCTGTATTTCGTCGCGCCGGTCAGCGTGTTGCGCGTGTTCAGATGACGGCCTTCGCTGTTGAAGCGATACAACTCGTTGCCGTCTGAGGAAGGAATGGCAATGTCTGTAGCGCCGAAGCCGGGCAGCGGCGCCGAGACTTTGCGAATGCGGTGATTGTTCCCGTCGGCGATGTAGATGCTGCCATCCGCCCCCCTGGTGACGCCGATGGATTGGCGCAGTTGCGCCGCATTGGCCGGGCCGCCGTCGCCGCTGAAGCCCAGCACGCCCGTGCCCGCAATGGTGTTGATGATGCCGTTCGGGCTGATCTGGCGGACACGTCCGCTCGACCAATCGCAGAAAATCAGGCTGCCCTCCGTTGTGCGCGTCAACCCTTCGGGCGTACACAATTGCGCGGTCAGCGCTGGGCCGCCGTCACCACCCGTGCCGCATACGCCAGTGCCAGCGATGACGTGGATGATGCCGTCCGCGCCGACGCGGTAAATCCGATTATTGCTGGTGTCGGTGAAAACGACCGAGCCATCGGGCTGCGCGACAATGCCAAAGGGCGAATTGAGACAGGCCTGTGTCGCCGGGACGTTATCGCTGCAAGCCGGACTGCTTGGCCGCGCTGGATTATTGCCGATGCCCGCCAGTGTCGAAATGATGCCATCGGCGCCGACGCGTCGCACCCGTCCGCTGAAGGTGTCCGAAATATAAAGCGTGCCATCCGGCGCGACGGCGACGTATTGCGAAAAGCTCAATTGCGCCAGTGTCGCCGGGCCGCCGTCGCCGCATGGGTCAGTGCCGCTCGAACACGAGACCCCATTGCCCGCCACGGTCGTGATGATGCCGTTCGGCGCGACTTTGCGAATGCGCAACGCCTCCGGGTCAACTATGTACAGACTGCCATCAGGACCGATCTCGACGCTGACCGGGCTGCTCAATTGCGCTGCCGTGGCTTGTCCGCCATCGCCGCAGGGGGCAGTCGTAGGACTGCAATCCGCGCCGTTGCCCGCCACAGTCGTGATCACGCCGTTCAATCCGACTTTGCGCACGCGATTGTTGCCCGTATCGCCAATGTATAGCTCACCATTCGCCGAGACAGCCACCCCCTGCGGAAATGACATCGCGGCAGTTGTCGCCTGGATATTGTCCCCGTTAAAGTCATTCGCCCCGTTGCCAGCCACGGTCGTGATCGTCGCATTGATTGTCTGCACGCTGCGCCGCGTGCCATTGCCTTCGTACAGCACGCGGTCTAAGGGATCGTAAAAATGATGCGCGTTCATAGTCCATCCGCCCAACCCCAGAGCTTTGTCGTCGTAATTGCCGACGTAAACGCGATAGATGCGCGACAAGGTGATTTCGCGCCGCGTGAAGTTGCCGGTGATCGGAATGCCATTGCCGTTGTAACCGAAGCGGTCGGTGTTCTGATAAACGCCGTCGTAGGTGTAACCGACATCAATCACGACCAGTTGACGCCCTTGCACGACTCGTCCGTAAGCGTCCATACCGTCCCATAAAAAAGTCGTGCTCTGGTTGGTTTGAGCGGGGAAGCTTTGCGTAAACTCGCGTCCTGCGACTGAAACCGTCAGATCAATCTGTTTCAGGCTGGCGGGAATGGTCGCCCCGCTCAAAGCGATTTTGAGCGAACGATTGGACAGCCGCCCTTTCTGCCGCTCGCTGCTGTAACGCAGAAAGTAAGGCGTGCCGGTGATGTTGATTTCTTCTCCCAGAGTCTGATTGCCGAATCCGATGACGCAACCTGCGCCTTCACAATCGTCGTCCACTCAGGTGTCGCACATCGGCGGATCTCCGCCCGGCGGTTGAGCGTCGCCCGGCGGGCCGAACGGCCAGTTGGAATCCCACTTCGAAAAATGAATGACCGGCACTCGCCACAAAATCTGATTGACGGCGTAAAGCGTCGCCAGCGTTTGCCGCTCGGCAACAGTGACGCCCAGCGCTGCATAATCAGGATCGGTCGCCGGTTGACCGCTTCCGTCCAAATCCAGGTCGGCGGTTCCGGCAGTGATCGAAAGAATTTTGACCACGCGTCCGCTGGTCGAAGCGATCCATTGACCTTTCAGCGGATCGTACGCGCCCGATGGAATGTTTATCCCGACCGGAAAGTTCAGGAAGTTTTCGTTGTATTGAATGATCGGCTGGCTGAAGGTGACTTCAATCGCGCCAGCCGCGACGGCTTCGTCAATGCTGTAATCAACCGCGTAAGTGTATCCGCTGTTGGCGGGTAAATCGCCAGGCATGGCGTTGAAGCCGTTTGTGCCGACGGTGAATTCAGTCGCGCGCACGTGCAGCTTGTCCAATCCGGCCATCGCTCCGCCAGGCAATTGCATGGTCGCCGTTGTGCCTTGCGGAAAAAGCAGCGCAGTGCGGCGTGCGCCCGAACTGTCTGTGTTCAGGCTGCTCTGCGCTACTTGAATCGGAGTCGCGGCCAGCAAGTCAATGAACGTCACTTGAGGGTCGTAACCGATCATCACCACATCGGGAATGCCGCAATAATCCTGCCACGGAACGTTGTCGGTTCGTTGAACGGTTTGGAAACCGACTTTCTCGTATTGAACCGTCAGCGCTCCGCCGCCGTTGACGGCCATATCGAATCGGCCATCGGCGCGGCTCATCGTTTGGCCGAATTCGGGATGACCTAGCACTGTGATTTTGACCAGCGAAAGCGGCGAGTTGTTTTTGTCCAGCACTCGGCCTTTCAATACCGCAACTCGCATCGGATTGATCGTGCCCGGAGCGACGCCGGTTTGAATCGGATTCGCTCCGGTGTAAAGAAACTCCGTCGCCGCGCCGATGGTCGTGGCAACGGTCATATCCAGCGGCGGAGCAACTGTCATCGGATCGGGCGGCGGCGAGGTCGGATCGGCATTGACCGTGACCATCACATCATCTGTCAAAGTTGTTTGAGCATCCATCGCCGTCAGTCGCAAAACATAAACGCCGCTGATGCCGAAAATCGCATTGGAGACGGATGAACTGGCGTTGCTGAATATGACAGAACCGGGGCCGCTCAACTTGCTCCAGGAGGTAACCACTGGAGGCGCTCCGCCGGTCACCGAACCCATCAACATCGCCGAGTTGGGAAGCGTGATGACTTGATCCGCTCCGGCATTGACCATCAGCGAGCCGTTGACGGTGACGGTGACATCGTCCGTTGTCGTCAATTGAGAATCGTCGCCGGTCAGTCTCAACACGTAAACGCCTGTGGCGCTGAATGTCGCAGTGGTCGCCGCCTGGTTGGCGTTGCCGAAAGTCACGGTTACGGGACCGCCGATTTGACTCCAGCTTGCAGACAGCGAGCCGGTCGGCAAACCGTCGTCGCTCACAAAACCGTTCAGGTGGGCGGTCGTACCCTGACCGATGGTTTGATCTGCGCCCGCGTCAACCGTTGGAGCGAGATTGATTGGCGATGACGCGAAATAGCCAGTGACATCCACGATGAAATGCGTTCCGGCAAATGAATACGCTCTGAAACCGCCGGTCAAACTCAATCCGACGGCGAAGGCGTTTGGAACGGTTTGACCCGTCACGTAATTCAGGTTGGAAACTGGCGGTCGCATTTGCCCGTCGGGAAACAGCGTGATGAATCCGTTTCCTGACGGCGAAACCACTGTCGCATTGCCGACGATTGCTTTGGCCGTCGTTGGAATCGTGATTCCGTCGCAGGTCGTGTGAGCTGATTTCGCCAATTCCGAATCGGCGCTGATCGCCTGATTCAGATATTCGCAAGCGGGGAAGCCAGGAATCGGTGCTCGCGTGTCATACAGCCTGATCGGTTTTGGCAACGGCGAATAAAGCAATCCTTCGCCGTTGGCGTCCATCTGCGATTGGCTGTAATAACCTGTGATGTCTACGATGAAGTTCGTTGCGGAAGTCGAAAAGGTTCTGAACTGTCCGCTGCCGTCCAATCCGACCGTGAAAGCGTTGGGCACGGTTTGCCCAGCGACGAAATTCAGGTTCGACACGGGAGGTCGCATCTGTCCGTTTGGAAACAAGGTCACAAATCCGCCCGCCGAAGGATTGACGACCGTTGCATTGCCGACAATCGCCAGAGCGTTTGATGGAATGGTGATGCCGTCGCAAGTCGTATGAGCCGATTTGAGCAATTCGCCGCCGCCGACCAACGGCTGGTTCAGGTATTCGCAAGCAGCGAAACCGGGAATCGGCGCTCGCGTATCGAACAATCGAATCGGTTTCGGCAACGGGTGATAATACAAACCATTCGCTCCCGGCGGCGCAAAGTATCCTGTGATGTCCAGCGCGAAATCGGCTGCGGATGTCGAATAGACTCGGAAGTTTCCCGCGCCGCTCAATCCGACGGTGAAGGCGTTTGGTACTGTCTGACCATTGGTGAAGTTTAGGTTAGACACAGGCGGTCGCATCTGTCCGTCCGGCCATAATGTAATGAAACCTGCAGCCGACGGATTGACGACTGTCGCATTGCCGACGATGGCTTGCGCCGAAGCCGGTATGGTCACGCCGTCGCAGGTGATGCGTGCCTGTTTGGTCAGTTCTCCGTCCGCAATCAACGGTTGGCTAAGATATTCGCAGGCGGCAAAACCCGGAATCGGCGCGCGCGTGTCGAACAATCGAATCGGTTTCGGCAAAGGGTAATACTGCAATCCGGCAAAAGCCCCCGCATCCTGATTGACGGTGAAAGTTTGTCCGGCGACGGTGATCGTGCCGGTTCGGGCAATTCCAGTGTTCAACGCGACAGAAAAACTGACCAGGCCATTGCCGGTGCCGCTTGCGCCTGAAGTGATGCTGATCCAGGGATCGTTACTGACCGCCGTCCAACTGCAAGACGTAGAAGAAGCCGAAACGCCGATTCCACCCGCGCCCGGGCCAGATGCAAAATTTTTGCTTGTGGGATTGATCGTGAAGCTACAGCTTTGTGCGACAGATTCTGGCGGCATTTTCCACAACAGAAAAACGGCGAACAGCACGCCGGTCAAAGCGCAAAAAATCAGACGGCGAGTCGGTGAAAATCCTCTCCACATATTTACTCCAGCAACTGATCTGAGTCGCAATCGAAAGTTTTCCGGCCTGGCATATCCGGGTTGAAGTTGAACAAAAATGACAATTCGGAATTTTTCTAGCGCAAGATACCCGGCTAGAGAGTCGAAAGCCGGAAAGAGAACGGAAATTTCCGGGAAATCCTTTTGCCGGACTTACTTGCTGAAGTTTTTTGGAAGTGGATTTGAGACGTCTACCCGCGTCGTTTGAGCAAAACGCGATCCTGATAAACGACGACAGGTTTGTCGTTCTGATTCAGCACGGTGGTTTCAAAAGCCACCACACCACGTTGATCGTCTTTCGGTTCCAGGGCGATTACTTTCTTGGTGACCCTGATCGTGTCGCCGATGAAGGTGGGATGTGTGAAGCGCAGTTTGTCCACGCCGTAAAAGGCTATGATGTTTTCGTGATCGCCCATCTGAATCGTCAGGCCTGTGGAGATGCTGAAGATCAAAGCTCCGTGAGCGATTCGCCGACCGAACGGTCCGCGTTTGGCGAATTCCTCGCTCATATGCAATTCGTGAAAATCGCCAGACAAGCCGGCGAAATTGACAATGTCGGCTTCGGTGACAGTTCGAGCGCCGGAACTCATCAATTCGTCGAGTTTGTAGTCTTCAAAAAATCTGGCCATCTCTTCCTTTCAGGCGTTCGGCTTTATCAGGCGTTGGGCAGAATGATGCGGAAACAGGTTCCGCTGCCGACTTCGGATTCCACCTTGATTCGGCCATTGTGAAGTTGGACGGCGCGAAATGCCTGCGCCAGACCGATTCCGCTGCCTTTGGGTTTGGTCGTGTAATAGAGGTTGAAAATCTTATCGCGCGAATCTTCAGGGATTCCGGGGCCGTGATCGGTGATGGCTATGAAAACGTGACCGTCGTTGTCGTCGCCGGTTTCAACCACCAGCTTGCCGCCCGAAGGCATGACTTGACAGCCATTGATGATGATGTTGAGTATCGCCTGTTTCAGCAAATCGGAATCGGCTTTGATAATCAGCGGGCCTTTGCCGTAATGCTCTTCCAGATCAACGCCCTGAGCGCGCGCGTCGGCTGCCAGCAAGATGACTTCGCGAACCAGCACGTTGGCGTCAACCTGAGTCAGTTTCATTTCAACCGGACGCGTGAAATCCAGAAAAGTCTGAACGACGCGTTTCAGCCGATTGACTTCGGTCATCAGGATGTCAACGTGAGGTTTGGGATCGAGTCCGGCGTCCATTTTTGCGCCGAGCAGTTCCAGATGCAGAACCATCGCGTGCAGCGGGTTTTTGACTTCGTGCGCGACGCCAGCAGTGATTCGGTTGAGCGCAGCCAGTTTGGTGGCGAAATCCAGTTGAGTTTCCAGCCGCTGCAAGGTTTCAAAATCGCGAAGCGTCAGCAGCGCTCCCGCCGGATGACCGCGATCTTCAAACAATTGCAGCGAAGCCACGATGGTCTGTGGTTGTTGAATGCCGTTGACGGGGAAGGTGGCGACTTCCTGCAACGATTGGCCGCTGGTGTAAGCGCGCTCGGCGATGACCGTCAGCGGATGACTGTAACTGAGCGCGTCCGATAGTTTCTGGCCGCGCAATGTAAAACGTCCGCCGCTGAGCATCTTTTCAGCTTCGGGACTGGCCATGATTACGCGGCGCTCGCGGTCGAGCAGCAAAACTCTTTCGGATAAACTGCCGACGACCTGTTGCAACTGATCGCGAATCGCTTCGATCTCTGTGCGGTTTCCGGCGAAACGGCGACCAAGTTCGCGCAATCTCTGGGCGATGGATTGCATCTCGACATTGACCGGGCGAGTTTCGGTGTTCATCGTGCTTTCGGCTTCCAACTGTTCGATGCTGTCCATCACTTCGCGAAGAGGGAACAGAACCAAACCCGCCGACAGCAGCGCGGTCAGCACGCACAAACCCATGATGATCGCCGCAAAGATCAGGCTTAATTTGACGGTCGGAGCCAGATCGGCGCGCAATACAGACGCGGGCACTCCGGCGACAATCTTGGCGAAGGGCTTGTTGTTCAGGTTCAACGCCCAGGTCATTTCGTAAATGTGATCCTGTTTCCACAATTGCCAGAGTTGTTTGTACCATCGCGCCGTTTCCAATTGTTCCATTGGCATGATTCTGCCAGAAGCGCGAAGTTTTACGTGATCATCCGACTGAGCGAGCGTTGCCCCATCGGTGGAAATGACCGCGCAGTAAGCGAAATCCTTGTCCTCGCCGGTGTTGGTTTTGATCAGCGAGCGAACGGTTTCGTCCAAGCCAATGGCCAGGCGAGGCTCTTCAAGCGGGCGATTCAGAATTGCTCTTTGAGAAAATGAAGAGAGAGGATCGGCGACTTTTTCAAACGACCCACGTTTCGCCGTAGTGTAGGCATTAAGCAGACGCGCAATGTTGAAACACAGCAACGTTGCCGTGGCAATAAGGATAAGAGAGATTATTACGGTTAAGTGCCGCGTTCGGACACTAGGTTCCCAGCTCATGCGACTCGCCCAGTCTCCCAGATGAAGAGCAGGCGCGGGGCCGATACGCCGGAGTCTTCACTGTGAATGAAATATCTGACATTCGGCGCATCCAGTGCTGCCGCCGAACACAGATCAACGTTACGAAATTTCAATTTCCCGATGGGAGGAATATGAACTTGGGGGCTAGCGATTGCGAGTCTCAACCTTTGGATTTGATATTTGAGACCGATCATTACTTTGACTATTTATGACTTAATCACCGGCAGCGCCTGCCTGAATATCCCGCTTGTCTGCCGATTGCGACTGTAAATTTAGATTATATTGAGGTTTGAAGCAAGCGCTTTCTTAAAACGGGACTTGACAGGTTCATCTGGCGTGCGGCGCGCAGACGGTTGTGGTATGAAGCTGCCGCAAACCAACTGTCAATTTTCAGGTCAGACAATGGGCGTAAAATTGCGAACAGGAGCTTAACGATGCAACTGAATGAACCAAGGTTATTACCTCTTGAGGAAGATCAATTGAGTGAAGACACACGGCGGATTCTGGATCGCGCGCGTATGCGTGGGCAAATCTTCAACATCTTTCGCACGCTGGCGGTTCATCCGAAACTGCTGGAACGGTGGATGGTTTTCGGCAATCACGTGCTGAACAAATCCAGTTTGCCGCCTCGCGAACGCGAAATGTTGATTCTGCGAACCGGGTGGCTTTGCGGCAGCGATTATGAATGGGGACAGCATGTTTTGATTGGCAGGCAGGCAGGTTTGACCGATGAAGAGATTCTGCGAATCAAGGAAGGTCCGGACGCCGCGGGTTGGAATGAACTGCAATCAGCCATGCTTCGCGCAGTTGATGAACTGGTGGCGGAATCTTTCATCAGCGATCAAACCTGGCAGGCTTTGTCCAATCTGCTCGATCAGCAACAACTTCTCGATCTGATTTTCACCGTCGGTCAATACAACATGGTGGCGATGGCGCTGAACACGCTTGGTGTTCAACGAGATGACGGTGTGCCGGGATTCGATCTGTAGCGAGTTGTCAGGCACAGGGATTTGGTTATCATGCCGTCGCTGTCAGCCCAAGCTTTGCAAATCACGCTGAAGAGAGAACTCTAAAAATGGGGATTGAAACTATGAATGTTGCAGCGCCTGTTCCGCCGTCCGCTCCGAAGAACGGCAGGCTTCGCCGTTTGTTGATGTTTGTCGTCGCGCTTTTCGGTTTGCTTGCCGTGGCGATCCTGGTTATCGGGATGATTCCTTTCAAAGCAGATATTCCTCCGGCAGGTTTGACCAATGGCAATCCGGGCAGCGGCGGATTGCGCCGTCCTTTTCCGGCGATGAATCAGCGCGCAAATAATCCGACGACGCCTGAAAAAGTCGAGCTTGGCCGGTTGCTTTATTTCGATCCGATAATGTCCGGCGACAACACTCAATCATGCGCCACCTGTCATCATCCGGATTTAGGTTTCAGCGACGGGCGTTTGTTTTCGATGGGAGTTGGCGGAAAAGGTTTGGGAACCGAACGTCAAGGCGGAACCGAACTCAGGCGTAGCGCTCCGACCATTTGGAACGCAGCCTATTCGCACAAGCTGTTTTGGGATGGGCGAGCCAACGATCTGGAAGACCAGGCGCGTTCGCCCATCACCGCCGAAGACGAAATGAATCAGAAGCCTGAAGAACTGGTCGAGGAGTTAAAGAAGATTCCCGAATACGCGCAGATGTTCGATAAAGCTTTCGGCGGAGCGAACGGTTCGGCTGTCACTTTCGACAATGTGACCAACGCGGTGGCGGCTTTCGAACGAACGATCATCAGCAACAACTCCGCCTTTGATCGTTATGCGGCGGGCGATTCGACGGCTTTGACCGCCGAACAACGCCGAGGGCTTTCGCTTTTCCGTTCGCTGAAAACCCGTTGCTTCGAATGTCATGGCTTTCCGACTTTTGCCAATCTGGATTTCAAAGTCATAGGCGTTCCGCCGATGCCCGGCCAAAAAGAAGATTTGGGACGCGCTGAAATCGAAGGCGGCGAACCGTACAAACACGCATTCAAAGTTCCCACGCTTCGCAACGTCGCGTTGACCGCGCCTTACATGCACAACGGACGTTTTCAGACTCTGGAAGAGGTCGTGGACTTTTACGCTTCCGGCGGCGGACACGGCAATAAAATGGATTTGAAGAACATTGACGACAAAATCCGCCGCTTCACCATCATTCCGCAGGAGCGCAAAGACCTGGTCGCGTTTCTTCATTCGCTGACCGACGAATCTCAAAAGCCGCAAATCCCGGAAAAAGTTCCTTCAGGATTGCCGGTTATCGAACGCGTCAAACCGAAAGTTGAAGGTTCGGCGCTGGCGGTTTCCAATCCATCTGCCTTCAAACCGATTCAATTGGCTCAGCGAGAACCTACAACCTGGCGCGTCAAACCCAGTGAATCAATCCAATCCGCGCTCGATCGTTCAATCCCCGGCGACGTGATAGAAATTCATCCTGGCACTTACAACGAGATGTTGTTGATTGACATAGACAACATCACCATTCGCGGATTGAAGGAAAACGGCCAGCGAGCCGTGCTGGACGGACAAAACAAACTGACCGACGCGGTCATCACCTCCGGTCACAAATTCACCATCGAAGGTCTTTCGGTCAAAGATTACGTCAACAACGGAATCACTGTTCACGGAGCGACCGACGTCACTTTCCGCGATCTGGTGGTTCACAACACAGGCCTGTACGGAGTTTATCCGGTCGAATGCAGAGGCGTGCTGGTTGAAAATTGTCTGATGACCGGAATCAAGGACGCCGCGATTTACGTCGGCCAATCGCGCGACATCATCGTTCGCAACAACGAATGTCATAACAACGTCGCAGGCATTGAGATCGAAAACAGCGTTCATTCGCTGATCGAAAACAATTACCTGCACGACAACACCGCCGGGATGCTGGTTTTTCTGTTGCCGAACAATCCGTCGAAAGTCGGCAGCGACCACAAAGTCAAAAACAACCGCATCATCAACAACAATCATGAAAACTTCGGCGATCCGGGAGCCATCGTCGGCAAACTGATTCCCGGAACCGGTTTGTTGATTATGGCCGCCGACCGCACCGAAGTTACCGCCAACGAAATTCGCGGCAACGATTCATTCGGCATTGCCGTGGTCGGATTGGCCGTCGCTTACCCGAAAGGCCGAACATTCGATGTCGGCGCGATTCCCGAAGAAAACCGAATTCACGGCAACACGCTGGCCGACAACGGACGCAATCCAGGCGGTTTGATTAAGGAAGTCGGTGCGAAGAATTCGGACATCTTCTGGGACGGCAGCGGATGGAACAATTCCTTCGAGCAAGTCGGCGCGAAGAGTTTTCCGGCGCTTTTGCCGTCGAATAACTGGCCGGGATTGTTGAGCCGCGCTTACACGCGAGCCTTCAATTTCGTCCGCGACAGGTTGTTGTGAACTGAGAGGGGAAGAGCGAAATGAAAAAGACGATCTTCGCGCTGTTTGTTTTTGGCCTGATACTGTCGCCGCTTTTCGACAGTGTTTCAGCCGACGAAAAGATGAAGCCTGAGGAATTGGTCGCCAAACATCTGGATGCCATCGGCAGCGCCGATGCTCGGGCGAAAGTGAAATTGCGAGTGGCAAGCGGCGCGGCTCAGATGTTGATGCGCATCGGAGGCGCGGCGAATCTGCCCGGCAAAGCGATGTTCGTTTCTTCGGGCGTCAAATTCCGATTCGGCATGCAATTCCCAACACAGGATTATCCCGGCGAAGACATGGCTTACGACGGCAACAAAGCGACGGCGGGTTTTCTGCAACAGGGACGCCGCTCGCCGTTGGCGCTGTTCGTCACTCAGCAGAGCATGCCTCTGAAGGAAGGCTTGATTGGCGGCGTGATTTCAACCGCCTGGCCTTTGCTCAGAATGGCCGAAGCTCAGCCCAAACTCGATTATCGAGGGTTGAAGAAAATTGACGGAAGGCAATTGCACGAACTAGGCTATCGTCCGCGCAAAGGCTCGACCGACCTGAAAATGCTTCTTTATTTCGATCCCGAAACTTTCCGTCACGTCCGCACTCGTTATCAATTCGAAATTTCAGCGATGATCGGCGCTCGCGATAATCCGAATCAGAATCAGGAAAGTTATTACTCAGTCACAGAAGAATTCGATGATTTCCGGCTGGTCGAAGGTCTGACGCTGCCGCACAAATACACAATTCAATTGAGCGTCGAAGGCGGACGCGGTTCGCTGGTTCACGATTGGGCGATCAACTTCGACAGCGTCGGCCACAAAGCCAATCTGGACGATCAGCTTTTCACCATCAAATGAATGCGTTCAGGCATTGTCCCAGATTCACGCTTCTGCGTGCCAGCATGGAATGCGGCTGGCTGAAAAGTTGACTTGCGGGAAGAATCAGATTGAGGCTATGCTTCATCAGCGCCAAACCCCAGCGCTCGACTTCAACCAGCGGTTTCACTCCTTGATCGCCAATTTGCGTTGAATTGAATCACCTGTTGAACATCAATTGTCGGCGCTGTCCGTCCGGCTGAAGCGCGGCAGCCCTGCCGACACGCGGAGAGAAAGCGATGCGATATTGCCAGGCTTGTCATCGTTGTTTCGGCGACGCCGTGGAGTTTTGTTTGTTCGATCAAACCCCGACGCGCGAGATTGAAACTCTGCCGCTGATCATCGAAGGCAAATACCGACTCGAACAATTGATTGCGCACGGAGGCATGGGCAGCGTTTATCGCGCCACGCATTTGCCGCTGGAGCGAGCTGTCGCCATTAAAATCCTGCGCCCCGATCTTTTGGCTGACGCAACCGCGCGCGAACGCTTCAACCGCGAAGCCCGCGCCGCAGCACGGCTCAGGCATACGAATATCGTTGCCGTTTACGATTTCGGAGTTCTGCCCGGAAGCTCAGCTTACTTGGTGATGGAATTGATCGAAGGTCGCAGTTTGCGCGAAGAGATGCGCGCTCACGCTTCGCGATTGGGGCAGATGAGGCCGGAACGCGCTGCCGCGATTCTGACGCAGGTTTGCGCCGGCATCGAAGTCGCTCATCGCCAAAACATCATTCATCGCGATTTGAAACCCGACAACGTCATGATCGAATCGGCAATTGGTTCGAGCGCCGACGCCACTGAGCGAGTTGTCGTTCTGGATTTCGGCATCGCCAAACTGGCCAAGCTGGAAGATTTTCAGACGACGTGGCAGGGGCTGACCGACGAAAACATGATCATCGGCACGCCGAATTACATCTCGCCGGAACAATGCACCGGACAGCCGGTTGACGCGCGTTCAGACGTTTATTCGTTGGGCGTGATTCTGTACGAAATGCTGACCGGTCATGTGCCATTTGCCGGAGAGAATACTTCGGTGGTGTTGCTGAAACATCTGCAGGAGCCGCCTTCGCCGCCGCGACGGTTTTGTCAGGACATCAACCCACAACTGGAAGATGTGGTTCTGCGCGCGCTGGCAAAAAATCCGCATCATCGTTTCGCTTCCGCAGCGGAGTTCGCCGAAAACATCGCCGCTGCGGTTGCCGCTCGAAACAGCGGCTTGAAGTTGAAAATTCATCCGACGAAGCTGGCATCCGAAATCTTAGCCGTAAGCGAGGATTCGACGACGATGACTGCGCCGCGCCCGAAAGCAATCGCAGCCGTCGCCAAGCGCGAATACCAACAGTCAATTTTGATTGAACAGACGACAGCCGAAACCAAGGCTCCGACGTTGATCATTGAACGGCGTCCGCGCCGAAAGCTGATGGCCAGCGTGATTGTCATGATTCTGGGCGCGCTGACGACAATGGCTTATCTTTTATATTCGGATTGGCAGGCCAACGCTGATGGAGCCGATCATACGATCGTTTCGCCCGCCGATTCCAAGACCGCAAGTTCGCCAGCAAGCGACGTTCAAACAGGGCAGACGAACAAGATTCCGATTGATGGCAATGACGAGAAAACCGTTCCGGCTGTTTTCATCAAAGCCAATGAGCCGGGTTCGTCGGCTGCCGAAGAACAGCTTCGGAGCGAAGTCAGTACGGTTTATACTGAATGGGCAATGTCTGCTGTGCGAGGCGAATGGAAAAAACACGCAGACTATTACGCCGACCGCGTCGAATACTTTCGCGACGGAACGATGACCCGGGCCAAAGTGGAAGCGCGAAAGCGCAACATATTCGGCAAGTTGGATTCTTACTGGTTGCGGTTTTCCAATTCGCCGCAGATCGTTTTGAAAAATTTCGACGGACATCAGGAAGCTGATGTGATTTACGACCGAAGCTGGACGTTGCGGCGAGGTCGTAAACAAAGCTCCGGACGCGCTCAGGGAGTGATTACCTTGCGCAGGCTGGATGACGGCTGGCGCATCATCAGCGAGAAGCAGATCAAGAAATAGTGGTTAGTCATGAAACGCGGTACCCTTTTCGCATTTTTATGTGCATTCACTGTTGGGACATTGGCGATAGTGCTTGTCGCCGCCGCTTTTGTTCGCCCGCAGGCCTTTCAACAATTACTCTTCTCAGCAAAATTCAGCGAATGGAATCTGAGCGCAGACGAAGAAAGATCGAACGCAGAAATTGTCAGTGAAGCCAATCACGCCGTCGTCACCGTCGTGGCAATGCGCGCCGTCACCGCCAACGAGGCCAAATCCTCCGACAGTTCCGCTCCACAAGGCAGCATCCAACGCGGAACCGGAACCGGTTTCATCATTGACCTGACCGGTTACATCGTCACCAATGAACACGTCATTCGTAATGCCGACCGCATTCGCGTCCGACTGGCCGACGGGCGCGAACACAAAGCCAGAGTTTTGGGACTGGATACCGCCACGGACATCGCGCTTCTGAAAATTGAAGCCGAACATCTGGATGCGCTTGAATTCGGCGATTCCGACGCGGTGCAGGTAGGCGATCCTGTCATAGCCATCGGCAATCCTCTGGAATACGAACACACTGTCACAGCCGGAATCGTTTCCGCGCTTGGCCGCAAAGTTTACGGCGACCAGCCGTTCGAAAATTTCATTCAAACCGACGCCGCCATCAATCGTGGCAATTCCGGCGGACCATTGCTGAACAAATCCGGTGAAGTCGTCGGCGTCAACACGGTCATTCGCGTTGACAGTCGCGGCATCAGCTTCGCCGTGCCAAGCAACGTTGTGAAGCAGGTTGTCGAACAGTTGCGAACGACAGGCGAAGTCGCTCGCGGTTTTTTGGGATTGAGACCGGAAACGCTGACGCCTGAGCTTCGCGAAGGTTTGGGCTTGAACAGCGCGCATGGAGTCGTGGTTTCTTATGTCACTCCCGACACGCCGGCAGCGCGCGCGGGGATTCAGGCTTACGATGTCATCACGCATTTCAATCGTCGCCGGATTCGCCATTCGGACGATTTTTTCAACCTCGTCGCCAATTCCAGGCCGCAACAGCAGGTTGACATAGATTTGATTCGAGCCGGTCAAAAACTGACTGTGCGAGCCGTTCTTGATCGTCGTCCGACGAACGCCAACGACAGACAAATCGAAAATCGTCCTTCAATTCAACGAACCAACCTTCCGTTGGGATTCGCCGTGCGCGAATTGACGCCCGAATCTCAGCGGGCTTCAAACGACGGCGGCAAACAAGCTCAGGTCAAAAGCGGAGTGGTCATTTCCGATATTGATCCGCTTGGCCCGGCGGCGGAAATGTTATGGCTTTCCGGTCGGGTCATCACCGAAGCCAATCGCCAGCCGGTTCGCAACCTGGCCGACTTCCAACGCGTCACGGCGAATTTGCGCGACGGCAACGCGCTGGTCTTGCGAGTCATTCTGCCGGATCAACGCGAAGGCCGTCTGGTCGCGCTCAGAGTCGGCGAAGGACGGTAAGCTCAGCTCTGCATCATTCTCCACAAACTTGACACTCCCAACCCAAGCGATGAAGATACGTCCGCTTCATCAATAAGCAAAATCACGTCTGAAAATCTGTTCTAAAATTCTGCAAGGGGGATTAGCGCTGAAATGCGAACCGTCAAAACTGCATTGATCGGAGCGGGCTTTGTTGGCCCGCATCACATTGAAGCCGCGCGTCGGCTGGGATTTGTCGAAGTCGTTGCCGTCGCCGGGAGTTCTCAAAAATCCGCCGAAGCCAAAGCTGCCAAGATGAGCATCCCGAAAGCTTACGGCAGTTACGAAGCTCTGCTGGACGATCCTGAAATCGAAGTCATTCACAACTGCACGCCTAATGACCTGCACTTGCCGGTGACGATGGCGGCCATCGAACGCGGCAAACACGTCATCGCAGACAAACCGCTGGCGTTGAATTCCGCCGACGCGCGGGCAATGCTGGCGGCGGCTGAAGCCAAAGGCATAGTTCACGCTGTGACTTTCAATTACCGCTACAACCCGCTGATGCAGCAGGCTCGCGTGATGATCAACCGCGGCGACATCGGCAAAGCTCATTGGGTTCACGGTTATTACATTCAGGACTGGCTGCTTTACCCGAACGATTACAACTGGCGATTGGAAAAAGAAGGCGGCGAATCCCGCTGCGTGGCCGACATCGGATCGCATTGGTGCGATCTGGCCGGATACATCACCGGTTCGCGCATTGCCGAAGTCCTGGCCGATTACACGACCGTTTATCCGACTCGGCAAAAACCGAAAGGCACGCGCGAAGCTTTCGCCAAGAGCAGCGGCCAGGAAGAATTCGACGAGTACCCTGTGGATACTGAAGATTTCGCCAGCGTCTTGCTGCGGTTTGAAAACGGGATGAAAGGTTCATTTTCGGTTTCTCAGGTCAGCGCCGGTCACAAAAACGGTTTGGAAATCGAAGTGGATGGCAACAAAGCCGCTTTAGCCTGGAAACAGGAACGCCCGAACGAACTGTGGATAGGCAAACGCAACGAACCGAACGGCTGGATGTTGAAAGACCCCGGCTTGCTTGATCCCAGCATCGCGCATTACGCCGCTCTGCCCGGCGGTCACGGCGAAGCGTGGGCTGACGCTTTCCGCAATCTGCTTCGCAACGTTTACAGCTTCATCTCCGAAGGCCGTTCGATGTCGGCGGACAAGGACAAGATTGATTTCCCGACTTTCGCTGACGGTCACGAATCCAACTGCGTCGTCGAAGCCATCACCCGCAGCGCCAAAGCCGGCAGTGTCTGGACAAAAGTCGCGCGCTAACCTCGTGAGTGTTCAGAGTTCACGCCTTCAGCTTGTTGAGAGGATCACGAAATGCTGTGAGGCGTGAACTTTGAGCATTATGATTTGATCAATTGATGAAATGAACAAGATGACAAAAGTAATCAAACTGCCAGTTTTTATGACAATTTGGGCAGTGACGGCGTTTGCACAAATTCAGATCGGCACAATTCGCGGCGTCATCTCCGATGCGACCGGCGCGGTCATCGCCAGCGCCAACGTGCGATTGACCAATTCAATCACAGGCGAAAAGCTTGAAGTCTTGACGGACGCCTCAGGGCGATTCGTTTTCAACAATGTCGCTTTCAATCGTTACACATTGGTTGTCGAAGCAAGCGGCTTCGCCAGTCAATCGCGAACAGTGACGATGAATTCCAATCTCCCGCTTGAGTTTTCGTTCAGTTTGAAGGTGGCCGCGACCAGCGAGCAGATCAACGTCACAGCAGTTGAAACCCTGATTGACCCGGAATCTCCAAGATCGTCTGTGACGCTGGCGGCGAACTTCATTCAAAGAGCGCCGCGCGTCAATCGCGGGCGTCAGCTTCAGGAACTGATTGCTTCGGCTCCCGGCTTTGCGACGGAAAACAATGGCTTGCTGCATCCTCGCGGAGTTGACGATGGCATTTTGTACGTCGTTGACGGAATCCCGATTGCTGACCGATTGGATTCTGTTTCGGCCAGCGCGTTTGACACTGACACGATCAACTCGCTGCAAATCATTACCGGCAATATCCAGGCTGAATTCGGCGGACGCAATGGAGGTGTTGTTATCGTTCAACCGAAATCCGGCATTGACGAAACGGTGTTTGGAATTTTGCGAGCAGGCGCAAGCGATTTTCGCACCGGCGACGTGGCGGCGGCTTTTGGGCAGAGCTTCGGCAAACGATTCGGCTTTTTTGCCGACGCGGCAACCAATCGTTCGGATCGTTTTCTCGATCCGGTTGATCCGCGCAATTTCAACAATCGTGGCGGCGCGGTGAATCTGAACTTGCGCTCCGATTGGCATCCGTCTGAACGCGACACGATGTTGTTCAACGCATCCGGCAACGGAACGAACTTCACAGTACCGAACGATTTTTTGCAGGAACAGAACCGACAGCATCAGCGGCAGGAACTCCGCAACAACAGTTTTTCGGCAAGCTGGCAACATCTGTGGTCGGCCAGCACGGTCACGAATCTGGCAGGGTTTTATCGTCGCCACGAATCGCGGCTTTTCGGCAGCGAAAATGATATTCCGATTTTCGCCGAACAGGATCGCGCGCATTCTCGGTTAGGTTTCATTGCCAGTCTGACTCACGGGCGCCGCGGACACATCTTCAAAACAGGCATTGAAGCCAGTCGCATCGCTCCGCACGAGTATTTCAAGTTTTACATCACTGACGAAGACGCCGCCGAAGAGCGCGAGGTCAGCGAACCGGCTCAGGATTTTGACGAAGACGATCCTTTCGTTTTCAGCGACCGCCGAGTTCGCGGTCAGTTTTCAGCTTACGCTCAGGATCAATTTTCTCCGCTGCGAAACCTGACGGTTCAGGCCGGGTTGCGATTCGATTACACCAGCCTGCTGGTTTCCGATCATCAGCTCAGCCCGCGATTGGGCGCGGTTTATTTCATTCCGAAAACCAAAACTGCCTTGCGAGTTTCGTTCAATCGGCTTTTCCAACCGCCTCAAGTAGACAATCTGTTGCTGGCGTCTTCCGAACAGGCTCGGCGCTTGTCTCCGTTTGAAGACGATGCGAGCCACGGCGGAGCGGAGATTCGCCCGGAAAAATTGTCGGCTTACGAAGCCGGTTTCGCTCAGGATTTCAACGGCTGGTTCAGACTTGACGCGGCTTATTGGTGGCGCAATTTTCGCAACGTCGGCGATCCGAATGTTTTCTTCAACACGACGATCATTTCTCCAAACAGCGTAGCCAGCGGCTTTTCGCGCGGAGTTGACGTCAGGTTGGATGTGCCGGAACGACGCGGATGGTCGGGCTGGCTTAGTTACACCAATCAGCGAATTCTGCAAACCGGGCCGCTCAACGGCGGATTGTTTCTGACCGACGAATTCATTGAAATCGGTCCCGGCGTCAAATTCATCCCCGACCAGGATCAACGCAACACAGGAGCTTTCGGCGTCGCTTATCAACAACAAAAACTTGGTTTGCTGCTGGCTCTGACCGGTCGTCACGAAAGCGGCGTTCCGTTGGAAGTCGAGGAAGAACGGCTGGATGATTTGAAAGCCGCGCCAGGATCGGAGTTGGTTGATTTCGACCGTCAACGAGTCAAACCTCGCACGACGTTCAACTTTTCCGCCGGCGTCAATCTGTTCAAACGCGAGCGCGTTCAGTGCTCGGCGCAATTCGATGTGCTGAATATCGCCGACAAAGCCTTCGCTTTCAACTTCGGCAATCCGTTTGAAGGAACGCATTTCGGCGCGGGCAGACGTTGGAGCGGCGGTTTGAAAATCGAATTCCG